>JBAXIF010000015.1:0-13370 GCA_037138515.1 Candidatus Falkowiibacteriota bacterium
ATCATCGTAGGGTTCTGGAAACCCAGTTTGGAGGGATGACAGATCATTCATTTATGTAGTTATTTCCAGGACAGATGATTATCCTCGACCTCTGGTTATCCGTGGACAGGAATTGAAGAAGTTTCCAGCAACCAAAGCGCATGTCTTTGGACCATACCAATCTTTTTCTTTGATTCAGAATGCTTTGAAGATTATCCGACGCATCTTTCCTTATGGTAATTGTAAGCCGCATAGCGGCAAGGCTTGTTTTGATTATCAGATTGGATTGTGTCCCGGCGCTTGTATTGATATTGTCAGTAAGAATGATTATCAGTCCAATATCAAAAATATTGTTTTATTATTAAAAGGTGATAAGAAGCGCTTGTTAAAAAAACTGATAAAAGAAAACCCGGACAAGATTAAGTCATTGCAACACATTCAAGATGTTTCGCTGTTAGTGCGGGATGATGATTTAAGTTTGCCTAAAATCAATCGGATTGAAGGTTATGATATTTCTCATTTAAACGGCAAGGAAACCTATGGCTCCATGGTAGTTTTTTCTAGTGGTGAGGCTGACAAGAAAGAATATCGCTTGTTCAAGATTAAAGAAGCTCCTCCGGGGGATGATGAACGGGCTCTTTCAGAAATGCTCCTGCGTCGTTTTGCTCATCAGGATTGGCCTACTCCTGATTTGTTAATGATTGATGGCGGAAAACCGCAGATCGATTTTGTTAGTCGAGTCTTGACTCATCATAATATCCATTTTCCATTGGTAGGTATTTCTAAACTAGGTGGGGATAAATTAGTTTTTACTAAAGGGGTTAATAATAATTTTAAAGAGTTAGCAGAGAATATAAAAGATACTTTGCTTAAAACTAGGGAAGAAGCTCATCGCTTCGTAATCAAGGCGGGAAGGAAAGCGCGAAGTTTGAAATAGCTATTTCCGATTTTTAAAAAATTTGCTATAATAAAAAAGTCATAGACTCTCTAATTATAAATTTAAAATAATTTTTTAAAAAAATTTATGTCTGAACCAATCAAGAAGTTTTACCGCTCTCGCACCGATCGGATAATCTGGGGCGTTTGCGGCGGACTCGGCGAATATTTCGGCGTCGACTCCACTCTAATCAGGATAGCTTTTATCCTTTTAGCTTTCGGTAGCGGTGTCGGTGTTATGCTTTATATCATCTTAGCCTTGTTAGTCCCGAATAGTCCGGAAGAAAAAATTAAAGCATCAGAAAAAGTCGATGTTTTAGCCGAGGAGTTGGGTGATAGCGCTAAGAAGATTTCTGATGAAATGAAAAAAAATTCAGATCATCATACCCGCAACATTATCGGCTTAATTATTTTGACTCTTGGTGTTGCTATGCTTTTAAAAGAAGCTTTTCATTTGTATATTAACTGGGGATTGATCTATCCTTTTATGATTGTTCTTTTAGGTCTTTATCTCTTAGATAGCTATAATAAAAATAATAAGCAAAAATAAAAATAAAATTATGAAGAATCTCAAAACCAAGCCAGCCAAGTCAGTGGCAGCTAAAAAATCGGTCGTTAAGCCTAAGGCTAAAATTAAAACCACCCCACGTAATTATTCTTTTGACACTCCAGTAATTATTGAAGATGTTTGTGATCAAAATTATTGTTGTAAGGGATCTAGTTTTGGTAAAATGTTTTTTGGTTTAATCTTAGTTTTATTTGGCCTTTTCTATTTAGGTCGTAATTTAGGTTTTATACCAGAAATTAATTTTGATTTTCAGGCTTTTTGGCCAATGTTGATCATTTTTGTTGGTCTTTTATTGATCAATCGTCGCTCTAGAATTTCTATTGTTATTGGTGTTTTATCAGCTTTAGTTTTTATGTTGATCGTAACTTTTATCGTTAACTTTGGCCAAGTTCAAACTGAATATGGTATGGAGGCGGTAATGCCAGCCTTACGTCACGTCGAAAAATCTGCCAAGACTGCTTCTAGTACAGTTGCTCAATCTGAAGATGTTAAATTGAATAACTTTAAATCTAACGAGGTTGTTTCTAGTCCACTTTCAATCGAAGGTAGTGCTCGCGGTGCTTGGTTCTTCGAAGGTTCATTCCCAGTTAGAGTTTTAGATGAGTCTGGAAAAGAATTAGGTGTTGGTGTTGCTCAAGCTCAAGGCAATTCATTAACTGATGATTTTGTGCCTTTCAAAGCAACTATTATGTTTGCTCGTCCTACAAGTTCAATCGGATCTCTAGTTTTAGAAAGAGATAATCCATCTGGATTAGTTGAAAACGACAAGAAGATTCTATTGCCAATTAAATTCTAATCGCTCAATCGAGGCTACCTTCATCGGTAGCCTCTTTACTATTAATAATTCAAGCTATATGAAAAAAAACTTTTATGTTTCTTTAGTACTGATTATTTTTGCTTTGACTTTTTCTGGTTGTGGTAAAAAAGCAGCTGTCGAAAATACAACAAATTCCAATTCTGATGAAAACGGAGCTATTACTCAGAATGAAGTCTCTGGTGATAGCGAAGAAGAAATCAATGCCTCCATCTTACAGATGCTGGGAAAGGGAAAATCACTCCATTGTACTTTTAGTCTTAAAGATGAAAAAGAGGGAACCGAACAATCTGGTGAATTTTATGTAGATGGCCAGAGTAAAAAATTCCGATCTGATGCTGAGGCTACTGTTGCTGGAACTAATCCCATGAAGCTCTCAGTTAAGACTATTAGCGACGGATTATATACTTATTCTTGGAATAGCTTTAATCCTAAGTCTGGATTCAAAATAAAAATGGATGAATCTCAAGAGCAAAAAACTGATAATAATCAAAACAGCCAAGACCTGAATGAGAATATTAAATTCAAATGTCGGTCCTGGAAAGTGGATAACTCTATGTTTGAACTCCCAGCTGGTGTTACTTTTACTGATATGAATGAGATGCTTAAGCAGACTGTTCCAAACTCAGGATCTGGAGGAATCGATTTATGTGCTATTTGTAGCCAAATTCCTGATACTTCCCAGAGAACTGATTGCCAGAAGACTAATTGTAAATAAGCCTATTATTTCAAAAAACGGGGTAACCCGTTTTTTGTTTTTCGTAAATATGCTATACTTTAACAAAGCCTATTAATGCCTTAATTGAAATCATATGTTTGAATGGCCAAAGAGAAAATTTAATTTCTGGCAGTACCTGGTAAATTTCTGGTCCGGGATGTATTTTATAATGATCATCTGGGATTTTATCAATGATAACTTTATCATTGAAGCCTTAGAAATTTTTGGTTTCATCTATATCGGTGTTTTAGCCATTTATGTCGGTAATAAGGAGTTTGAGCGTTGGTATAATAGTCATCAAGATCAACACCCTGGTGAAATTTTCGTTATCGGTTGGACTGCTTTGATATTAATAATAGTCGGGCTAGATTTGATGCTCCAAAAAAGTTATCGCTTGCCCAGCTCAGTCATCTCTTCTTATATTGCTGTCTTAACAATTCTAGCGGTTACGCAAAAATCTAAATCTTTGCACACTGTTAAGCATCGAGTAAAAAGGGTGATCAAGGTTAAGCATCTAACTAAGCAAACCATTAAACATAAGAAAAAACATAAATAAAAAGACGAGCTAAAACACTCGTCTTTTTTGTTGTTTTAATGGGGTTTGACCTTGTTTTTATCTAGTGCTATTATACCTATACCCTAGGTATGGGTATAATATAATAATAAATAATCTATATGGCTAAAAACAACAATCCTAAGGCTGAGGCCTTAATCAGTTTAAAAAAATCTCAGAGTCTTTTGGGTAAGATTATTCAAATGATTGAGGATGGTGATTATTGCGTTGATATTATGCAGCAGAATCTAGCTGCTATTGGCCTTTTGAAATCAGCTCATCAGAAACTGATGGCCGGACATCTTAATTCATGTTTCAAAAATGCAATGGCTTCAAACAATGAAAAGTTAAAACAGAAGATGGTGGATGAAATTTTACAAGTCAGCAAACTTCTTAATAAATAATCAATCAGATATATGCCAGATACAAAAAAAGTAATTTTACCGGTTAGTGGTCTTCATTGTAAGTCTTGTGAAATGTTGATTGAAGATGAGTTGAAAGATATTTCTGGGGTGGTGAGTGTTAATGCTAGCCAGCAGAAGAGCCTAGTAGAGGTTTCTTATGACCAAGACTTAGATTTGGATAAGGTGAAGGGAATAATCTCTAAGCTGGGTTATAAGGTGGGGGCTGATAAGGATGTTAAAAAGATTACTCTAAAGGATTATTTAAATATTGCTTTGATTTTTTTAGTTTTTTTAGGAATATATCTCTTATTTAAAAAACTAGCTTGGTTCGACTTCAATTTAGATGCTAAATCAATGACTTGGCCGCTAGTTATAGTGGTCGGTTTGATTGCTGGTTTTTCCAGTTGTATGTCTTTGGTTGGCGGTTTAGTTTTAGGGATAGCAGCTAATTATACTAAAAATAATCCATCTCCTAGCTTTTGGTTAAAATTCAAACCCCACGTCCTGTTTAATGTCGGACGGATCAGTGGTTATTTTCTCTTAGGAGGCTCTCTGGGGCTCCTAGGTGAAGCTTTTCAGCTTTCTATTACCGCTATCAGTATTATCACTCTTTTAGCTGCCTTAGTTATGGTTTTTATGGGACTCAAGATGACCGGCTTATTTCCAGCTTTGGAAAAAGTTAATTTGACCCTACCCAAGGCTGTTAGCCGGAAGTTTTCTTTTGGTAAAAAAGAAGGTGAGACTTCTTGGCCTCAGATATTATTATCTGGTGCTTTAACCTTTTTCGTTCCTTGTGGTTTCACTCAAGCCATGCAAGTTTATGCTATTTCTAGCGCCAACTTCTTAGCGGGCGGATTGATCATGGCACTGTTTGCGCTTGGAACTACCCCTGGTCTTTTGACTCTGGGCGGATTAGTAGCAATCTTCAAGGGAAAGTGGTTGAAGGTTTTTTATAAGGTGGTGAGCGTCTTGTTAATAATTTTTGGTATCTTAAATATCGTTAATGTCTTACGTCTGACTGGATGGGACTCCATTGATCTTTTTACAGCTGCTAATTCTAGTAAGGTAGTTTCCGTTGATCCTAATGTTAAAATCATTGATGGAATACAAGTGGTAAAGATGGAAGAGAATAGCCGTGGTTATTCTCCTAGTTCTTTTACTATCATCAAAGGTGTTCCAGTAAAATGGGTAATAGATGCTAAGGCACCATACTCTTGCGCCAGTGCTTTGGTGGTGAAGAGTTTGAAAATCAGAAAGATGTTGGTAGCGGGCGAAAATGTTGTAGAGTTCACTCCGGAAAATGTGGGAAAGATAAAATTCTCGTGCTCTATGGGAATGTATACTGGTTATTTCGAAGTCGTTGAAAAATAATAATTCATATTAATTATATGTCAGATATAAAAAAAGTAATTTTGCCGGTAACTGGAATGCATTGTGCCAGTTGCTCACTTTTGATTGAAAAAACCTTAAAAGTTAGTCCAGGAGTCAAGGCTGTTAGTGTTAACTTTGCGAATGAAAAAGTGTCACTGGAATATGATGAGTCTCAAACATCCATCTCCGAGCTTAATAAAAAAATTAAGCCATTGGGTTATAATTTGAATTCTCCTAAAAATAATCAGAAGTTATTAGCAGTTCAGAAAAGCAAAATATTATTCATCTTGCCGGTGATCGCTTATAGCTTATTAGTTATGGTCTGGGATTTGTCTGGTGGTAAACAGTTTATTTTTTTTGGAGTATCAATTTTTAGCGCTATTAATTTCTTATTAGCCTCATTTGTCTTATTCTATATCGGTCGTGATTTTATTAAGTCATTGTTTAACTTTTTTCGGACCGGAATGGCTAACATGGACACCTTAGTTGGGATGGGAATTCTAACTGCTTATACTTATTCTTCCGTCTTATTATTTTTTCCTCAATTGATAAGTATTTATCACTTACCAGCTAATCTGTACTTTGATGCCACGATAGTTGTTAGTAGTTTTGTTTATTTAGGTAAATATTTAGAAGCTCGGGCTAAACTGAAGACCTCAGAATCGATTGAGAAATTATTAAACCTTCAAGCTAAGATCGCTTTGGTTTGGCGAGAGGAAAAGGAGTTAGAAATTCCGATTGAACAATTAGTATTAAATGATATTGTTATTGTTAAACCAGGTTCGAAAGTACCAACTGATGGTGTCATCGTTGAAGGTTCTTCCGATTTGGATGAATCATTAATGACCGGAGAATCGATGTTGGTTCCTAAAAATATTGGGGACTCGGTTATTGGCGGAACTATTAATAAGCAAGGATATTTCAAATTTAAAGTGCTTAAGATCGGTCAGGAGACTTTGTTGGCTAATATCATTAGAGCAGTAGAAGAAGCTCAAGGATCAAAGGCTCCAATCCAAAGATTGGCTGATAAGATTTCACAGGTATTCGTGCCAGTTATTATGGTTATCGCTGGTCTTACTTTTTTATCTTGGTTGGCTATTGGTTTTTATACCAACCAATTAAGCGAGATGTTACCGTTAGCTATTTCTTGTTTTGTGGCAATCTTAGTTATTGCTTGTCCCTGTGCCTTGGGTTTGGCCACTCCAACTGGAATTATTATGGGCACAGGATTAGCTAGTCGTTATGGCATCCTTATCAAGAATGCTGAAGCTTTAGAAAAACTGCATAATGTTAAAGTTATTTTGATGGACAAGACTGGAACTATCACTAAAGGAGAACCCGCCGTGATTGATTTCATTAATTTAGATAAGGACAGAAGTGATGACGAGATTTTAATCATCCTTAAGTCTTTAGAAAAACAATCTGAACATCCTCTGGCTAAAGCTGTTATGGAATATCAGAATGATAAGGAATTCGGATTATTGGCTGTTGCTGGATTTAAAGCTCTTCCTGGTCAGGGTGTTGAAGCGGAAATTAATGGACAGAAATATTTCTTGGGCAATCAGAAATTAATGCTCGATTCTAATCTTAGTCTGGTGTCTCATAATAAAGCTATTAATAATTTTTCGAGCGAAGGGAAGACCGTTATCTTTTTATCTACTAAAAATTCTTTATTAGCTTTGATGACTATCGCTGATCCGGTTAAAGATGAGGCTGCCAGCTCTATTAAGGCTTTGCAAGAACTGGGAATAAAGGTGGTGATGTTGAGCGGCGACCACAAAGAAACTGCTAATCATATCGCCCGCCAGGTGGGTATCAATGAGGTTATCGCTGGTGTCTTGCCGAACGCTAAGGGAGAAAAGATATTGGAGTATAAAAATCAACACGTCGGACAATTAATTGCAATGGTGGGTGATGGTGTTAATGACGCTCCGGCTTTAGCGGTAGCCGATGTTTCTATTGCTATGTCGACCGGTTCTGATATTGCTATTGAAACAGCTGACATCACCTTGCTTCATGGAGATTTGGAAAAATTGGTTAAGGCTATCAAGATTTCTAAGCTGACCATTAACAAGATTAAGCAGAATTTATTTTGGGCTTTCTTTTATAATGTTATTGCTATTCCAGTAGCTGCCGGATTATTCTATCCTTTAACTGGTTGGTTGCTTAACCCCGTATTGGCTGCTGCCGCGATGTCATTTTCTTCCATTAGCGTGGTTTTGAATTCCTTGATGATGAAGCGGATCAAGCTTTAGTTTGACTTTCAAGTTTTTTTGTCATAAAATCTTGGGATGTTCGTTTTAAAATTCAATTACTCACTCCAAAAGACCTACGTTATGCCTGACAGTAAAAAGATTATTAAGAAATGCATCCGTTGCCATCAATTATTCAATGAAAAAAAGCAAGTATGGGACGGCTCTGAAAGCACAGAAAAAACAATTTCTAATTTTAATAACAATAGCCTTTTATCTATGGCTTTTGGTAAAATAGAATTTGAAGAAGTATTCTGTCCATATTGCCAAAATCTTTTGCCTAACACGTCGGTTGAAAAGTTTAGAGAGCGTTTGGCGGTGTCCGAAAAATTTAGGAAAAAATATTAAAAACAGAGAGTCTTGATATTCAATCAGGACTCTTTTTTTATATCAAAATTTATGTTAAAATAGTCTTATCTAAAACTATTAAATTAAATATGAAATTATCACTTAAAAAAGGTTTGAGCTTCGGTTTGACTTCAGCTGTTATCACAACTTTAGGATTAATTACCGGCCTTGATTCTAGCACTGGCTCCCGCTTAGTTATTATCAGCGGCATCCTAACCATTGCTGTGGCTGATGCTTTTTCTGATGCTTTAGGAATGCATATTTCAGTAGAATCAGAAAACCACTGTACTAAAAGAGAAATTTGGGAAGCTACTATCTCTACTTTTTTAGCAAAACTGGTGTTTGCTTTAAGCTTCCTGATCCCGTTCTTATTATTCAGTGTTCAATTAGCTTTCTGGATTTCAGTTGCCTGGGGAATGATGGTCTTGATTTATGTTAGTTATCTATTAGCTCGAGAACAAAAGTTAAAGCCGTTCGAGGTTATTAGAGAGCATTTATTAATCGCTATCCTAGTTTTGGTCTTGGGCCATTATCTAGGAAGCTTAATCGCTTATTATATTAATTAAAAATTAATCTCAAAACTATGGAAAAAGAACAAGTTTGTTGCAGTGGCCATAAGGCGCCAAAAATAATCATGATGATTATTGGTATGGTTCTTTTGACTGGAATCATCACTGTTGCTATTTTGCGTGACCGTATTGTTAATCAACCGCAGTATCAAGTTTCAGTAGTAGGACAGGGAAAGGTTTCTTATCAACCGGATGTCGCTAATGTCACTATTGGCATTCAGATTGATAAGGTAGCTAAAGCGGATGAGGCTTTAAAACAATTGAATGAAAAAATGAACAATGTTGTTAATGCTTTGAAAGCCGCTGGTATTAAGGATGAGGATCTAAAGACTCAAAACTATTCCTTGTTACCTCAATATGACTACATCAATAATGTTTCGACTTCGTCTGGTTATAATGCTAACGAACAGTTAGTAGTAAAGGTTAACAACATCAAAACTGATCCAAGTTTAGTTGGAAAGGCAGTGGAAGCCGCTTCTAAGGTTGGAGCTAATCAGATTATTGGTATTACTTATGACGTTTCTAATTTAGAAGAATTGAAACAGCAAGCTAGAATCATGGCTATCTCTGATGCTAAGAATAAAGCTAATGTCTTAGCTCGGGCTGCCGGTGTCGGTTTAGGGGATATCGTCGGTTGGTGGGAAAATTTAATCCAAGCTCCTGGAATTTCCACTCCATACTACGATTCTGCTAAGGGTGGCATGGGTGGTGGTGGCGCCGTTGCTCCATCTTTGCCTAATGGCAACCAAGATATTGTTACTGAGATTAGTGTTAGTTATCGGATTAAATAAGAGTTTTAAATATATTCAAAAAAATAAAAGAGGGGTTTTTGCCCCTCTTTTTTGTGATACTTTTTTATTTGACAATTATTGAAAATACTTGTACTGTTAAAACAAGAAAAGAAACGTCGAAGCTTAAAACAATAAATAATGAACAAAATAAAGCTTTGTGAACATCCGGCTTCAAAAAGAACGTCGGTTAAAAGACATTCGATTGATTGGGATGCTTTTGAAAAAATTCTTCATAACCTTTCACAGTTAGAAGTAAATGGCACTTTAACCAGGGCCGACATCAATAATTTTAAAGAAGATTTTTTAAAAAATGAAATTGACACCGTAGTTAGTTTTATTGAAAAATCAATTGAGGTTAAATTCTCTCATGCCTGTATTTATCTAATGCTTTTTGAAGTCCTAAAGTCATTATTGATAAGGGATAAGATTATAAAAGATAAATATACCGCTCTCTGTAAAGAATTGTTTGAAAAGAGGGGAGATGATATTTCTAAATTTTATAATCTTGATAATATCAAGAGGGCACTGGCTTCTTCCATTTAAATTAGGTGGTATTCTTAAACAAAAGTCCTTCAATAACGAAGGATTTTTTTATTAGCCAAATAAAAAACGCGTCTTGATTCTTCAAGTCGCGTTTTTGTTTTTTGCCTAGTTTGTTCATTGGCTATGCATCATTTTACTAAGTTCTTCCTGATAGAAAATTTCTGACCGTTCAAACAATAGTTTGTCTTGGCAATCTTCTACTATTTGAACGTCATAACCCCAATCATTTAAGATTCTAATTAGTATAATCATTAAATAGGGATGTTCACAGTCCTTGAAGTTTAATCTAACAACGCAATCTTTTTTAGGTTTAATCCAGGTGTGGATCATCTGATTTTCTTTGTTTACTGTATATTTAGTAATTGCTCCAATCCAAGCTATCTGTAGTTCTCTTAAAGCGCTTCGGATTTTTTTGAGGGTGATTTCTTCGTCTTTTCCTGCTGTTACAGCCAAGAAGTCCCCGATGCATTTTTCTATTTTCATATGATTGATTTTAAATGAACTTTTGGCTACTTTACGATATTATCATGACATTGTCAATATCTTTTATTATTAATAAATGTAAGTTATAATGTCTCAATATGGCTACATTATATCGACAATATCGACCACAGAATTTCACTGAAATTTTGGGTCAAAATTACATCAAAACTATCCTGCAAAATGAGATTTTGAGCAAAAAAATTGCTCATGCTTATCTTTTTTGCGGTCCAAGAGCGGTAGGAAAGACTACTATGGCTCGGGTTTTTGCTAAGGCGGTTAATTGTTCTAACCTGAAAGAAGGGGAGTATGAGCCTTGCAATGAGTGTTCTAACTGTATAAATATCAATACCGGTCGTAATTTGGATATTGTAGAGATTGATGCCGCCTCTAATACCGGCGTAGATAATGTTAGAGAAAATATCATTTCTTCTAGCCGTGTCGGAAGCAACAACAGCCACTACAAAGTGTTTATTATTGATGAGGTTCATATGTTGTCTATTTCCGCCTTTAATGCTTTGCTTAAAGTCTTAGAAGAACCACCACAGCATGTTATTTTTATTCTTTGTACCACTGAAATCCATAAAGTACCGAATACTATCATTTCTCGTTGTCAGCGTTTTGACTTCAAGAGAATTAGTGTGTCTGATATGGTCAAAAAATTGGATTATATCGTTCACCAAGAAAATATTAAGATCGATAAAAGTATCTTAGAGTCCGTAGCTCGTCACTCCGATGGTTATATGCGTGATGCTGAGAGCTTATTAGGCCAGATTATTTCTATTGGTGGAGATGAAATCACCCAAGAAGAGGCCGATCTGGTTATCCCTAAAAACGACTTGAATGAAATTGTTAATTTATTAGAACACTTAAGCAAGAAAGATGCGATTCGAGCCATCCAGCTGGTAAACAATTTGGCTGATAATGGAATTAACTTGAAAAATTTCGTGGTTGATATGGTAGAGCTTCTACGTAAATTAATGTTGGGCAAAGTTAACCCAGCTTTAAGTTCCAGTTTAGGCTTAGATTTTGGTGAGTCACTAGAAATGAAGTTAAGCCAAGTATCCTCCGAATTAAGCTTAGAGCAGATAGTTCGATTCATTGAAAAATTCAATTCTATCATCCAAGAAGTAAAGAGCAGTTTTATTGCTCAACTACCACTTGAATTAGCTATTATTGAATTCAGTTTAGTGAGTGAGTTTAAGCCCAAGGTTTTTGCTTCTGTTTCTCAAGCTCCAGTTGTTGCTAAAATCACCCCTAAGATAATAGAGACAAAGGTGGTGGAAATAAAAAAGACTGAAGAGGCAATAGAGATCAGAGAAGAAGAAACAGTAATAGAAGTACCTGAAAGATTTACAGGGGTTTTAAATCAAGAACAGATACTAGAAAAGTGGCCGGAAATTATTGCTGGAATCAAACCACTTAATCACTCCTTGTCATTCGTTCTGCAGGCTTGCGAAATTACCGATATCAAAGACTCTCAATTATGCTTAACATTCAAATATAGATTCCATAAGGATCGAGTTGAATCACTTCAAATCAAACCGGTTTTAGAAAAAATTCTTCTAGAAGTTTATGGCACACCACTAAGTGTCCGAGCTATATTAGATGAGAATTTGGTCATACCAACGCCAGGAGAAGTAGTTGCTCCAGTTGAGCAAGTTTCAGCAGAAGATAATAATAAAAACCCAGACGCTATTAACGATGTCTTAAAAGCTTTTGGTGGAGAAATAGTTAATTAATTTATTTATATATATGTTGGATATTAAACTAATTAGAGAGAGTGAAGAAAAAATTAAAGAAGCCCTTCTAAAAAGAATGGCTCCGGAAGATTTAGATTTAGGTGCTATCTTGGCGCTTGATGACAAACGGAAAGAAGTGATTCAAAAAGTAGAAGAATTAAAATCAGAACGTAATAAGTTTTCTAAAACTAAACCTGATGCGGAAACTATTGCTCGCATGAAATCATTGGGCGAAGAAATTGCTTCTTTGGATAAGGATTTAGCCAAAATCGAATTAGATTTTTCTGAGAAGATGTTGGCCTTGCCAAATATTCCAGCTGATGATGTCATTTCTGGTGGTAAGGAGAACAATGAAGTTGTTTATACTTTTGGTGAATTGCCAAAGTTTAATTTCACCCCGAAGGATCACGTGGAGTTAGCCACTTCTTTAGATATTATTGATTATGAGAGAGCAGCTAAGATGTCTGGTTCCGGTTTTTGGATATACAAAGGAGCTGGCGCTTTACTGGAATGGGCCTTATTAAGTTATTTTATTGATTTTCATAATGCTAATGGCTATACCTTTATCATTCCTCCATTCTTGTTGAATGAAGCTTCAGCGACCGCTTCTGGTCACTTACCAAAGTTCAGAGATGACTTGTTTTGGACTGAAGATAAATTATGTTTGAATGCTACCTCTGAAATGATGTTAGGTAATTATCATCGCGATGAAATATTAAGTGAGGAAGAATTACCTCATAAATATTTCGCTTATTCCGCTTGTTTCAGACGTGAAGCTGGCAGTTACCGTAAGGAAGAGAGGGGAATGATCCGCGGCCACCAATTCAACAAGATTGAAATGTTCCAATATACCAGACCAGAAGAATCTTGGTCGGCTTTTGATGATATGCGCTCTCAGGCTGAGAAATTATTAGCCGGTTTAGGTCTTCATTTCCAAACTAGCAAGTTGGCGGCCGGCGATTGTTCTGCGGCCATGGCTAAGGCAGTTGATTTGGAAGTCTGGATTCCTAGTATGGAATTCTATATAGAGGTTATTTCAGTTTCTAATGCTCTTGATTACCAGTGTCGCCGCGGTGCTATGCGTTTCAAAAGCAAAGAAACCGGCAAGACTGAGTTCATGCATACTTTAAATGGTTCTGGACTAGCTACTAGCCGCTTATTACCAGCCATCCTAGAACAATTCCAACAAGAAGATGGTTCGGTTATCGTTCCAGAAGCTTTGCGCCGTTTTATGCCTAATAACCTGTCAGTTATTTCAGTAAAAAAATAACTCCTATGATTGATGTTGTCCTATGGTTAATA
>JBAXIF010000016.1:0-13352 GCA_037138515.1 Candidatus Falkowiibacteriota bacterium
TGGACTACCAAGCAATTAGCTACTTCTAGGGCTGGCAATGCTTTATTGATTGATCCAGTTAACACTGACGTTATTTATTTAGGTATTAAAAAAATAAAAAAAGATAATTAATTTAAAAAAATAATATGAACACTTATCTTCAGAACAAACAAGCCGATTTTACAGCTGTAATCGATTTTTTTAAGAAAGATATTTCTACTTTGCGTACTGGTCGAGCTAACCCAGCTTTATTAGATGGAGTTTCTGTTGAAGCTTATGGTGTTAAGAATCCAATTAACGCTGTAGCTAATATTGCTGTGGCTGATTCTCGCAGCATGACCATTGCTCCTTGGGATAAAGGTGTTATGAAAGATTTGGAGAAGGCTATTATTGAAGCTAATTTAGGCGTAGGCGTAGTAAATGATGGAGATAAGATTAGAGTTACTATTCCGATGATGACTGAAGAAAATCGCAAGGAATTAGTTAAGAAGGTTAATGAAAAACAAGAAAAGGCCAGAGTTTCTATCCGTCAGATCAGAGAAGAGGTTCGTCACGCTATTGAAGAGGCGGAGGGAAACAAGGAGTTTAGTGAGGATGAAAAATTCCGTTACATGAAAGAGTTGGATGAAGTTGTAACCAAGTTCAATGAAGAGGTAAAGGAATTGCGTGACAAGAAAGAAAAGGAAGTTATGGAAATTTAATAATCAACTATGATTTTTACTATAATTATATTTTTGCTAGTTTTATCTCTTTTAGTTTTTGTCCATGAGGCCGGACATTTTTGTACTGCTCGATTTTTTAAGGTTGGTGCTCCAGAATTCGGTTTTGGTTTTCCTCCTCGAGTTTTTGGTATTCAGTTTATTCGCAGCAAGCAGCTTAAAAAAATATCAAGCACCGAAAGTATTGATGTCAGCATCAAGCAGAATGATGACGGTACTTTAGTGGAAAAAATAGTTGATGAAAAAAAAGAAATTAATGTTGTTGTTCCGGTTAAGCGTTGGCGGTTTATCAGAGGTAATCGAGAATTAACTGAAGAGGATGAACAGTATGGTACTGTTTATTCTTTGAACTGGATTCCTTTGGGTGGATTTGTAAAAATCAAAGGCCAAGGTGGGGAAGAGCCAATGGAAAAAGATAGTTTTGTGGCTCATCCTATTTATCAACGCTTCTTGATTTTGTTTGCTGGCGTCTTAATGAATATCGTTTTAGCCATGGCTCTTTTGTCTATTGGTTTTATGGTTGGATTACCTCAGAATACTGAAAATGTTAGCAAGGGCGGGACAATGGAGGTGAAGAAAGTTCAAATCATGGAGGTGATACCTGGTTCTCCGGCTGAAAAAGCTGGAGTAAAGTTAGGCGATCAGGTTATTAGTATCAACAATCAGTCAGTTAGCTCAATGGAAGATACGCAAAATATTTTAGGTTCTAAGGCTGGAGAAGAGGTTACTTTGCGCATTAAAAGAGGTGTTGAAGAACAAGAGATTAAGGTTACTCCTCAGATTCTAGTGGAAACTAATCGGGGTGGTATTGGAATTTTATTAACTTCTTCTGCTATAGTCCATTACCCTTGGTATCAAGCTATCTGGGAGGGATCAAAGACAGCTATATTGTTGCTTTGGGCGATTATTGTGGCCTTCTATGATCTTATCCGTAATTTGATTGTGGGAAATACTGTCGATGGCGCCGTGGCTGGTCCAGTCGGAATCGCAACCTTAACCGGTCAAGTTGCTCGCATGGGATTTAGTTATTTATTGCAGTTTACTGCTTTGTTATCTCTTAATTTAGCAGTGATTAATTTCTTACCAATTCCAGCACTTGATGGTGGCCGCGCTCTTTTCTTGTTATTTGAGAAAATCAAAGGACGACCAGTGAAAAAAGAATTAGAAAATGTCTTACATAATGTTTTCTTCATCCTTTTAATTCTTCTGATAGTCTGGGTGACAATTAAGGATGTTATTAAAGTGTTTATTTAATTAAAATTTAATATAATTTTATGCAAATCAAGATCAAAGCTAGTAAAATTGAGTTAACCGAGGCTATTGAAAACTATATCAATGAGAAGGTTAACATGTTAGAAAAGTATTTAAATCATGTTGATGTTATAAATTGTGATTTTGAAGTTAAGAAATCAATTGGCGGACAGAATAAGGGAGACATCTTCAGTGCTGAGTTAAACTTAGAGGTTCCAGGAGAAGTTTTGCGCATCGAAAAAACTGAATCAGATTTATATAAGGCGATTGATAAAGTAAAGGATCATATGGCTGAAAGTATTAAGAAGTATAAAGAGAAGAGAATGGATCGTAATAGACAATAAATTTTTATTGAGTGATATTAGAAAAAAGCCCTGGCTGTTAAGTCAGGGCTTTCACTTTGGTTAGGATTTTTTATCCTGTTGGGGTAGATCTGCTGGTAATTATTTTATTACTAGTTATCTGCCTTGTGCGTTGGCTTCTGAAGCGATTAATGCTTTCAGGATGACCGTTGTTGTAATTGTTGTTTCCTGTAACCAGGTTTTTAGAGTTGTTGTTTTGAAGTCTTGTTCTTCTTTTTTGAAAAGGCATCGTTTCTAATTTTTGAGTTGTTATTAAATTTATTTCCTGGTTACGTTGTTAAGCCACTTGTAGGCTTAAGTTTTCATCACTATGTGGCTCATCACCCATCTTTATATTTTTAATAGATTTAGCCGTCTTTAATTTTTTTTCTTTTTTTAGGCAATAGAATCCATAAGAAAGAATGCCTATTGTTAATGAAATTAGAAAAAAAATTGTTTGTCCCATAGTGATTTCTTGATACTCCATAATAGTTTTAGATTTTTGTTGTTAAAGAATTATTTAATTGTTTTTGGCCCGGAGATTTTTATCTCTCATTGGGTAATCTTTTGGAATGTCCAAGAATAACTATTCTGGCACTCCCATTGAAAGTAGTCGTTTCCTTTTTTGGTTGGACTGCTTTGTCTTTTTTGTCGATTTCGACACATCCCGGTAGGGGACTGAAATTAATGATTAATCCCAGAATTACGCATAATAGTAGTTCCGTAAAACTACCTTTTTTCTCCATTTTTGTCCTTTCTTTTATTGATTTATAACTCGGTTTCTGATGAGATTTCCATTTTTGTTTGAAAAACTCATAAAAAACCGAGTTATTTGAGAAAAGTCTAATGGGCACAAACATCAAGTATATAGTAAATATTTGTGGTTGTCAATCTTAGGGTGCCAGATTATAACATTTAGTTAAACTTGTCAAGCCCAAGCCCTTTATTTTATTCATAATCTATATTATACTAAGTTAAACAATCATTATTTATTATTTTTTAGCCGTTTTTACCATATTTTTATGGAGAAATGGCCGATTTCAATTATATGAGTTTTTTAGATAAAATTTTCGGAGATCCTAATGCTAAAATTGTTAAATCTTTACAACCGACCATTGATGCTATCAATGCCCTGGAGGAAAAGATGAAATCTTTGAGTGAAGTTGAATTAAAGGATTTAACTACTTCTTTCAAAGAAAAATTAGCCAATAAAGAGTGGGAAGAGCAAAAAGTTATTTTGGATGAGATCTTGCCGGAAGCTTTTGCGGTCATTAGAGAAGCTTCTCATCGTGTTTTAGGTCAACGTCATTATGACGTCCAATTAATCGGTGGTATTATTTTGCATCGGGGCCAAATCGCTGAAATGAGAACCGGTGAAGGTAAGACTTTGGTGGCTACTTTACCTTTGTTCTTAAATTCATTGGCTGGTCGTGGTGTTCACTTGGTGACTGTTAATGATTACTTGTCTAAGGTTGGTGCTGGTTGGATGGCTTCCGTTTTTGATTTTTTGGGACTGACTTGTAGTGTTATCGTTCATGACGCTGCTTTTATTTATGACCGTGACCATATTGATGATACTCAGTTTGATGAACGCTTACAGCACTTCAAAAAGATTCCTCGCAAAGAAGCTTACGCTTGTGATATTACCTATGGTACTAATAATGAATTCGGTTTTGATTATCTGCGTGATAATATGGTGCCATCACTGGACGATGCTGCTCAAAGACCATTGCATTATTCTATCGTTGATGAAGTCGATTCCATTTTGATTGATGAAGCTCGAACCCCTTTGATTATTAGTGGATCAATTGATGAAAAGACTGACAAGTATTATAAGTTTTCTGATTTAGTGGAACGCTTGGAAGAAAATGAAGATTATAATGTTGATGAAAAATTGCGCGCAGCAACTTTGACTGAAGCTGGTATTGAGAAGATGGAAAAATGGTTGGGTGTTGAAAATATTTATGTCGAAGGCGGAGTCAGAGAAATTCATCACATCGAACAAGCTCTTAAAGCTCGTGTGCTTTTCAGAAAAGATAAGGATTATGTTGTGAAGGACGGCGAGATTATTATCGTTGATGAATTCACTGGCCGTATGATGCCAGGCAGAAGATATAGCGAAGGCTTACACCAAGCGATTGAAGCTAAGGAGAAGGTTGATATTCAACGTGAGTCTCAGACTTTAGCGACGGTTACTTTCCAGAACTATTTCCGTATGTACACTAAATTGGGAGGTATGACTGGTACGGCTGTAACTGAAGCGGAAGAATTCCATAAGATCTATAATTTAGAAACTATTGTTATCCCAACTAATCGCCCGATGATTAGAGAGGATTTAAATGATTTAATTTATCAAAGCGAAGAAGGTAAATATATGGCGGTTATCCGGGACGTTAAAGAGCGCCATGAAAAAGGACAACCGATATTGATCGGTACTATTTCTATTGAAAAGAATGAAATTTTAGCGGAATTAATGCAAAAAGAGGGTTTACGTCCAGAAATGTTAAACGCTAAGAACCACTTTAGAGAAGCGGAAATCATTGCTCAGGCTGGTAAGAAGGGATCTATTACTTTAGCTACTAACATGGCCGGTCGCGGTGTTGATATTATTCTTGGTGGCAATCCATCTGATGAAAAAGAACAGGAAGAAATTAAAGCTTTAGGCGGTTTGCATGTAATTGGTACTGAACGTCATGAGTCTCGCCGTATTGATAATCAGCTTCGTGGTCGTGCTGGTCGTCAAGGTGATCCAGGTTCATCCCAATTCTATGTTTCCACTGATGATGATCTGATGAGAGTTTTTGGCGGTGACCGCATGAAGAAATTAATGTCTACTTTGAAGGTGCCAGAAGATATGCCGATTCAGAACTCACTTCTGTCTCGTTCCATTGAATCAGCTCAGAAGAAAGTTGAAGGTAATAATTTTGATATCAGAAAACATTTAGTGGAATATGATGATGTTATTAATAAGCACCGTGAAGCTATTTATCGCAAGCGTAAAGAGATTTTAGAGATCCATGAAGGAAGGACTGTTACCAAGACTTTATCTGATATTACTTTGGATATGGTAGCCAGTGAGATTTCAGAAGTGGTCAATTTCCATACCCCAGGAGAAAATATTAGTGATTGGAATTATCAGGAAATTTCTGAAACTTTCAAAACTATTATTACTGTTCCAAGCGTCAAAGATTCTATCACTAACTTTAAATCCAGAGAAGAGATTGTTAATTTCTTAGTAGATATCGTTAAGGAAAAATACACTGACATGAAAGCCGCTTTCAAAGCAGTAAATATTGGTTTTGCTGAAATCGAAAAAGGAATTCTAATCCGCTCCATTGATACTTTATGGACTGAACACTTAGAAACCATCGATTACTTGAGACGCGGTATTGGTTTGCGCGGTTATGGTCAGCATGACCCATTGGTTGAATACAAGAAAGAAGCCTATTTAATGTTTAGTGAATTAAATAGTCTTATCCAGAAGCAGGTAGTTTATTCTATCTTCAAAACTGGTGACGCTTTAGGTGGTCTTTCTGCCGAAAAAGTGGCAGCCATTACTACTGTTAATGAAAATCGCCGTTTGAATTTTTCCGCTCCAGAAAAAACAGCCATAGAACAACACTCACATCAGAACAGAGACTTAGTCCATGAAAAAGAGAAGAATGATGAAGGAGAGAAGGTGGGAAGAAACGACCTATGTCCTTGTGGCAGTGGAAAGAAGTATAAGAAATGTCACGGGAAATAATATGCAAGATCTAGAACAAAGAATTAAACAAATAGAAGATAGAAACTTACGGGTAGAATCTGATAAAGATTGGGAAAAAAGTTGGACCCGCAGAATTTTGTTAATTATATTTACTTATTTATCTATAGGTTTATATTTGAGAGTTATTAATGTAAGCAATCCTTGGATAAATGCTATTGTGCCGGCGATTGGTTTTATGATTTCTACTTTGACCATGCCATATTTTAAAAAGATGTGGTTGAAAAATAGGAACAAATAAATTAATTATATTATATGTCGGAAATAAACGATGATCTTCGTCCTAAAGTTGGTGTCGGTGTTTATATTGTTAATGATAAAAATGAATTATTGTTATCACTTAGAAGCTCTGTACATGCTTCAGGATTTTGGTGTGCGCCTGGCGGACACATGGAGTATGGCGAAACATTCTTAGAGGCCGGTGCTCGTGAAACTAAAGAAGAGGTTGATATTGATGTCGTCGAAGTTGATGTCGTCGGCGTAATTAGCAATGTTTACCCAGAAGAGAATAAACATTATGTAACGGTTCATATGAAAGCCAAGGAATATAGTGGAGAAGCTAAATTAATGGAATTAGATAAATTTGTTGACATGAAGTGGTTTCCGCTAACAGCCTTGCCAGAAAATATTTTTCCAGCAACTAAATCTTTTTTAAGTGAAGATCCTCTTTGTCTGTGTGATAGTGGAAAAAAATATAAGAAATGCTGTGGAAAATAAGCTAAAGATGATATTTTGAGATAAAAGCAAGGATTTTTAATTCTTGCTTTTTATTTTTATCGGTAAAATATGGTATAATTGAATTAATGATAAATTATCAATTTTTTTATGTTTAAAAAATCATCTAAAGCCTTTACCCTCATCGAACTTCTAGTGGTGATTGCCATTATTGGTATCTTAGCCACTGTTTCAGTGTTAGCTCTTTCTAACGCTCGGGCTAAAGCTCGTGATGCTAAAAGAGCGGGCGATGTAAAACAAGTTCAGACTGCTTTGGAGCTGTTTTTTAATGACAATAATCGATACCCAACAGTTGAAGAATGGGCTACTGGAAAAATATTTTCTACCACTACTGATGCCACCTCTACTTACATGCAAATTCTTCCAAGCGCACCTACTCCGGCGGATGGAAGTTGTACTAACAATCAAAATATCATTAGTTATATTCCTACCGATAATGGAGCTTCTTATTCCATCTCTTTTTGTTTGGGAAGTAATACTGGAACTTTAACTCCTGGACCAAAATGTATGACCCCAGGAGGGGTTGTAGATACGGATTGTTCGGATGAGACCTTACCCTTTGTCTGTGGTAATAATTTAACTGATTCCCGTGATGGCAAAATATATTCAACGATCAGAGCTGGATCTAAATGTTGGATGGCTGAAAGTTTGAATGTCGGTACACGAATTGATGCTGTTTCTTCAGCTCCTTGCACTTTAGCAACGGTAGCCTCTCAGTCTTCTTCTAACTATGCTTATTCTTGCCAACAGAATGACAGTCAAATAGAAAAGTATTGTTATAATAATGATGATGGTCAATGTAATGAATATGGTGGTCTTTATGAGTGGACTGAAGCCATGCAACTTCCGGTTTCTTGCGCTAATGTAGCGGTTAATTGTAATGATAATCCTAGTGATCCTTGTTGTAATTATAGTACTCCACGTCAAGGTGCCTGTCCTTCCGGTTGGCATATTCCTTCTAGTGCTGAATTCCAATCCCTCTATTCTGTTTTTGGTGGGATTTCGGTTGCGGGTAATGCTTTAAAGGAAACTGGTTTTGATCATTGGAATAACAATAATACAGATGCTACTAATATCTCTGGATTTTCAGCTTTAGCGGCTGGTCGATTTGGTAAAGGCGGTTTCAATAATACCAAAGGAGCTTCTAATGGAGCATATAATATGATTTGGACATCCAGCACTAGCGGTGATCAATCAAATCGAGCTTATATTTATTCTGGTAATGGCTCTGTCGATGTTTTTGCTGCTCTCCGTGACCGTGCTTTTAGCGTACGTTGTGTGGCTGATCAGACGATTGCCTGTACTGATAATATTTGGTCTCCGGATCCAAACACTGCCTGTGTTGGGCAGACTTTAACCCAGATTAGTAATTGCGGTAACACTAGAAGTATTGATGGCACCGCCTCTGAAACTTGGTCTCCAGACCCAAGCACCGCTTGCGTGGGACAGACTCTGACCCAGACTAGCAATTGTGGTAATAATAGAGATGTCGCTGGCACTACTCCTGAAACTTGGACTCCGGACCTAGATACTGTTTGTGGTACAATTAAACAGAATAGTAATTGTGGTAATAATCGAAAAACTACCGGAACTTTAGTCTGTTCTGGTAGTCAGACTTGTCTCGATAATGCCTGTGTTACACTCTATGATTGTGGCACAGCAACCATATCAGACGCTGATGGTAACAGTTATCAGACATTGTTGATTAATGATCAATGTTGGACAAAATCAAATCTCAAAACTACTAAATATAACGATGGAAGTAGTATAGAATATCCTTTGGATGACACTTCCTGGCAAAGCAATACTGCTGGGGCTTATACATGGTATGATTATAATATAGGTTACAAGGATACTTACGGAGCTTTGTATAATTGGTATGCAGCGGTTAATCCTAAAGGATTGTGTCCGACTGGTTGGCATGTTCCGAGTGTGTATGAATTAGATGCTCTGAGGAGTTATTTGGGTGGAAGCAGCGCGGCTGGTGGTAAATTAATAATTGGAGGTTCTTCTGGTTTTAATATGCCATTTGGTGGTGTTTATGGCGGCACTTTCTACAATATGGGTAGTTATGGATATCTTTGGTCTTCTACTGAATATTGGGCTCCTTCGGCTTATTTTAGATATATTAATGGTAGTAGTTTTGATGGTTTCTCGGTAAATGAATATAATGGATACTCCATTCGTTGTCTTCGAGATTCTCTTTATCAATAATATCTTTTATTTATGATTTACAAAGAATTACCAGAAAATTTTAACCCGATATTTGAGGTTGTCAGCTGTTATTTAGAGCATGATGGTGAGATTCTTTTGCTGCACCGCCATGATCACAAGTCAGAAGGAAATAAATGGGGCATGCCAGCCGGAAAGATTGATAAAGGAGAGAGCGAACTGGAAGCGGTGGTTCGTGAAATCAGAGAAGAGACTGGACAAGAAATATCATCAATCCAATTTGAACATTTGTCTAAGGTTTATGTGAGATATCCGGATTATGATTTTGTCTATCACATGTTCCGTGTTCAATTAACTGAGAGACCAGAAATTATTCTGAGCGAGAGTGAGCATAAAGATTATAAATGGATAACCCCGAAAGATGCTTTGGGTCTTAATTTGGTTAAAGATACTGATGAATGTATCTTGATATCTTATTAAGAATGAAATATGAAAATATGATAAAAATACTCACACTCTGTATAATCCATCAGCACCCTAATGTTCTTTTGGGAATGAAAAAACGGGGATTTGGCGTCGGCCGGTGGAATGGATTTGGCGGCAAGCTTTCTGAGGGAGAGACGATAGAGGACGCAGCAAGGCGAGAATTGCAAGAAGAGGCTGGTATTGAAGTGGGTGGTTTAGAAAAGATTGGAATTATTGATTTTGAATTTAGTGGCAATCCAGAAATTATGCAGGTTCATATTTTTAAGTCTGATAGTTTTTTGGGTGAGATAATTGAAAGTGAAGAGATGAAGCCTCAATGGTTTCATGTTGATGAGATTCCATTTTCAGAAATGTGGCCGGATGATATTCATTGGATCCCATTATTATTGAGCGGAAAGAAGTTTAAGGGCAGATTCCTTTTCGAAGGGTCTGATATTATTTTAGAACAAGAATTAATAGAGGTAGAAAATATATAATTTTTTATGTTAAAATTAGGAAAATACCAACATTATAAAGGCGGAGTATATGAAGTAATCGGTGTGGCTACTCACAGTGAGACCATGGAAGAGATGGTTGTTTACAAAGCTCTTTATGATGATGGAAAATTGTGGACTCGGCCGCTTAATATCTTTTTAGAGGATGTTTATATTGAGGGTGAAAAGAAGCCCCGCTTTATTTATCTTAGTGAATAAAAAATATATGGTAAAAAAAATATCCTTACCAAATCTAGCTTTTTCTCGCCGGCGTCAGTCGGTGCGTTTTTTTATGGATAATCCTTTTTTGGTTCAAGATAATATTTTCCGTTATCTGATTAAGAAGGGAAGACATACTTCTTGGGGGAAGAAATATAATTATAATAAAATTAAGAGTATAGCTGACTTTCAGAAATTGGTACCGATTAGTCGCTATGAAGATTTGCAACCTGAAATTGAACGATTGCTTCGAGGTGAGGATGGTGTGTTGTGGCCGGATAAAATTAAATATTTTTCTAAATCGTCGGGTACTACCGGAAGTAAGAGCAAATTTATCCCAATTAGCAACGTTGCTTTACGTGATAATCATTATCTTGGTGGTCGAAGCTTGTTTGCTACTTATTTTGCTCAAAATTTGAATTCCAATGTTTTGTTGGGTCAGAATTTCGGTTTGGGCGGTAGCCGACAAAAGACTGATATCGGGACTGATAAGTATATAGCCGATGTTTCGGTCATTATTATGAAGAATTTGCCGTGGTGGGCTCGTCTGCGCCGTAGTCCGCGCTTCAGTGTGGCAGCTATGTCTGAATGGGAGGATAAGTTGAATCAAATTTCTGAAATTATCGCTTATCAAAATATCGTTAGTATTTCTGGAGTGCCTTCTTGGAACTTGATCTTAGCTAGAAAAATTTTGGAAATCACCGGCAAGAAAAACTTGTTAGAAGTTTGGCCTAATTTGGAATTGTTTGTTCATGGTGGAATTAATTTTGCACCATATCGTTCTCAGTTTGAAGAGCTTATTCCGAGTGACAAGATGAATTATCTAGAAGTGTATAATGCTTCGGAAGGATTTTTTGCTTTTCAAGATGATCTGACTCGTCGCGACATGTTGCTGTTTTTAAATGGTGGGGTTTTTTATGAATTTATTCCACTTGAAGAATTGTCTAAAGACAAACCGAAAGCTTTGACTTTGAGCGAAGTGGAGTTGGATAAGAATTATGCCATGATTATTTCCACTAATGCCGGTTTGTGGCGTTATCTGATTGGAGACACGATAAAATTTACTTCGCTGGAACCGTTTAGAATTGTAGTCAGCGGTCGGACTAAGAATTTCATTAACGTTTGCGGTGAAGAATTGATGGTGGATAATGCTGACATGGCTTTGAGTCGAGCTTGTGTATCTTGCGGAGCGGTACTCAAAGAATATACGGCAGCGCCGGTCTATATGGATGATGGAAAACAAGCTCGCCATCAGTGGTTGCTGGAATTTGATAAGGCGCCCAAAGATTTAAATAATTTTATTGCTATTTTTGATTCTGAACTTAAGAAATTAAATTCCGATTACGAAGCTAAGCGCTATAAGGATTTTAATTTGAGCTTACCGGAAATAATATTGGCTCGTCCCAACTTGTTTTATGATTGGTTAAAATCTAAGGGGCGTCTAGGCGGACAGAGCAAGGTCCCTCGCCTGGTTAATGGTCGGGATTTAATGGAGGAATTGTTAATTATTAACAAACAAATTTAGTTGATTTTTATCTGAAAAATAGCTAAAATAGATTGTAGAGATCTTTATGAAAATATCATCAAAAAAATTATTTTCGCTTCTTGTTTCCATTATTATCCTTTTACTTGCTTATTTTTCTAATGATTTGCCAAAAGAGGTAAAAACTTCCGATTCCGATGGTTTTTATGAAGTGGTTAAGGTAGTTGACGGTGACACTATTACTGTTATTGTTGATGGAAAAAAAATTGGGATTAGAATGATTGGACTAGACACCCCAGAAACGGTTGATCCTAGAAAAAAAGTTCAATGTTTCGGTCGGGAGGCAAGTGATAAGTCGAAAGAACTGTTGTCTGGAAAAAAGGTTCGATTAGAGTCTGATGACACTCAAGGCGATAAGGATAAATATGATCGATTATTGCGTTATGTTTTTTTAGAAGATGGCACCTTGTTTAATAAATGGATGATTGAAAATGGTTTTGGTTTTGAGTATACTTATGATAGTAATCCTTATAAATATCAATTTGATTTTCAAGCGGCTGAAAATTTAGCCAGAGAAAATAATCGAGGTTTGTGGGCCAGCACGGCTTGCAATGGGGAGTCAAAAAATAATTAATAAACTTATATAAAAATATGCCAAAAAAATTTAAATTGAACTATGTCATCATTCCTTTTTTAACTATCTTAGTTGCGTCTATCGGTAGCCTAACAACCAAACTCGGTATGGGTTGGTATAATGGCTTAAATTTTCCTGCTTTTGTTCCGAGCGGTGCCTTTATTGGTATGGTTTGGACAGTGATTTTTATTCTATCTACCATTTCTGCCTTAATGTTTTATAATAATGCTGATAAGTCACCTCGTTCGATGATCATTTCATTATTATTTTTTAATAATGCTTTTTTGAATATTCTCTGGAGTTCATTATTCTTCGGCGAACATTTAATGGGGTTAGCTCTGGTAGAAATGATTGTTTTAAATATTGTTAACTTAGCTATGATTCTTCTCCTTTGGAAAAAACATTTGACTCCAGCTTTGTTGTTGGTGCCTTATTTCATTTGGGTTTGCGTGGCTACTTATCTGAATTATTCTTTGTGGTCAATAAATTAATTCACCCCTCATATGTTTAAACTTCGCAGTGGATCTAAAATTGAAAAATCATCCGACATTAATTCGTCCCAACTAAATTTATACAAAGAGCTTGATGCAGCTAGTAAGGCGAGTGACGTCGCCGCTGAGCTTTATACTCCTGAGGCTAATTTGGAGGACAAGGAGAGAGAAGAAAGAATGATCCAGGAAACTTTGACTCGGAGTATTTGGGAAGAGAAAAATAAAGAAAATGATTTAGACGGTTTAGATGATGAAGCTTCTAGAAAAAAAGACTGGGAGAGTTATAAGAAATGGGAGGCTGAAAATGGCGATAGAGTTTTAGCTGAAATAAATAAAGCTAGGGAAGAGATTAAGAGTATTGCGGGTGATTCCAATGACGATGATTTAGAGGATGATAAGCCAGGATATGAACTTTATGGTCGTTTTTCTAAATTCATTGATTATTCAAAGCCTAAAAAGAAAACTAAGAGATTATAGTATATAAAATAAATAGTGGAACTCATGTTTTTATCGTTTTTAGAAAAATTTTTGGGGACTACTAAAAAATTAATATCCATGAAACAAGCCTCTTTTCAAGAAGCTAAACCAGCCTTCACCCTCATCGAA
>JBAXIF010000017.1:0-13318 GCA_037138515.1 Candidatus Falkowiibacteriota bacterium
GGACTTCTTTTAGGTAGGGTTTTTTAACTTTTAGTAAATTTGAATCAAGGTCAGTCCGGTTGGTTTGCTTTTTTGATGTTATCTTAATGAAGCCGGATTTTTTTATTGACATTAAAAATGATTTTAAGGCTTGAGGGCTCACCCCTTTTTTTTCAAACCTTTTTTGCATTTTACTGATATCAATATCACCTCGACAGAGAGAAATAATTTCCGCTTGTAGGTTATTTATTGGAAATTCCTGGAATGTTTGGATGGAGAACAGAAAAAAGCTATCTCGACATCCTTTAATAAAATAATCGGTTAAAAGGATTGGGTACATGATTTCTCTTTTTTAAAAGGGCAGATTTTTCTGCCCTTTGGTTAATACTTGTTTTTACTTTTAGTTTTGGTCCATATCCACTGATGATTTGGGATAAACGGCCTTTGTTCTGACCACTATCTTAGCTTTAAGAAGTTGGTCTTTTCCTTGATGTTTTTTCATCTTTTGGAGTTTAAAATGTTAATGAAACTGTTACTATAATTATTACTACTTTATTTAAATATTGTCAATATCGGATTATTTTAAATCTTTTTTTAATGGTTGAATCTTTAGCCCGTGGAATGATCGGATTCCAGTGGTTTTTTTGTAGTCGCATTTAGCATAAAATTCAGCGGCGTATAGCGATGATCTGATTTTTATAAATTCAGAGCCTTCTTTCTTGGCTTGGGTTTCAAATAGGATGATTAATTTTTTACCAATGCCAAGATGGTGAAAGTCCCCATCTACAAAAAGATTAATGATGCGATTTTTCTTTCCTCTAATTATGCCGACCATTTTATCTTCGGAAAAGGCTCCGAAATTAATGTCTGATTTCTTGAATCTCTCCGCTAGTTCATCGGCTGAATGATTTTGGTTGTCGTATTGGAACAGGAATTGATTTAAGGCTTCTTTTTTGCCTTCTTTCGCGTTGAAAGCCTGATATGTCTGGCAGACTATATCAGCTATTATTGGAGCATTTTTTGGGTCTATTATAAGTGACTTGTATTTGATCATATTATCATTTATTGTCTTAATATTAGCATAAACTAGAATAAAAAGCCAAAATATGGCCTTTATTAATGCATTTCTTGCTAAAACCAATAAAATGGTTTAAAATCTAATTAAGTTTATAATTTATTATTACCTAACAATATGGAAAGATTGTCGATTTTAGAGGCTAAAAAGCAGGTATCGGGCCAAGTTACCGTTTCTGGTTTTGTACGCACTCATCGGGCTTTAAAGGGCTTAATTTTCATCGTTTTAACTGACTTATCAGATAGTATGCAGTTGGTTATTGAAGAAAAGAGCGGAGAAGTCTATAACCAGGCTTTAACCTTGAATTTAGAAAGCGTTATTGAAGTTTCTGGTGTATTACAGCCAAAACCAGTCAAAGCCGGACAAAATCCTGACTTTGAATTATTGGTGGCTGATTTGAAGATTTTGTCTTTGGCTAAAGAGCAGTTACCGATTCCAGTTTCTCAGAAAGCTGACAACCAAGCTGATTTTGATTTGAGATTCAATTGGAGATTTTTGGATTTACGTCAGAAAGAGAATCAGTTGATCTTCAAGGTTTGGACTGAATTGGAAAGAGGTTTCAGAGAATATTTAGCTTCGGCTAATTACATTCAGATTTATACCCCAACTTTCATGAGCACTTCTAGCGAGACTGGAGCTGATGTTTTTGAGGTTAAATATTTCGACAAGAAAGCTTACTTGGCTCAATCTCCTCAATTCTATAAGCAGATGGCAATGGCCTCTGGTTTGGAGAGAGTGTTTATGGTTGGTACAGT
Source organism: Candidatus Falkowiibacteriota bacterium (assembly GCA_037138515.1). Lineage (GTDB taxonomy): Bacteria > Patescibacteriota > Patescibacteriia > Patescibacteriales > UBA12465 > CG1-02-41-21. The sequence goes on from JBAXIF010000017.1 coordinate 1,810, forward strand.
TTATCGCGCTGAAAAATCTTTCACTAACCGCCACGTAACTGAATTTACCGGTTGGGATTTTGAAATTTCTTATGTTTATTCTGAGGAGTCTATTATGGATGAAGAAGAGAAGATGATTGAAGCTGGCTTCAAGAATGTCAAAGATAATTTAGGTTTAGACATTCAAGTTCCTCAAAGACCTTTCCCAAGATTGACTTTAGCCCAGGCTAAAGAAAAATTAGTGGCTAAGGGAATTAAAGGAGAAGCAATTGATGATTTGAATCCAGAAGAAGAAAGAGGTATTTGTGAAATTATTAAGGAAGAAACTGGCAATGATTTTGTCTTTATTACAGCTTACCCGATTTCAGTTCGCCCTTTCTACCATATGCGTCGGGAAGAAGATAATTCTCTAACTAAGAGTTATGATTTGTTATATAAAGGTATTGAAATTACTACTGGAGCAGTCAGAGAACATCGGATCGAGGTGTTAGAGAAGCAAGCTTTAGAAAAGAATATGAGCTTGGAGGAATTGGCTGATTACTTAAACTTTTTTAGATATGGTTGTCCTCCACACGGTGGAGCCGGTATTGGTCCAGCCAGAATCGTTATGAAGATGTTGGATTTGAATAATATTAAAGAGGCAATTTTCTTACCAAGAGATGTAAAGCGTTTGATTCCATAATATTTATTGATATTACTTAAAGATAAAACAGGCCTTAATCGGCCTGTTTTTGTTTGGTTTATAATGTGTGGTTAAAATATAAACATCACATGTTTGACTTTTTGACACTAAAACTGTATAATTAGCCTATAACGAAAAATAATATAAAAATATGGCCAACGAATATTACAAATTAATAAAAAGTTTAAGACTGGAAAAGGGCTTATCCCAAGAAGAGGTTTCAGAGAGACTAGGTCTTTCCCGTTCATCTTATATCACCTTTGAAAAAGGTAAGACTGAGCTTAGCTTATCTCAGGCAGCTAAAATAGCGGATATCTTTGGTATTACTTTGGAGCAAGTAGAGAGTGGTATAAAACCTAATTATGAAAAATATAAGCAGATGATTCTGGCTTATTTACGTGAAGCGATATCTAGAGATGGAAGCATCCTTAAAACTAAGTTGGCTAAGATGCTTTACCTAGCTGATTTTGCTTGGTTTTATGAAAACTTGCAGAGTATGAGCGGGATGCAATATCGTCGGATTAAATATGGTCCAGTACCAGATATTTATTTCAGAGCTATTGATGAATTGGAAGAGTCTGGAAAGATTACTATTAATCGCCAGAGCGATATGCTTTTAATTTCGGAAAATAGAGGGTCGAAGAACCAGATATTAACAGAATTATCATCAGGAGAGTTGGGATTGATTAAGGATATCTCCAAAAAGTGGAAGGATAAGAAGACTGGTGAGATAGTTGATTTTACTCATAATCAACTGCCCTATAAAATTTGCCAGCCGGATGAAATAATCCCTTATGAATTAATCACTCAACAAGATCCTGGTTATGTCTATTAGGTATTCAATTATAATTAGACAATTTGCTGAGCGTCATTATTTAAAGAATTTTAGTAAGAAATATAAAGGTGCTTGGGAAATAACTTGGCGCGCCGTTTGTGAGGAATTACAGCGTTTTGATTCTCTTTTGGAGACATCAATCGCTGAGGTGATAACAGATGGTGGTAGTGTTAGAATTGCCAAGATTGAGTTTCGTGTTGCTGGTACCAAGGAATCTAGAAAGTCATCTGGTAATAGATGTATTGTGGCTGTTCATCCAGAAACCAATATGATTAATGTTCTATTAGTTTATCATAAAAACGATTTAGGAAATGGAAATGAAACAGCTAAGTGGAAACAAATAATCAAGGACAATTATCAGGATTATCGAAAATTATTATAATTATTATTAATTTAACTTAAAATTATATGAAACACATTTGGTCCATCCTTTGTCAGAAGTCGTCGATTGATTTCGAGAATAATCTTTTAAGTCTCTTCGATTGCGTGGAGGAGATGAATTTAGTTCTTGATAAAGAGAAGGTCTCTAATAATGATAAGATGATTATCCCAGCTGAATTTCAGGTGGTCAGCTTCTGGTCGGTTGAAGATTCCTCAGATAGCAATAGCTTGGAGATGAAAGGAGAGTTTATTGACCCTGATAATCAGGTTTTAAACACCTTTAACAATTCCTTCGTTATCAAGAAGGGTGTCTCTAGATTCAGAAATCGGACCAACATCCAAGGTCTTCCGGTTACTAAAGAAGGTCGATATTATTTCAAGGTCTGGCAGAGAAGTAATAATGAGCCGGATTTTAAATTAGTATCTGAATTGCCGATTGATATTAAGATTAATTATCAGCTCCTGCAAGTTTCTAAATAAGACTCTAAAATATAGTGGTTATTTATAAAAAGCCCAGCATTAATTGTTGGGTTTTTTTCTGGAATTTTCTCTCTAATTATGATATATTAGATTTATATCAATATAATTCAGTAATTTTATACTTATGAAGAAGATAAACGTTAAAAAGAAGCCGATAGTCGTGGCTGTTTCCGGTTATTTCAACCCTCTCCATGTTGGTCATTTAGAGATGATCGAGAAGTCTCGAAAGCTGGGTGACAAGCTGGTCGCTATCGTTAATAACGACCGTCAGGTGAAATTAAAGGGTTCAGTACCGTTTATGAGTCAGGCTGACAGATTGAAAATAGTTGGTGCTTTGAAATATGTTGACAAGGTTTTCTTGTCTATTGATTCTGATGCCACTGTTTGTAAATCTTTAGCTAAGGTTAAACCGGACATTTTCGCTAATGGCGGTGACCGCAAGAGTTTAAATGATGTTCCAGAATTTCCCGTTTGTGAAAAATTAGGAATCAAGATGGTTGATGGCTTAGGCAAAAAAATTAGAGCCAGTTCTAAATTAATCGCGGAAGCAGCCGCTAAAAAAGCAAAATTATGTTCAAAATAGTCCGAAGATCACTAATTTTATTAATTATTATTATAGTTGGCTTAGCTTATTATAAGAATGTTTATTTGGATAATAAAAAAAAGTCTCAAGTTAAATTAATCGCTCGCCCCGAAAAGGTGGTGACTGTTATTGAGGGTTGGAATGTAAAGCAAATTGATAAATATTTGAGTGAGCAGGGGATTGCTATGGATCAGAAGATTGCTGATTTCAAGGTTCGTGATTATCAATCTGATTATAGCTTCTTAGCTGATGCTCCAACTAGTGATAGCTTAGAAGGTTATCTTTTTCCTGACACCTATCGGGTTTTTGCCTCTACTACTGCTGATGAGATTGTCCGTAAGATGTTAGGAAATTTTGAATCCAAGGTTAGTTCAGAGATGATGACTGAAATTAGTCGTCAGAAGAAGACTCTACACCAGATTATTACCATGGCTTCGGTCGTGGAAAAAGAAGTCACCAGCAAGAACGACATGAAAATAGTGGCTGGAATCTTCTGGGATAGGATTAAGAACGGTCAACCATTGCAGTCTTGTGCTACTTTGGCCTATATTCTAGGGGAAAATAAAGCTCAATATACTTATGAAGATACTAGAATCGAGTCTCCTTATAATACTTATATTAATCGAGGTTTGCCTCGGGGTCCGATTGCTAATCCAGGATTGAATTCAATTTCTGGAACTATCTATCCGACTTATACTGATTATAATTATTTCTTATCTCGTCCTGATACTAAAGAAACTGTTTTTAGTAAGACTTATGAGGAACACAACATCAATAAACAAAAGTATTTAAAATAGTTAACTCCATTATTATGTTTGAAAAAGCTGAGGAAACAAAAAAGACCGCAGATCCCGCTGCCCCTAAAGCAGCTTCCGGTCCGGACTTTGCTAATGCCAGCTCTAGTTATGTTGATACTGACTCTTCGGATCTTGGTAAGAAGATAGCCGGTGTTTTAATTTTGCTAATGGTTTTAGCAGCAGCTGGTTTCGGTGGCTTCTGGGTTTATAATAAATTTATCAAAAAATCATCAACCACTCAAACCTCTCCGACGGCTCAAAGCGATGCTCAGAAACTTCAAGAAGAATTGGATCAGGCTAAGTTGACGGCTAATTTGCCTGGTAATGAAAATGCTGGCTTGAATACTGCCTCTTCAACTGGCTTAGGTCAGGGAATTGAGTATTTGAGTTTTTCTAATTTTTATTCTGAACCGGATAATTCCATGGTGGTTAATATTGATGACTACAAGTTGCCGATTAATATTAAGTCAGATGTTTTAAATTATTATGATATTGCTCGTAAATTAAATTTGGACAAGAATTTAAATGATTTGAATAATAATGGCTTTGCTATTATTGATAATCCTTTTTCCAATGATCCTAAAAATCCAGATGCCAAGAAGCTGAATAATTTTTATAGTGTTTATGATACTTTGAACCGCAAGCAGATTCCGACCTTGATTACCGCTGATTTTATTACCTATTATCATCAGAATATCATGAAAAAGGCCTTCAAAGACATTGAAGAGAATGTCTTCTATGGCAATCTTTGGGATATTGCTAATCAACTTTTTGAAACCTCCAAGAGTCGTTATAATAACCGTTTAGCGGAAGTTGGTAATATTAATGATCCAATCCTAGAAGGCGCTCGTTTAGAGATGGCTTACTCAGCCACTCTGATTGAAATCTTGAAACCGGCTGAAGGCCAGATTAATACTAAGAATGATTTGAGCGACAAGAGTAAATTTACCTTACAAGAAGTCGATGACTTCAGTTTTAATATTCCACAATATCTGAAGGTTGATGTTTTGAAAGAAGTCCAGAATATCAGAGAGCATAAGCTGGCGACTAAATCACCGGTAATGCTTTATACTCGCGACTACCGCGAATTTGTCGTTCCGGAAGAATATAAGACTAACGCTAAATTGAATAACTTTTATTTAGCTACTCGTTGGCTTAACACCGTCTTCCCAATTTATTACAAGAATGCCGATTGCCCGGCCTGTACTTTAGATGCTGAGGATTGGCGTATTCAGATGGTAGCAGCCAGTTATTTAGCTCAGGATGTTTTTGGTGATGATGGCTTGAAAAATAAATGGGCTCGAATTTATAAAGTTCTAACTTTTTTTAAGGGCTTAAGAGATGATGTTAGCTTAGTTAATTACCGCGATGCCTTGGTGGAATTGTTCGGAGCGGATTATAAAATTGATGAAATATTTAGTGATAGCAATGGTCAGTCTGGAGAAAATTTTAAAAAGCTTCAAGATAAAATTATCAGTTTAGAATTTCTGGATGCCTATGGTGCTTTAGATAAAAAAGACCCAAAAAATATTACTAGGTTAGGGGTTAAGATGTTAGCTGATTTTTATTGGCCTAATGATTATATCTTTTCTCAATTAACCGCTCCATCTGTCTCTACTTATAAGGGAGGAGCTGTAGTCAAAACTTCCAACACTACTTCTTGTCGTCTGGGTGGAATTTATCAACGCTGTTTAGGTTTCGCTTTGGATGTTATTAATTTGATCTACCCAATTCCAGCTCAAAATTCCTATTTTACTGAAAATACTAATTATCAACGTTATTCCGAGCAGGTCGAAAACATCAAGCAGCGTTTAGCGGCTCTTAATAATACTTGGCATAATAATAATTATTGGACCACCCTGAAGACTATCAAGACATCTTTGGAAAATCCAGAAAATTATAAGCCGGTTTTCGCTCGTAACTCCGCTTGGACCAATAAGGAGACTAATCGGGCTTTAGCTACTTGGGCTAATCTCCAATTACCAGCTGATAAGTTCGGTTTATATCAGAAGTATGCCCAAGTCGAGAATGCTAATGGTTCAGTAAAGTTTTTGGAATATTCCTATATCGAACCTAATATTATTTTGATCAATGAATTGTTAGCTAATAATTCGATGGTTAAGGAAATGTTTTCAACTTTGAAATTGAACAACGAAGTTAATCAGGTGGCTATCAGTTTGAATGATACCGAGGGTAAGCTCAAGACCATTAAGAGTATTATGGAAAAAGAATTGAGCAATACTCAATTGTCCGATGATGATGTTCAGTTTATCGATAAGACTATCAAGGAGTTCAAGGTTGATGAGAGCAGTAGCAAGATATTCAAGATCACTGGACTTTCCAATCGCACCTTAACTGAAGATTTGTCTGACGTTAAATTATTAGTCTTGGTCCAGAAGAAGGGAAATGATTTAGTGTTAGCGGTTGGTCCGATATTCAAATATTGGGAAAAGAAATAAAAATATTTTTAGATAAAAAAAGAGAGATGACTTTTGAGGGTCATCTCTTTTTGTTTTTAGTTTTTGATTGTCTTAATCTTCCTTGGCTTCAATAATTGCTTTTTCTTCCCTGATTCTTATTTTTGATTTTGGTGATAAAACCAGAAGGCTTAAAGGAATTAAGAATGGTCCTTCTTCCGGATCTCTTTCTGGAAGAACTTCGATCGACCAAATGCCTAAAGGGCTTTCTTCAGTCTCTTTTTTTAATGACTCCGGCAATAAATATACCAGTTCATTCGGCTTAAATTCAGTTCCAATCAGTCTTTCTAGGTCGGTTATAAGATTTGCGGTAAGACCGCCAAAAGGTATGTTGTTGGTAGTTTTGCGATTACCATCGCCTGATCCTTTAATTTTTAGCATTATTTCTAGTTTTAAGTTACTAATTTTTGATGAACTGTTTATAACACTAACACATTTGTATATATAAGTCAATATATTTAAAAATCAATGAAAAACCTCAACTTTTTAAGGTTGAGGTTTTGAGGATAAAACACCGGTTTAATCTTTTAAAACACTAGCGTTTTCGTTTGTTTTTAGTTCTTTTTCTTTGGTTGGGCGTTTAGTGTTTTTTAAAGGAAATCTGGACCTGATCAAGCTAGTGATAGCGCTATCTTCGGGACTTCCTTTTCCAAATCTACTTGGCATAATTATCATTTTGGTTAAGAACTGTTTGTAATATTAGCCTATTTATTAAGGTAAGTCAATAAAAAACTCCAACTTTTGACGGTTGGAGCATAAGAATAGAGCATTAATTGTTAATTAACAGTTATTCCGTGGAATAATTTAGCTGTGTCATAACAAGTTGTTACACATGGAGCACTTAGCACACTACCATTAACTTCTTCTTCTGGGCCATACTGGAATCCTTCTTTTGGATTTTCAATAATAGCTTGAATGGTGGCTTTTCCTCCATTGAATCCGATAATTTCAACTAATGCCTCTCCTTTTTTCGCAATTAACATGTTTCTCCTTTGTTTTTGGTGGTTAGTAAAAAATTTTTGTATTTATAAAGAACGGACTGATAGTGTAGACTATTAATCAGTTTTAGTCAAGCCCCCTATTGCCCTAATCGTTACAAAATGATACAATTAATGTATAAAAATGATACAATTAAAATAAATAAAAATATATGATAAAACTAAACCAAAGACAGCAGTTGATTTTAGGGTTTATTAGGAAAAATAAGAGAGCTCAAAATCAAGCTATCAAAGAATATTTAGAAAAAGAAATTAAGGAAGATATTTCTCGAGTTACGGTGGTGCGTGACTTGGATATTTTGTTAAAGAACAAACTGATCTTGAAATCTGGTCGGGGTCGCGATGTTAGTTATTCTGAATTATTGGTAAATGAATTATCGGCTTATTTTGATGTTTCTGAATATTTTAAAAAAGAAGTGGATGATCGGGAAATTAAATATGACCGATTTAATATTGATATTTTTAAAAATTTAAATAATTTATTTAATGAGTCTGAATTAGCATCTTTAGATAAACTGAATGATAATTATTTGATGAGGGTTAAAAAATTATCACCTGTAATTATTAAAAAAGAGGTGGAGCGTTTGATTATTGAATTAAGTTGGAAGTCGTCTCAGATTGAAGGTAACACTTATTCCTTGCTTGATACTGAAATCTTAATTAATGAGCATAAGGAGGCTGAAGGGCATCAGCATTCTGAGGCTCTGATGATTTTGAATCACAAAAAAGCCCTGGATCATATTTTTTCAGGAAAAGACGAGTTTAAAAAGTTGAGCCTAGGACAGATTGAAGGAATCCATGGATTGATTATTAAAGGCCTGGGGGTTAAATCAGGAATTAGGAAAAGCCTAGTTGGAATTACGGGAACTAAATATCGACCATTGGATAATCAGCATCAGATTAGGGAGTGTTTAGAAAAAATGATTAAAGTTATCAATAACACTAAGCATCCGCTAGAGAAAGCTTTGATTATTAATATTATGATTGCTTATATCCAACCATTTGAAGATGGCAACAAGAGAACCTCGAGATTATTGGCTAATGCTGTTTTGATTGGCCATAGTTATTGCCCTCTTTCTTTCAGAAGTATTAATGAAGGTGATTACAAGAAGGCTATTATTTTGTTTTATGAACAAAATAGCTCTTTATATTTTAAAGAGCTATTTATGGAACAATTCAAATTTTCGATTGATAATTATTTTAAATAATTTTTCTCTAATTAAAACTCTTTGTATACTTAAAGATATAGATCTGCCCATCGCCGATCTTTTGCCAATAATCGGCTGACAATTTAGCTTCAGCTAATACTTTGTTAAACGCCCACCAATATTTAGGTAGGACGAAGTAGGCTTCATCAACCTGGGCTAATTTCATGGCTTCGTTCATAGTTTTTTGGTTTGCCTGAACATAAACCATGTCGAGAAAATACTGATAGAGGGGGCTAGAAGTTGGAATGGGGTAGAAGTAGAGATTATTGTAATAACGGTTGAAACCGAAGCTTCTGAGGGCTACGGCGCCAGTCTGTTGGTTGGCTAGAACAATATATGGATTATTGGTTTGGTTTTCAATCCAATTAACTGCTTCTTGGTCGCTAGCACTAACGGCATAAGCTTTGGAATTATAATAATGGTCTTGACGTGGGTAAGAAATATAAAGAGAGGCGGTGATTAGGGCGCTGAGGAAAATCAATAAGCTGATCTTATAAAATTTATCCTGATTAAATATTTTTTCGGTTAGATTGCCTAGAGTTAAAAGTATGGCCGGAAAAGAGAAGATGATAATTAGCATTAATAATCTTTGGGCGAAATCGTTTTGTTCATAAGAGATTAGATTGAATGATAGTTGTGATACTAAAAAATATGAACCGAGTACCGCTATAGCCATTAGCAGGGAGAATATCAACTTAAAGTCTCTTCCGTGGTGGCGGATAGTTAAGGCTGCCCCAGAAATAATCAGCAGGGTGATAATTAATTGCAGATTCTGGCCATAAAAATAAGCTAGGTTTAATATCCAGGTTTCTTTATAAGGCAGGCTCAAGTTAGGCAATAAAGTAATTAAGGAGCTGCTGAATGAATTCAGACTCAAGGTTAACTGGGATTGTCCTGATAAGTAAAAAGCTATTGGTAATCCCAGAAAAACACCCAGAAATAAGCCTAAATATCCAATCTTTACTAAGTTTTTATTGATCTTGAGGCGGTAGTGGTAGATGAATAGTAGCAATCCTAAAGCTAATGCCGGGATGCCGGCCAAGGGATGAATCAGACAAGCGGCTAAAGCTAATATTAATGTGAAACGGTAATCAATGGAACTATAGATAACGGACAGTAATAAGAATAAGAAGGCTAAATTTTGAGGAGTGCTTAGGATAAAGAAATTAAAAGGAATAATTAAAGCCACCAAAAAAAGTATTTGGCTATAATCTTTATCTTTAAAATATTTGCTGATAAAGCTATTCAAAGCTAAGGGTAAAAAAGTGGCAGCTATTACTGGCACCAATAACTTATCTAAAATTACTAGTGACAATCCGCTTAGCTTGTGGATGATAATCAATAGTCCATATTGGCCTAAGTAATAAAATGGTTTTGGTTCTACGGCCCCCTGTTTGTCTATCAGGTCCATGGTGGCTTGATGAATGAAGGGATCATAACCGTAACCTATCTTATAAACTAATACGGCGATAATGAATGATAATAAGTAGTGGGAGGCGATTAATAGATAAGAGACTTTTTTTCTTTGAATTTTAGTTAAAAGTAATAATAAGATAATTGTGGCTAAGAAGTACATGATAAAGAAATAGCTTGGGACAACGGCCCAAGGGGAAACTAGGGCGCCGTCAGAACGGCTCTGCCATAGAATATAAAGTGAGCTTAGGTTTAAAACAGTATAAGCACTAATTAATATCTTGTCCTTTATTCTTAGGGTTTTGTTTTCTTTTTGCTCTGGATATTCGGCGTTTTTAGAGATTATCTTTATAAAGCCCAACCAAAAGGATAGCGCTAAAATTAGGCTGATAATAACCCCAACCCAATCAAGAGCATAAACTCTATAAACTAAGGCTGAGATAATAATTATAGCTGAAAATAGGCTTAAAAGAGCCTCTAATGGTTTGGTTTTTAGGTATTTGTTCATGCTATCATCATAGCAGAAAATATTGCCAAAATAAACAGGTATTGCTAAGATAAGGGTATCTATGAAGTTTAAAATGCCTCCAATCAAGCAGTTATATGTCTGGCTTTCTGTTTTAATGTTAGCCATTATTTTTGTGTTAGGAGCTTCTTTTTATAACCTCGCTAATCAAAGTTCGGATTATACTAAATTCTCTTCACCTGATGAAACAGCCAACTACTTCTTTACTAAGGTTTATGCTAAAGCCAGCACTTTAGCTGTTTTTGAAAATTATAACCTTTATGCTGATGACATTGTTCATCCGCGTAGCTTCCGATCCGATCATGGCTGGTTGAAACCAGTTAGTTTTTTGGGTATCATTTTAATATTTGGTACTATCGCTAAAATATTTGGTTTAGGGATTATTCCTTTTTTGACTCCAATTTTTGGCGGTATTGGCATCATCTTTTTTTATCTATTGGTCAAGAAATTATTTTCTAGCAGAAGGATTGCTTTAATCTCGGCCGCCCTTCTAACTTTTTTTCCAGTTTATATTTATTATTCATCCAGGTCGATGTTCCATAATGTCTTGTTTATTGTTTTGACTATTATGGGACTGTATTTCTTGTCTTCGTTGCTGGAGAAGAGAAACGAGAAGATTAGATTCTTGGCTTGGAAATTCAATACGGTTGATTTCTTTAATGCGGCTTTAGCTGGTTTCTTTTTCGGTTTGGCGGTTATGACTAGAATGTCAGAGCTTCTGTGGTTAGCTCCGGCTTTATTCATTGTCTTCATCTTTTATTTGCGTCGTTTTAATCTTTTCCGTTTATCAATTTTAATCTCATTCTTTATTCTGGCGCTTTTGCCAATGGCTTGTTGGAACCAGGCTTTATATGGATCTTTTACTTCCGGCGGTTATACTGAAATGAATCAATCTCTATCTTCAATTGCGACTGTTAGTAGTAGCAGTTCTTCGATTGGTGAAATGGCGAAGAAGGTTGGTAGTACTATTTTTTATTTCGGATTCAAGCCGAAGCAATCGTTAACCATGTTTTATAATTATGTCATTTTAATGTTCCCCTGGTTAGCGGCCTTAGCTTCTCTTGGATTTATTTGGTTACTCGCTAATTTCAAAAAATTCAAAAAGAAATATTTGGTTTATCTTTTGGCTTGGGCCTCTTTGTCAGCTATC
>JBAXIF010000018.1:0-13242 GCA_037138515.1 Candidatus Falkowiibacteriota bacterium
TTCGTCCAACTATTTAATGACGTCAAATCTGTGTTGACAAACTGGACCACTATAAGGTTAGCGAATATATGAAGAGAATCGCCTCTCAAACAATCTTCAAAAAAGAATAATTGCAACCAATCTTTTTTCATTAAACAGCCTAAGAGTTTAGGCTGTTTTTTGTTTCAATCATTCAGATATCTTGACAAACACTAAATAAAGTGATATATTAATAACCGTCATTAACACTAAGTTGTTGGACAATTGGAGTCTCTATAGCTCAGCTTGCAGAGCACCGCTATTAGAATATTTTAGATGGGTAATCGCTACATCATTTCCAAAAAAAGGAAGTACAATGATTGTAGAACGAAAGACTCGGAGTACCCTAGTCCGGGAAAAAATTCTATTTATTCTGCTTAATGGATATAAAAATCTATTTGGCAAAAGCGGAGGCATACAGACTATAATCAAATCACGTTTCATTGATTCGTGGATTATAACTCTGTTCGTGGGTGGGAATCCCACTAGAGACAACGCTTCTTAGGCTACCATTTTCGGATGGTAGCTTTTTTCTTTTCCTAAAAAAATAAAAGCCGGTTATTTATTAACCAGCTTTTTTAGAGTTTATTTTCCAGCCTCAATCTCAGATTGAACATGGCTAACCAATTCTCCGAGTGTTTCTATCTTGCTTAAATCACCAAAATAGATATTAAATTCTTGTTGCAACTCCCAAGGAAGCGAGTCTGTCTTATCAAGGTCGTCTATCCCGAAGAATATCAGATCCATATCATCTTTTGCGTCAGACTCTAACACCTCGGTTCCACCAACCCTGTTTAACAGGTTTATCAATCTCAATCTGAGATTTTCCGGTTTTTCTGTCATCTTTCTACGATTTTTTGGTTTAACATTATTATTTAAAAAACTATTTTTCTATTTTATCTATTTACTAAAAAATTGCAAACATCGCCATCCTTCATAATATAATCCTTACCTTCAGTCCGCATTAAACCTGATTCTCGCGCTTTAGAATCACTGCCAGCCTCAACGAATTTATCCCAAGAAATAACTTCAGCTCTGATAAAACCTTTTTCAAAATCAGTATGAATTACACCAGCGGCCTGAGGCGCTTTGCTTCCATGTTTAACAGTCCAAGCTCGAGCTTCATCCGCTCCAGTGGTAAAGAAAGTATCCAATCCTAATAACTTATATGAAGCTCTGATCAATTTATCTAATCCGCTCTGGTCCAATCCTAACTCTTTAATATATTCAGCTTGTTCTTCTTCTGGTAGGCTAGCAATTTCTTCTTCTAATTTAACATTAATCTTGATAGTCTCTCCTGGCCAATTAAAATCAGGAGCTGAATTCGGTTCATCAGTATTTAAAACATAAAGCATCGGTTTGGCAGTCAAAAGACTCAAGCTCTTTAAAAGAAAACTGTCATCATCACTTAATTCTAAGTTGCGGACAGCAATACCCTGAGCTAAGCTAGCTTGGGCTTTTTCCAACAATGCTTTCAATTTTACCGCTTCCTTATCACCACTGCGAGCCTCTCTAGCCACCTTTTCTAATCTTTTTTCGACGGTTGATAAGTCAGCAAAAACTAACTCCATATGAATAGTTTCTTCATCGCTTTTCGGGTCAACCCGACCATCAACATGGATAATATCGTTATTAACAAAATTTCTAACTACTTCGCAGATAGCATCACACTCTCTAATGTGAGCCAAGAACTTATTACCCAATCCTTCTCCTTCAGAAGCACCTTTAACTAAGCCAGCAATATCTACGAATTCAATTACAGTATTGATAACCTTCAACGGTTTAGAAACAGCCGCTAAAGCATTAAGCCTAGAATCAGGAACCTTAACCACACCGACATTTGGGTCGATGGTACAAAAAGGATAATTAGAAGCATCTACACCTTTCTTAGTTAAGGTGTTGAATAAAGTTGATTTACCAACATTAGGCAATCCGACAATTCCAATTGATAATGGCATAATAAGGGGTTAAATAAGGCAAAAGAGGCTTGTGCCTCTTGTTGCCATTTGATGCTCAAAGATCAGTTGTTTTATATTTTTATAAAAAATTAATCCCTAAGCGTTTTGCTGACTAAACCTCCGGCCAACCAAGAACCAACCTTGCGGGTCAGCGCTATTTTTTTGCCCTGTCAGCAGAGCAAAGATTAACCTGAAGTTCGTGAGGTCCGAGTGGGAGTCGAACCCACGAATGGCAGTTTTGCAAACTGCAGCGTTAGACCACTTCGCCATCGGACCATAAGTCTAAATACATCTCTATATTACTATATAATTTTAAAAAAGCAAGACTCAAACTAACGTAATTCCAAATTACAATCCATTTTGATCTTATTCCAACCGACTGTCTTCTTGTTAATAAAGCGATAATACCCCGCCATGGCAATCATTGCGGCATTGTCAGTGGTATAAGCTAATTCCGGCATATGGAAGTCTACTCCATCCAATTTCTCTTTCACAGTTTTTTCTAAAACCTCACGCAAACGACGATTAGCCGATACTCCACCAGAAAGCATCACGGTCTTCACATCATATTTTTTAGCTGCCTTGATAGTTTTTGAAACCAAAGTTTCAACGATAGCTTCTTGGAGCTCAAAACAATATTCCGGAATCTTCTTCTGCCACTCGCTGTCTTTTTTAAGTGTGTATAATAGGGCGGTCTTTAACCCGGAAAAAGAAAAATCAAAACCAGCTGAATTGATCATTGGTCGAGGCAAGACGATATCACTCTTCTTGGCAGCCAAGGCATATTGAGAAACTATCGGCCCGCCAGGGTAACCGATATCCATCATCTTTGCTCCTTTATCAAAAGCTTCTCCGGCCGCATCATCCCTAGTCTCACCGATTATCTTGTACTTTAAACGACTCTCTAAAAGCACTAGGTTAGTGTGTCCGCCAGAAACGGTTAAGACTAAAGCTGGGAACTTCATAGTTTTTTTCATGTTAATGAAATTAGCATGAATATGCCCCTCAATATGATTAACCGGCACCAATGGTTTTTTCCAAGCATAAGCTAAAACCTTAGCAGTTTCCACTCCAGCAAGGAGTGAGGTAACCAGTCCTGGACCAACGGTAACAGAAATAGCTTTGATCTGAGAGACTTTAATACCAGACTTGAGCAAAGACTCATTAACTACTGGAATGATGTGCAAAACATGCTCTCGAGCCGCTATCTCTGGTACGACCCCGCCATACTTCTTATGAATTTCGATCTGAGAAGAAACAACATTAGACAAGACTTTCACGCCACCCTTGGCTGAAATGCTTAAGATTGCTACTGCGGTTTCATCACAACTAGTCTCTATTCCTAATATATACATAATACGGGGGCTTATCTTGACTAACAAGAAAAAATTATTTATACTTTATTTAACAATTAAACCATAAAAAACGCCTGATTGTAAAGCGCTTTTTTATTGCTTAATTGAAACACGGAATGTCGCTATCGTCTAATGGTTAGGACGCCAGGTTTTCAACCTGATAATCGGGGTTCAATTCCCCGTAGCGATACAAAAAGAAAGACACCAATTATTGGTGTCTTTTTTGTTTTGATACTAATGAAAAATTTTAAAGAGTCTTTATCTTTATATCATCCCACAAATGATATTATAAAATTGATAGTTCTTTTTATCTTTACAACAAACAAATCTTTAACTTCAAACAAAAAGAAAGGAATCAATAATGAAAAAAACAGTTTTAATTTTAGCTCTATCGCTTTTGACGCTTTTGATAATCAGTTGTTCAAAAGATGATAACCAGCCTAGCAACAAGGAGAATGGCTTCACATATTCAATAAAAGCCTTAAGCAATAACTTTCCTGTTTCAGGGGCAAAAGTAATCGCAATAACAAGCAACGACAGTGAAATAATGGTAAATTGTGATAATAATGGTAACGCCTTAATAAAAACGTTATCCCCTATTAAAATAATATGCTGCGTTTCTCTCGGAAAAAGTAAAGCGATCAATGTTAGCAATAATAATAATTTTATTATTAAAATGGATGATTTAAAAAAGCCAAATTTACAAAACACTAAAAGCACCGGAACTTTTGGGGTTTATTCAACTGATGGCAACGGGGATGTAAGTTTTAAGTACACTGGCATATTTCAAGGATATTATTGCACCTCATGGTTGCCATATTTAGGCTCACAAAACCCAAATAGTTGGGACGGTTGGAATCTTACTAACTGGCTTCCGACTTGGAAAGGTAAAAAACTTCTAGTCCCAAGAAGATACCAAATCTACCATCAAACAGCTTATGGATGTTCTATAAGCAGTGCCCTATTTTTGATGTCACTTTATTAGATGATTAAAAAAATTAAAAATACAAGGTAATTAGAAATATTTTAAAATAGATTTGTTTGTTGTATAATATTGAGGCAAAGGAATAAAACTCCCTTGCCTCTTTTTAATAAATATTAATTTAATAAATAAAAAACTTCTATGAAAACTTCTAAAGATGTAATTTTATTTCCAATAATTAATTTTGCCTATCTGGTTTATACGATACTTTTTTCTTTTATAGTTTATGAGTATATCTATGATATCTCTACTGATTTTTCCAGATTCACAATGATGCACCCTTTCAGTAAAAATATATATGACCTTCTGCTTCTTATAATCTGGATAGCGGTCTCAATATTTGTCTTCAAATATGACAAAAAGATAATTAAAAAATAAGCCCGAATAAAAAAAATGCTCCTTCTCAGGAGTGTTTTTTGTTTATTTTCATTAAATATTGGCATAAACCCAAACAGCTATTGACATTTATTATATTATATGTTAATATTAATTTAGTTTTAAATAAGTGTTCTTACCAAAAAAAACAAGTCATGAAACTATTGCTTTGGAGGCGAACTCTTTACCTGTGCGTCGATAGATAAAGATAGCCTAATTTTATTAGTTTACAACTTTCCTCGGTCAACACAAATAAAATAAATACCGAGTAATTTGTCCCCGTTGATATTAAAATGGAGATGCCAAGAGGAAGCAGAACCTCCCGGGATTCAGACCTAAGCAACTGAAAAGATACTTTGGAGCTTCTAACACAGAAGCTCCTTTTTTATTTCAAAAATTATAACCAAATAAAAAAGAGCTAATTGATTTAGCTCTTTTGTTTTATAAAATTAAAATTTTGTTACTGAACTTGAGCAAGATATAAAACTTGCTGAACTCCTTCGACTTCATCGCTTTGAACACCTTCTCTAAAACGTTTTTTAGCTTTATTGTGTCCCCAGCCATAAGCATAAATAGCATCCTTAGTATTCCCGAACATCTTTATCATATCGGAAAAATAGTGAGTACCAGCTCGTAAGTTCATATAAGGATCAAAGATATCAGATTCATAAACTCCATAAGTGGCTGCAGTGCCTGGCATAAGCTGCATCAAGCCGCAAGCTCCAGCAGAACTGACCACATTAGGATTGCCACCAGATTCATGAGCACAAATAGCGATTATGACCCGATAATCAACACCAAATTCAATTGAAAAAGATTTGATTATTTCGCCATAATTTTCAACTACCTGTTGCGCTTGATAAGTTTTGCCACATCTTTCAGCCCAACTAGCAATAGACTCATAGTCAGACGGATCAAAACTTAAATCGTTGTCAAAATTAGTTGGGACACTTGATTTCTTTTTAGAAGAAAAAACCTTGTTCCAGGCTTTTTTAATCGGATTAGTAAAAATAACAATCCGGCTAACTTTTTTTGGCTTGGAAGAAACAACGGGATTAATTTTATTTTTCTGAGTATCAACAACAGCCTTCTCAGAAACAAAAACAACCACATTGATCTCCTTCTTTTTTTGATAACTAACATAACTTAAATCATTATCCGTTGAAGCATTTTGCTTTTTATTAATCTTTGCTAGATAAGAATCTGGCGAAGAAGCTGTTTCGGGCTGATAATGATCTTCTAAAAAAGAATTTTTTTTAGAAGTAGAATTACTGGAACTAACATTACTCGTTTTTTGAGAGTAGATATAGCCCGGATTATTGTCTGTAGAAACGGGGTAACCTTGTTTCTTTTTAATCTCGGCCACATAAGAAGTGGGCGGACTTTCATTATTGCTTTGCCCAAATAAATTGGTTAATGGCAAAAAAGAAAAAAAGAGGCTGGTTATAATAACATGACAAGCTTTCATATCTGAATTGTTTTTGGTGAATACTGAAAAAATTGTTAAGAAACGACCCATAAACATATCATTTTATTATATTTTTGTCAACACAAAAAAACAAGGGAGCTTTTGGGCTCCCTTTTTAAGGTTATTTTTACTAAATTACAATCTTTTTTCGGCAAGTGCTGCCAAAGGACTTCTGACAAAGCAATCAAAAACGATAGATCCAACCATCGGCTCATTCACTAAATTATTAACAGCATGAGGCAAGCCAGAATTATGACGATTGATATGTCGATCATCTTCACTAATCTGACCAAGGTCACCGGTAAAGATAATTTTAGTGTTCTTTCCGACTCTAGTAAGGATCTGTTTAATTTGACGTTGGGTCAAGTCTTGCGCTTCTTCGACAATAATCCATGAATCTCGAAAACTAGAACCCTTAACATAATCTAAAGGCTGCACAACGATGCTATGACTAGCGATCAAAGCAAAATTAATCTCATCATAACCTTTAATAGGAACCTTGCTCTGATCATCAGGACAAAGAACCGTCAGGTTGTCGATGATTGCAAGTAACCACGGAGCATGCTTAGATTCAATACCGCCAGGAAGAGTCCCGGTTGAATTTTTAGAATCAAGCGGAACCTGAAGTCACATAATTACTATCTTCTTACAATTCTTATCTTTCTTTGCTTCCAATCCTCCAGCTAAAGCTAAAAAGGTTTTACCACTACCAGCGCCACCTTGTAAGAAAACCGCTTTAATCTCTGGATCTTTCAACATGTGGATAGCTGCAACTTGGCCCCAATTAGTTTTTCCGTCTTCATCATTTAAAGCTGCCTGACTAAAAACTTTAATATCGGGCTTGATAATCTCTAATTGATTACCTTTTTTGATCCCAATAAAATGAGTTTTAAAAGCATCGCCAACTATTTTTCCGCAAGCATTAAAGTTGGATAAAAACATAACCATCTCATTTTCTTTAAGGTTTAGTTTTTTATCCAGCGGCAAGCGAGTTACTCCTTTTTCCAATTCTTTTCTATCCTTCTCCCCTAATCTGACCTTTTTTGTTGATTTATCCTCAACTTCCTTAACTTGATTTTTAAGTAAAGGCTCGATTAGGATGTTAGGATTTTGACGGAAAACAACCTCCGATAAAGCTTGAAGAATTTCATCGTTAGTTAAGAACTTAATCTTTTTGTATCCAAAATAGGGATTCTTTTTGTCATTAGAATTTATCTTTTTGGAAATATGCACTACGGTAGCCATAATCTGATGATCAGAGAGGCTCTTGTCTAACCCGCCGCAAGAAAAAGATACTTGGTTTTCAATTATCAAGTTGGAGTTAGGTTCTTTTGAAGCTTTTCTAATTCTCCTAACAGCCTCGCGTGCTTCATGTCCGACGCCTGGTCTCGTTTTCATTTTATCGAGCTCCAGCATCACCTGCCACGGAATGACCGCTAAATTATTAGCATTTTCTCCTATGCGAACAGTATCCACTGACTCTGGATCATCTATTACCACACAGGTGTCAAAGACAATAATATTGCCTTTTGGTGTTTGAGGTTCTTCTTTTTTCACAATCATGTCTGACATTTTTAGTTATTACTAATTTCAATTGTTAATTTACAAGAAGCTTATACGGCCGTACAAGTTTCAAGGTATCTTACAACTATTTTCAGCTTCTGTCAAAGGATATTGCTGATCTATTTTCTGGCTAAGGATAGCGACAAAATCTGGAAACCATGCTATACTAGGGGACATGAAATACAAACTCTACACAACCTCCAAAAAAGCTTGGAGCGCCATGATTAAATCTATCTCTCAGGCCAAAAAATCAATTTACATTGAAATGTATATTTTCTTGGATGACACCACCGACAGTCATGACTTTATTGGTCTGCTTAAAAAGAAGGCCTTAGCTGGGATAGAAGTTATTGTAGTGGCTGACGCTTTCGGCAGCATGGATTTAAAAAAGAAAACTATCAGCGACCTACGCGAAGCCGGAGTAGAAGTCTTATTCTTCAGTCGTTTCTGGCACCGTACTCATCGCAAGATTATCGTGATTGATAAGCGCGTCGCTTTTGTCGGCGGAGTAAATATTGAGAAGAAGATTATTAATTGGCAAGATATCCAGATTGAAATGGAAGGAAACAAGACCGTCAAAGCTGTCTTACGTTCTTTTGTGCGGACCTATCAATCCTGTGGTGGAAAGAAAAAACATATTCTGGCTTACTACAAAAAATCATTAATCAAGAAGGTTAAATCATTGGTTATAGAAAGTCTCCCAATCCACAACATCAATTCTTTAATGGACTACTATAAAAATAAAATAGTTTCAGCTCAAAGAAGCATCAAGATTATCACTCCTTATTTTCTTCCTCCGCGCTGGTTAATGGCTCTTTTAGATGACGCCCGAAGACGTAATATTGAAATTGAAATTATCATTCCAGAAAATACAGACATCAATACAATCAACAAGATTAATTACTCCTATATTTCCCAACTAGAACCAACCGGGATCAAATTTTATGCCAACCCCAAAATGAACCACGCCAAAATATTGATTGTCGATGACAACGAAGCTTTAGTTGGTAGCCAAAATTTAGACTCCCTATCATTTGGCCAAAACATGGAAGTGGGAGTCTTCTTTAAACAAAAAGAGATAGTCCAAGAACTGACTCATATTTTCAATAAATGGAAGAGACAGTCAGCCCCTTTTCATATTGCAAAAATTAGATTAAACTGGTGGGAACAAATTAAGGTAAAAGTCATCCGTCTTTTCCTATCTATTATCTAAAACTATGAACAACAACTATATCAAGATCAGAGGGGCGCGGGTTAACAATCTCAAAAACATTGATATTGATATACCTCGAGATAAATTTATCGTCATCACTGGACTTTCCGGCTCCGGCAAGTCTTCTTTAGCCTTCGATACTCTTTATGCCGAAGGTCAAAGACGTTATGTCGAGTCATTATCCTCTTATGCCCGCCAATTTGTCGGATTAATGGATAAACCGGACGTTGACTTAATTGAAGGATTACCACCGGCTGTCTCTATTGACCAACGTTCAACCAGTCACAATCCTCGCTCTACCGTTGGAACCATCACTGAAATTTATGATTACCTCCGTTTGATTTATGCCAAAATTGGTACCCCTCATTGTCCAGAATGTCACAAGAAATTAAAGAAAGAAAAGAAAAAATTAATCTGTCCCAATGGGCACATCACTCTAAATGAACTCCAACCAGGAGACTTTTCTTTTAATTCCTCCGGTGGCGCTTGCGTTACTTGCGGTGGTTTAGGTAATAAATTAGAGGTTGATCCCGAATTAATCTTGAATCACAATCTAAGCCTAGCGCAAGGAGCAGTTAAACCTTGGACTCATTATAGTTCTCACAACCAACACCTACTCTTAGAAGAGGTTAAAAAACTAGGAGAAAGAAATGGTTTTGATGTTAACACCCCACTCAAACAATTTACTGAAAAACAAATAGGAATCGTATTGAGAGGAGACAAAGACTTTGAGGGCGTCATCGGCAACCTAGAACGTCGCTATGAAGAAACTGACTCCAGCTATATCCATCAGAAGATTGGCCAATACATGCAATCTCTACCTTGCCCTAAATGTTCCGGTAAAAGATTAAAGCCAGAGATATTAGCGGTAGAATTAAATGGTGAATCAATCTACGCTGTAGCTGAAAAAAATCTTCTAGATTGTCGTAATTTTTTTGTAGCTTTAGAAAAATCTGACAAGCTTAGCGAACGCGACAAGAAAATTGCCGCTCCAATTGCCAAAGAGATTAAAAGAAGATTGGATTTTATTAAAAACGTCGGACTGGATTATTTAAACTTAAACCGAACCGCCAATACTCTTTCCGGCGGTGAATCCCAAAGATTAAGACTTGCTACCCAAATTGGATCAGCCTTAGTCGGCATCCTTTATGTCTTAGATGAACCATCTATCGGATTACACCAACGGGACAACGACAAATTAATCGAAACTTTAAAAATGCTTCAGGGCAAAGGTAACACGGTGGTCGTGGTAGAACACGATGAAGCCACTATCTTAGCGGCTGATTATGTTATTGATATTGGATTAGGAGCTGGAGAATACGGTGGTGAAATAATCTTTGCTGGTACTCCCCAAAATATCAAAAAGGATCCTAAATCATTAACTGGAGCCTATCTTTCCGGAAGAAAGACTATTCTGACTTCCCAAGATTACCGCAAAGGATCCGGTCAACATATCAGCATTTTAGGAGCAACAGAGCATAACTTAAAAAATATCGATGTTCATATTCCTCTTGGTAAATTTGTCGCCATCACTGGCGTTTCCGGTTCCGGAAAATCAACCTTGATGACTGATATTTTAGCTAACGCTTTGACCCGTCATTTCTATCGAGCCAAGACTCGTCCTGGAGAACATAAAGAAATTAAAGGATTGGAATTAATAGACAAGGTTATTGATATCGATCAATCCCCTATCGGCCGCACGCCTCGTTCTAATCCAGCCACTTATACCGAAGTCTTTACTCCGATCAGAGATCTCTTTGCTAACATAACCGAGGCTAAAGTCAAAGGCTACAAGGCTAATCATTTTTCTTTTAATACTATCGGTGGTCGTTGCGAAACTTGTAGCGGCGACGGTATCTTGAAAATTGAAATGCAATTCTTGCCAGACATTTATGTAAAATGTGAAACCTGTTTTGGCGAGAGATATAAAAGAGAGGTCTTGGAAATCAAGTATCGCGATAAGAATATTTTCCAAGTTCTAGAAATGACTGTTCAGGAAGCTATGGGATTCTTCAAGGAAGAAAAAAATATCCACCAAAAACTACAAACTTTATTTGATGTCGGCCTAGGCTACATTCGATTAGGTCAAAGTTCAACCACTCTTTCCGGCGGTGAAGCTCAAAGAATAAAACTAGCCACTGAACTATCTCGCCAAGCGACCGGTAACACACTATACATCTTAGACGAACCAACCACCGGCTTGCATTTCGATGATATCAAGAGATTATTGGAGGTATTGAACAAGTTAGTTGATAAAGGAAACACTGTTTTAATCATTGAGCACAATATCGATATTATCAAATCAGTCGATTGGATAATCGATCTTGGACCAGAGGGCGGAAACCAAGGCGGACACTTAGTCGCTTGCGGTACACCTCAAGAAATTGCTAAAATAAAGAATAGTTGGACTGGTAAATATTTAAAAAAATATTTTTAATTTATGCTAAAGAGAAAAAAATTAGGTTTAGCCTTGGGCAGCGGTAGCTTTCGCGGACCAGCTCATGTCGGCGTTATCAAAACCTTAGAACAAAACAATATTCCGATTGATTTTTTAGCCGGATCAAGCATCGGCGCTTTTGTCGCTGCCCATTATGCCGTCTTTCAAGATATCGAAAAATTAGAAAACGAAATGATGGGAAACCAGCGAGAAAAGATAGCGCTACTTTTTGATATATCTCGCACTGGAGGACTCTTAACTGGCAACCGACTAGAAAGATTATTCCGCCAAATGCTAGATGGAGCCGAATTCAAAGATGCTAAAATTCCATTAAAGATAGTAGCGACCGACATCTACCAAGGAGAAACATTTGTCTTCCAGAAAGGTGATTTAGCTACTGCTGTCCGAGCTAGCGTTTCAGTGCCATTAACATTCAGGCCGGTAAAATTCAAAGATAAGTTGCTGATTGACGGCGGAGCCTCAAACCCTGTCCCTGACAATGTTGTTAAAGACATGGGGGCTGATGTAATTGTTTCCGTTAATCTTTATAATCACTATCAATTTGAGAACAAAAAACCAAATACTTCCACTGTTGTCATGCGAGGACTGGAAATACTTCTAGCAAACTTAGCCAAAAGTAATACACACCACACCGACATTCTTTTGGAACCTGGAGTCTCTGGCACTTATAATGGGCCTCGGCTCAAAAAATACTACGATAAGAGAGTTGTTTCCAGTATTATTAAAGACGGCGAGAAAATAACTCAAAACAAAATTGAAGAAATCAAAAAACTATTGAAATAATTGCTCCACTAAAAAAGACACTATAACGATTAGTGTCTTTTTTATTTAAACAAAATTTATTTCCCAATAATCTTATCAATCTTTCTTAAATTCTGAGAATCAATATTAAACCACTGCCAAGAATATTTAATCTTCTTATCTGGTAATTCAAACTTATGAAAATCAGATCCGCCGGTAGTAATAAAATCAAACTCTTCCGCTAAGTATTGAATATACATAATAGTCTCATGACTATGATGGGGAGATAATAACTCTAAACCGTCTATTCCTAACTTCTTTAACTTTGGAATAATCTTGCCCCGCATCTTATTATGATGGCCAGGGTGACAAAAGATTATCTGTCCACCAATCTTTTTTCTGATCTTCAAGATTCTCTCCAGACTGATATGGGCATCACGCAAAGGACTGGATTTCTTGTTGAAAAAATACTCCGCCATCATATCTTCCTCACGTGGATTTTTAAGTTCTAAATCTTTTTTAATCTTTTTCTGGTTATAGGGAACAGCAAACAATTCATCCACTATGCCATTAACCGGAACGTAATTGGGATACTTAGCCAAGATAGTTTCAACATCCAGATGGAACCCTAACTTTTCCAAATGCAATAATTTCGCCCTCATATTCCGTCTTCGACGCTTAACGCCACACCGTTCAGCATGACTTTGCCCGCGATCGTAAACGTGGCGGCGGCCATCTCGTAATTCTGCGTCTGATTCGCCATCACATTGGCATACGTGATTACCGCGGGCGTAAAAGCATAGCCCGCCAGCACCGGCGTCACCATTCCGCTCCAATTGTAAGGAACTGTCGCCGTATAAGCCCCTGTCAAGCTAGTGATCGGATCGCCCGGCAATCCCTTCACGACCACGCCGATCTTCCCGGCGCCGCCCGTGGTTATCTTTCCGGAAATAGTGAACGTTATGGCCGTTGCGGCGAAATCCTGTTTCTGAGTCGTCGTGACATTGGAGAAATCCTTCGTCACGGGCTTGAATGTGTAGCCGGGCAGATCTGGAATAACAGTTCCCGACCAGCCGTACGGAACCGATGTGGAGTAAGCGCCGCTTGCACC
>JBAXIF010000019.1:0-13074 GCA_037138515.1 Candidatus Falkowiibacteriota bacterium
AGTAAATTATTCTTATTAACCTTTAATATGACGTAAATCTTTATACATCAAATAGGTAAAGATCATAAAGATCGGAGTGACCACCGCCCAAGCGATGTTTTGTAATAAGCTATAGATGGTGTATAAAATAGAACCTTCAGATAAGAAGATAAATGGAATACTCAAAACAAAAGAAGCTAACATAGCTACTAAAATAGCGAACATGGTTCGGCCAAAAACTGCCCACCAATAACCAGTAACCAAAGCCTTACTTCTCTTAATAGCATTCATGCCTTTAACATCTTCAAAAATCAACAAATATGAAGCGAAACAATAGAAAACTCCGAAGATGATACCAGGAATGATAAGTAATAATGTCCACAAGAAAACTAAGATTCCAGTCAACAAGCTTAGACCGAAGAATTTCCAGAAAAGAGTCTTAGTGCTCGCAAATAATTCCTTGATTTCCATTTTTGGATTCTTCAAAATGAAGTACATACCAATCTGAGATCTGACACCAAAATAAATCAATACTAAGATTGACAAAACAAACAAGACCACCAAGATAATACCTAAAATAATATTAGTATTAACTGATAACCACTCAGAAATTAAATAAAAAGGCACATATGATGCTAAGCTAATCAACATCATTAATATAAATTTTTTAAAATGCTCCTTGTAGATTCTAATTGAACCGGTTACTAATTCATCGATATCAATCATTTTTTTTCTCTCAGATACAGCCTCTACCGGCTTCTCTGATTGTTTAGTCTTTTCCATAATTTTTTTATTTCATCACTTAAGGAATACTCTTTAAGTGACAAAATTATAATATAATCTTTTTTAAATTATTATTTAAAACATTTTTAAAGTATGATTTGACCGGAGTTGAATCACTGCCCCCCAAAGCGCAGAAAGAAGTTTCTGTTAAGCTGTCTAGTAAATCAGTAAAAATATTCCAATCAACCGTTTTCTGTTGCAACATTTCCGCTAAGCGATAAGTCCCTTCTCGACAAGGCGTACATTGGCCGCAAGAATTATTAGAAAAGAAATTAATCCAATATTGCAATAACTTTTTCGGCTGATGTTTTTCCAAATCATAAATAGTAATGGAAGCAGCTCCAGTAGCCGACACGCCTAACTGGCTTTCATTCAAGACTTCACCACAAGCATCGCCTCCCACCTGAACGAAAAAAGGAAATTTAGGATAATTACCACTTTTATACAACACTTCTTCTATCGTCCAGTCATTAGGAAAAGAATAAACTCCAGGATTTTTAACTGGACCGTTTATAGTATAAAATCTTTCTTTTTGATATTCTCCTTTTTCAACTAATGAAACGTTATAAAAAGTTTCCACATTATCAATTAGGGTTGGCATTTCCCATAAACCAGAGGTTGTCGGATATGGCGGTTTTAAACGTGGTTCAATCTTGAAACCAGAAATAGCATTCAAGATAGACGTCTCTTCCCCGCCAATATAACCAGCCTCATGCGGCTTAACGAAAAATTCAAAGCGCTTAGTCAAACTATTGGCCTTCACTGCCTTCAGAATACCTAAACGATCTCTCTTGTAATAAGCTTCATTAATATATAAATAACACTTTTCCGCGCCTAAATAATCCATAGCCAAACGAACACCGGCAAACATCTCGGTAGTATGGTTAGCTAAAATATAGCCATCCTTCTTAACTCCCGGTTCGCCTTCAGCGGCATTAATAACTACAAATTTAGTTTCACCCTTGGCCTTGTAAACTGATTCCCATTTCAAAGCTGTGGGAAAACCAGCTCCACCTCGGCCAACTAGGTTAGCTTTCTTGATTTTAGCGATAATACTCATAATTTTTTATTTGATAAATCCAAAATGACGTAAAGTTGGTAAGATATTAGGAGCTAGATTTTCTCCTGACAAATTATCCATATCAATCCAGGCCCATTCTCGGATATCACTACCTGGCTTTATTTCTCCAATTTTTTTAGCTAAGTAATGAACTAAAATAACATCCAATTTACCTCCATCAACCTCTTTAACGGTGTGCATTAAAAATGGCTCTTCTTTTAGGATTTCAATTTCCAGACCCATTTCTTCCATCACCTCTCTTTTAGCAGTTTCAATCAAACCAACTTCATTACTCTCTACCCGTCCACCGCAAAATTTCCAGAAACTAGTATCTCCATGTTGATTTAATAGAACTTTATTGTCTTCAACGATTACCGGCCCAGAGGCAATAATAATTTTGTCCATATTTTTATTTATTCATTATAACCAGTCTTGTGTTTCTCTTTTCTGTCATACTGCTTCTTGCTCTTAAAAACTTTATGGACCGCTTCAAAGCCATCAGGCTTTCTCTCTAATTGCCCTTCTCGAGCACCCTTACCCATACCGGCAATGAACGCTTCTTCTTTAGCCTCCTTAGAAACTGGTTTGAAATTATTAAAACTATTTTCAAATCCTCCCATATTTTTATAAGTTATTTATTAGCAAACATAATCGCTAAATCAACTAAGCGATTGGAATAGCCCCATTCATTGTCATACCAAGCAGTCACTTTCAATAAATCACCATCAACCACTTTAGTCATCGGTAGATCAACGATAGCACTATAAGGGTTACCAACAATATCGATAGAGACTAATGGCTCTTCACTGTCCTGGATAATACCAGCATATCTATTCATCTTGGCTACTTTTTTGAAAACTTCAGTCACTTTTTCGACACTAACTTTTTTCTTGGTAACAAAAACGATATCACATAAAGAACCAACTGGAGTCGGAACGCGGACGGCCAAACCGTCGAATTTATTCTTCAAAGATGGAATAGTTTCAGTTACTGACAAAGCC
Organism: Candidatus Falkowiibacteriota bacterium; assembly: GCA_037138515.1. Taxonomy (GTDB): domain Bacteria; phylum Patescibacteriota; class Patescibacteriia; order Patescibacteriales; family UBA12465; genus CG1-02-41-21. Next base: position 2,824 of record JBAXIF010000019.1, read on the forward strand.
GCACCAGTGGTTGTTGGAACCATATTCAAAGCAGCGGCCCGAGCGCGACGCAAATCTTTGTGCGGTCCATCAACTAAATTCTGGTAAGCAGTATAAGAATGGATAGTGGTCATAATAGCTTTCTTGATACCGAAGTATTGACGAATAATATCAGACACTGGAGCTAAACAATTAGTAGTACAAGAAGCACAAGACAACATCTTATCAGTCTTGGTGATTTTATCTTCATTAACACCGATAACAACAGTCTTTACTTTATCTTCCTTGCCCTTGGCTGGAGCTGACAAAATAACTTTTTTAGCACCAGCTTCTAAATGGAAAGACAGGCCTTCCTTGTTGGTAAGACGACCAGTACACTCTAAAACAACATCAACATCTAATTTTTTCCAAGGCAATAAAGCTGGGTCCTTTTCGGCTAAAACTGGAATCTTTTGACCCTTCACGATTAAGTGTTTAGCATCAAAATCAATCTTAGCGTCATAAATTCCATAACAAGAATCATACTTCAATAAATGAGCTAAAGTCTTGGTGTCGGTTAAGTCATTGATAGCTACCACCCGAACATTTTTGTGTTTTTCTAAAATGATTTTTAAAGAGGCTCTACCAATTCGGCCAAAGCCATTAATCGCTAATTTGATCATAGTTTTAAATCTAAGTATTAAATATTTTTATGTTACAATTATAGCACAAAAATGATAAAAAGGGCAAAACAAAAAGCACTCCCGAGTGAGAGTGCTTTTTTATCTCTAAAAATATAAATCGATTATTTCTTCTTGTTATGTCTATTCAAATCAACTTCAACTACGACATAACCCTCGCCCTTCTCTCCGGGAAACTTCACATCGACTGATTGTTTCAAAACGTGATGGCCCAAAACTTCACCTCTCTGACCATCAACATTAACCTTAGCGCCGATTGGAGGCAATTTTTTAGCCAAATCTTGATAACCATCATATTCATAAGATAAGCAGCACATCAAACGGCCACACATCCCGGAAATACGATCGCTACCCCGATGAACAACCTGCTGCACTTCAGCCATTTCAGAAGTAATCGAGGAAAAATCCTTGATGAATTTCTTACAGCAAAGATTCCGTCCGCAATGACCGCAATCACCGTTAACGCGAGCCTCATCTCGAGCTCCAATCTGAGTCAGACGGATACTAGTGTTGAAGTGAGCAGTCAAATCCTTTACTAATTGGCGAAAATCAACCCGACCTTCAGCCGCAAAAGCAAAGTTCATGCGAGAACCATTCAAAGCAAAATGGATATCGACTAATTTCATTGGCAGATTATATTTTTCTACCAATTCCTGACAATAGATTAAGGCTTCTTTCTTTTTTTCTTCAGACACCACCTTTTCTATATCATCAGAATTAGCTAGACGAACAACTGACTTAATTTCTTCAGTCTTTTCTTCTGGTTCTTTCAAGAATCCGGCAATTTCACCAATTTCTAAACCTAAATCAGTATCAACGATCACCTGATCGCCAACTTTTAATTTAAGGTCTTCACTGTTGATAAAATTATATTTCTTGTCCCAAGGAGAAAACTGAACTTGAACTATTTTCATAGGCGTAAATAAGACAATTCCGCCATTAAGGCGGAATTGTTTAGAAGAAAATTATAAGCTGTAACGGACGAACTTCTCAATCTTGATGCCGTTTAAGATTCCTTCAACGGTCTTCTTATCGTCCTTGATAAATTCCTGTTTCAATAAACAGACATCCGAATAATATTTGTTAATCTTGCCTTCAGCAATCTTTTCAATCATCTGCTCCGGTTTGCCTTCCTTCAAAAGCTGTTCACGGTAGATTTCTTTTTCCTTAGCAATCTCTTCTGCAGAAACTTCTTCTGGAGCTAAGTATTTAGGGTTAGAAGCAGCGACTTGCATAGCGATATCGGTAGCGATTTCAGCCTTACCAGCTTCTGATAATGCCACTAGAACGCCAATTCTACCACCTAAGTGAGAGTAACTGGAAACAGTAGCGCCATTTAAAATAGCAAAACCTCTAATACCTAACTTTTCACCAATAGTACCGCTTAAGTTATCAACGGTATCCTTAACTGACAAACCAGCAATAGTCAAAGCATGTAAAGCCTCTAAATCAGCTGGCTTGTTAGCCTTAACCAATTCTAAAATAGCCTTAGCTAAATCTTGAAACTTCTCATTGCGAGATACAAAATCAGTTTCAGAGTTAAGTTCTAAGATATAACCTTCAGTATGATCATCATTAACAGCGACTAACACTAAACCTTCGCTAGTTTCGCGATCAGTTCTCTTAGCAGCCTTAGCAATACCTTTCTTACGTAAGATTTCTACGGCTTTATCTAAATCACCACCGCATTCATCAAGCGCTTTCTTACAATCAACCATACCAGCGCCAGTTTTTTCACGTAAAGCTTTAATCTGTTCCATATTATTTATAAATTAAATAATTTAAATTTTTTCTTAATCCTTTTTAGCTTTTCTAGCTTCAACTACAGCATCAACTACAGCATCTAAAATGACTTTAACAGTCTTAGTAGAATCATCATTAGCTGGAATTGGGTATTTAACTAAGTCAGGGTTAACGTTAGTATCAACGATAGCGATAACTGGGACCTTCATGCTTAAAGCTTCTTCAATTGCAGTAGCCTCTTCCTTGATATCCCAAACGAATAAAGCGTCAGGTAATTTGTTCAAAGTAACTAAACCACCTAATTTAGCTTCCATTTTCTTTAAATCACGGTCGATATTCAAACGTTCTTTCTTGTTGTATCTATCTAATTTACCTTCTTCTTTTTGCACTAATAAATCAGTATATTTTCTGATAGATTTTTTGATAACTGTGAAGTTAGTCAAATAACCTCCGGACCATTTACCCACGATGTAAGGCATACCGCAAGCGATAGCTGCTTCTTTCATTGGTTTCTTAACTTGGTTCTTGGTTCCGACAAACAGAATAGATTTTTCTTCTTTAACTAATTTTTGCATGTAAGCAAAAGCAGTTTCCATACATTCTTGAGTCTTATTCAAATCAAGAACATAAACGCCTTTTTTAGAACAGAAGATGAAAGGCTTCATCTTTGGGTGCCAACGGTTAGTTCTGTGACCAAAATGGGCACCGGCTTTAAACAATTCCTCAATTTTAGGGATGTTCATAGTTTTTTTCTTTAAACGTCTACTTAGCGGATCTGACTATATAGATAGACAGACAAGAAAATAAGCCAAGTATGATGTTTTTTATTATAAATTATAAAATAGAGGTCGAAACCTCTAACAGTCTTAGATTAGCTTATTTCCCTTTAGATGTCAACAATATTGACAAAGATATATCTTTATATCATAATCTAAAAACTAAGTTCTTTAAATATATTTTTAATTGGTCCTCAGAGCAGGTTTAAGTCTGTTGTGAAAACCAATTAAAAAATAGAAGATGCATTACAAAACAACCTTCCCTTACGGGGGCAAAGACAAAGAATTAGAGCCAATCCATATTGAAAAAAGCCTTGGAGTCGAAACCGGATTGACTGTTGAAGGACATACCTGGGGCCATAGTGGCTGTAAAATAATTCTTTTTGACAAAAACCAGCAAAAAATCAGCCAATACAAGCACAATGATTATGAAAGTCTGGGATATCATTGCACAATGGCCGAAGAAATATCTCATGACATCAATGTTATACTTAAAACCTTGGGTCATGATTTATCAATCCCACCGCAAAGGCTATATGGAGTCATGAAACAATTAAGAGGAAGATGCGAACTAAGACATGGGCAAAAATTACCAAACTACAATTATGAAGTTTTAATCCTATTTTTACCCTAACGATTAAACCAAAAGAGAATCCAAATATCGGATTCTCTTTTTTATTTACCCTATCCTAATTTAAACCAATTAATTCTGCTGGTAAAAAGATTTGCTCAAGCTATTGTACTCGCGAATATTAGCATTATAAATGTCTACTTTTAACTGATAGTTAGCCACCTTATCATTATAATTCTTAGCAGCCTCATTATATTGTGGAATCAGGCTATTATAATTGTCCCAATCACCAATATTTTTGTAATTATTCATCCTAAGTTGCAAAGCATTCAAAGCCTCACGATCATTAGCTAATTCTAAGGAGGCAGCATTCAACTCATTCTTAGCATCATCAATAGCCTGTACTAATTTTTTGATCAGATCCGCTTTAGCCATGGTCTGAGTAAGCCCAGAATAGCTATTAGCTGAGCTTTTTTGATATATTTCCATTGTTCCTAGGTGACTAGCACTAAAGATATTATCAAACTGACTAGTGCTTTCCGCTTGACCAGCTTTCAAGGCATTAGGCACTACCCCAATAGGAAAGAAGTTAGTGGTTTCCACAAAACAATATCCAGAACCGCTAGTAGATTGGCCAACTGGACAAGAAACGCCAGCAGCGGAGTGCTTGTTATCTGGGTAATCCAAGACGGCGGCGCCGTAATTCATCTTCCGTAAAATAGCCACTGACAAGAAGCTCTTATCGGAACAAACTCCGGAATTACGGTATAGGGTTTCATAAAGATAGTTAGGGACATTAGTATTATTAAACTTGCTAGTGTCATAGGGGATATATTGGACAAAAGCCATCATAAATTCCGCCAGTTTATCACCACTTATTCCATCTTTCTGGGCAATAACCTTTAAGTCAGCAATCACCTTATCTAAAAGATTGTCGCCTGACCTAGGGGCCATGAACATGGCATAAAAACTATCTCTCATATTAGCTGGTTCTTCACCCTGACGGTAACTTAAAACCCGGGGCATAGCGCTATATTGATTATACAAACTCTTGCTAAAAATCTCATCTAAATAATAACTCTTGCCATTATATTTCCACAAGAATCGAACCATTCTTTGATCTGGAGTTAACTGAACTCCAGTCGCCGGTAAATCTTCGGAAATAACTCCTAGATATCCTAAACTAATCCTGTTTAAATCAGTATTAGTAATTCCCTGTCCCAAACTTCTAATTACTCTGTAAGCATCATCCGGACGATCTAAATAATTTAAATGACCACTTAAAGGATCAACGTAATAAGCTTGACCACTACTTTGAACGCGCAGAATAATCCGACCCAAGATATTCTTAGGTGGTCTAATAGCAAAGGAATAGAAATCCTTTTCCGAAACCCCTAAACCCAACTTCTTCATGATATTGAAGGCATCAGTGGGACGGCCTAAATAATATCTCTTGGAGTCAACTGGATAAACATACCAAGCCTGGCCTTTATCCTGCACCTGCAAAAAAATCCGACCCGACAAGCTAGTGGCCGCTGAAGCGGAACTAAAAGGAAATAAAAACAAACAATTTAAAACGATTAAGATTGATATGTATATTTTTTTCATATATTTTATCCGATATTAGGCATCCGGTCATATTCCGGGGCTACCACTCTTACACCTTTTTTAGATAATGCTTTATGTCCCTCAGCTGACACCACCGGAATATTCAAAGAATAGGCCAAGGCATTAGCGGTAAGTACTCCGATTCGAAGAGCGGTAAAACTACTACCCTTCTCCATGACTTCAATCTTTTTCAAATCTTTCAATTTCTTACCAGCCTTTTTCAAAAGCTTGTCGATCTCCACCAATAATTTCTCAGCTTGCTTTTGGGGTGCCAAAAAAGACTTGGTGGCAATATTCTTGTCTCCCGCTTTCAAAGCGATAATGATCTGACTGCGATCTGAGGTGTTGATATATAAGGTCATAAATTATAAAGCTAAAACTTTTTTAATATCTTCTAAACTCTCTACGCGCACCATTTTCTCCCGCATTTTCTTGGCCCCAGGCAAGCCATTCACATACCAACATAAGTGCTTGCGCATTTCTAGTATTCCCGGCTGGCCTTTCTGTTTAGCCATCAGCTTGGAATGTTGCAATGCTAATTTAGAAATCTGATCGGAGCTCATCTTGAATTTTGGATTCTTGAGCTCCTTGAAGATCCAAGGACGACCCAGTGCTCCGCGACCGATACCGACACCGTCAGCGTCTGTTTCAGACAAGACTCGTACCATATCAGTATGGCTATTGATTCCGCCATTAGCCAGGATAATTCCGGAAAAATATTTCCGGGCATCCTTGATAGCGGCAATATCAATATCACCATTGAATCCTTGTTTCAGTGTCCGGCCATGAATCATGAGAGTGGATATCTTCAAATCAGAAATATTCTGCAAGAAATCTTTCAATTTCACTTTACCAGATTCAGTTCTCACCTTGATAGACAGAGGTAATTTAGTGTTAGCTAAAACAGCTTCAATCACGGCTCGAGATTTTGGCAAATCAGCCATCAAAGCGGCTCCAGCTCCTTGCTTGGTAACTTTCCTGACTGGGCAACCGAAATTGATATCGATGCCATCCGGCTTGATTTTCTTTTCAATTATTTTCACAGCTACCGCAAAATGTTCCGGATCAGAACCAAAGAGTTGAACAACATAAGGTCGTTCTGTCTTAGTAAACTGCAGAAGCTCCAAAGTTTCTTCCGGTTTGTAGAATAAGGCGGTGACGCTAGCCATCTCGCTATACAAAACATCAGCGCCATATTTCTGGACTAAGATTCGAAAAGGACTATCAGTTACGCCAGCTAACGGCGCCATTGCTAATATCGGTTTTTTTATTTTCTGCCAAAAGTTCTTCGCCATATATTATTTTTTCATCAAAGTAAATCCACCAGCGCCATCTTTAAGCAGGTATCCCTGCTCTTCAATTATTAATCGGAGCTCATCTGATCTGGACCAATCCTTACTAGTTCGAGCTTCTTCTCTTTCTTGCGCTAGAGTAATGATTTCAGCTGGAATTTTTTCTACTAAATCCAAACCAAGCACCAAATCAAAATCAACGATGGTTGCTAATTTGTCAGCATTATCAATCTTTGACTTAAGCATTTCCGAGACAACCGCCAAAGCTTGAGCCAGATTAAGATCATCATTAATCGCTTCCAAAAATTTATATTTATATTCTTTATTGATCTCACCCATTTCAGTTCCTAAATCACTGACTTGGTGGCGCAGATGATTCAAACCATTCTCCGCATTCCGGACAGTCTCTTCGCTGTATTCCATTGGCTTGCGGTAATGGACGCTGAGAACTGCATAACGGTAAGCGAGTGGATTGATTCCTTTCTGAATAAAAGAATTATCGACAGTCAAAAAATTGCCATCGCTCTTAGCCATCTTTTTACCACCGGCAATATTCAAGAAAGCACCATGCATCCAGTAGTTGAAAAACTTTTCTCCAGTAGCCGCTTCGCTCTGAGCTATTTCATTAGTATGATGGACGTTGATATGATCAATGCCACCACAATGGATATCCAGATTATGGCCTAAGTATTTCAGGCTCATCGCCGAACATTCTAAATGCCATCCCGGAAAGCCAACACCCCAAGGAGATTCCCATTCCATCTGACGTTTCTCGCCTTTGGGAGAAAATTTCCAAAGAGCAAAATCAGTGGCATTCTTTTTATTTTCATTCTTCTCAACTCGAGCGCCTTCTTGGAGTTCATCCAGATTCAAACGACTCAATCTATTATATTGAGGAAATTTAGCGGTATCGAAATAGACTCCATCAGGAGTACTGTAGGTAAATCCTTTAGCTTCCAAAGTCTTAACCATCTCAATCTGCTCCGGAATATTATCAGTCGCTTTACACCAGATAGTCGGCTCGATGATATTCAACACTGCCAAATCTTTTTTGAAAGAAGCAGTATAAAAATCAGCGATATCCCAAGCACTTTTACCTTCTCTCTTAGAGCCCTCTTCCATCTTGTCAGCGCCTTCATCCTCATCACCAACCAAATGACCAACGTCAGTGATGTTCATCACGTGGCGGACGGTGTAGCCGTTATAAGTCAAAACTCTTTTCAACAAATCTTCAAACAAGAAAGTCCGCAAGTTTCCGATGTGAGCGAAATTATAGACTGTTGGACCGCAGGTATAAAGACCGACAAGACCTTCATCTATCGGAGTAAACTTTTCCAGTTCTCGGCTTAAAGTGTTTTGTAAAAATAGTTCTGACATATTTATTATTTCTTAATTTTTTCACAAGTCTCCTTCATTTTCTGAAGTGACTTTTGGAAGTTCAAGATATTCAAACGCAAATTATTTTGTCCCATCCGTCTCTTCCATTCTCTGCCCTCATCAGTCCGACCCCAACCTTCATCACCGAAAGTATCTTTCAAATCATCCTGCTCTAAAAGCAGTGCCTTCTTAACATCAAAAAGATTTTCTTTCAGATTGGTATGTTCTTTGTAATAAGTAGCTATCTGACTATCAAGGGAATGAAGTAAGCGTTGGAAAATGCTAGCTTCAACTTCAGAAATTTCATCATTAGCAATGGCTGGTAAAACCTTATCCAAATCATTTTCATCTAAAGATAAATAAAAAGTTGGGACGTTCTTGATGGACTTGCATTGTAATTCGCCGTTTCTAAAAGTAGCACCATATTTGATAAAAGTACCGTTGTATTTATTAATAATATCATAGATTTTAGAACCTTTAACGCTATAACCCCGATTATCAATCGCTCCCATCTCATCCATACCACAGATTGGAGCACCGGTTTTCTTATCAACTATTAAAGTATCAACACCATGACTATAATCATCCAAAGCGGAAGATCTGGCAATAATAAAATCGTCGCCTAAAATCTTATCCAAGACCAAAGTTAAAGCTTTCTCGGTTACTATACCACGAGCATTTTCTCTGTCCTCCAGCCACTTTTCTCTAGTCTGTCCCTTGCCGGCAGCAAAAGTCTCTTCTTTAGTCTTGATAGTCTGACGATCATTTTCTTTATCAGAAAACCGATAGCTAGAGCTTTCCATATCGATCGATCCATCACTCTGCAAAAAATGACCAAAACTATTATTTACCCGTTCTGACATCTCTTTCAATTTGAGATTAAGCATTTCATTATAATTCTCTTTCTTTTCATAATTATTTCTTGATTCTAATTTTTTGGGTTTCTTCTCAAACTGACTCAAGTCAATCTTACCAACTACCTTCATTGGATTTTCTGGTTTATATATCTTTCCGGTACCTTCATCTTCTGGCTTATAAACCCCCTCCGTGTTTCCTCCAAATTTTTCTGCCATATTATTTAAATTATTTTTTATTTAAAAATTCTTTTCGCTTAGTCTCTTCAAACTTCTCAATCGCATACCGTAGCATCGTGCGTGGCATTCGCGTGGAATGCTTTTCTAGGAATTTAACCTCAGTAGCCAAATCTCTTTTTCCCACTTCCCGAAGCATCCAACCAACCGCTTTCTGAATCAAGTCATGACTGTCGGTCAAAATCATTTCCGCTATCTTCAGAGTGTCATCAAATTGATTCTGCTTGATAAAAGCGAAAGTGGAAATAATGGCGATGCGGCGTTCCCACAATTTTTTGGATTGAGCTAACTTGTATAATAATTTCCGATCTTGGTTCAATAGATAGTCCCCTAAAATCTTCGGGGCTGACAGGTCAACTAGATCCCAATTGTTTATATTATTGGTGTTTTTTAGGTAAAAGTCAACGATAGCCTTCTTTTCTTTAGCTCCGGCTTTCTCATACTGAAAGACTAATGTCAAAAGAGCTGTTAGCCGCAATTCATGGATTTTTGAGTCCAAAACAATCTGCAGATCAGATAGTGAGGTGTTGATATTATTCTTAGCCACTATTCTCTGTTGTGGCACCATCACTCCCAGGAAGATATCACCCTCGCCATATTGTCCCGGACCAGTCTTGAAAAAATATGACAAGATAACCGCCTTTTCCGGATTGGCTAATAATCTCAATTCTTTTTCTATCTTGGTTTTTGCCATATCATTATTTAGTCAAATCAATATCCAGAGCTCCCTCTCCGCCCTCATTCATCTTGGCAGAACTGAACTTATACCCTCGGCCGCTCAGAATCTCTCGAACTAAAGTGTTCAAGACGCCATAACCGTCCGCGGAATGGATTCCCTTGCCCGGAATAATCCGAACAAAACGACAACCGCGACTTTTGACGTCATTCAAAAAATCAATCACCGCCTCTTCCGCTTCAACCTGATACATTCCATGCAGATCCAAAATGGCTTCAGCTGTTTTCTGATATTTATTCTTTTTCGGTAATCGTATTTTATGTCCCTTCATATTATCTTTGAGCCACTTCCTGTTTCAAAGCCTCAGCCTCCTCTTTGGACATATAGAAAGTGAATTCTGGTCTGGAGGGTACCCCTTTTGTTAGACACATTGTCTATGGAGTTCTTGATATTGCCGA
>JBAXIF010000020.1:0-12309 GCA_037138515.1 Candidatus Falkowiibacteriota bacterium
TTCAAGTTTGTCTGCGGTGGGGCCGCAAAGAATATTGCCCCTAACATCTACGTTTTTATGGGGAGCAATCTTTTTAAATCCAGCAGAACAGCTGCCTGAAGCGGTTAAGGTGACACCATTAACTGACAGATCTTCAATTGGCACCATCGGTATTGGGTCCTCACTAACTATATTAAATTCAATTGGTTTAAATCCGATTAAGTCCGGGTTTACTTCGTTTAATAAAATATAAGCGGTAAACATGATTAACATACCTGTTAAAGCGCCACCGATCCATGATTTAGCTTCTGATATTCTAGTCGCATTTCCAGCTGATGTTAAATAAATAACTCCGCCAATCATCAAGGCTAATGCTGCTAAGATTCCGACAATACCCATAGAATAGTTATAAAAAGCTTTAACATAGATTGATATCCAGGGCAGACTACAAGACGTTCTGTCATCAGTTACTTCACAGGTTGCTGGAGTTTCTGAGGCCATTTTTTCTAATCCAGGTATTTTAACTTGTAAATTAAATAATGGATTGTCTACAGATATGAACGGTTTTTTAGGGGTAGTTGAAGCTGTTAGCGGTGCTGTTATAGCCTTTTCTTTACAACAAGTTATGTTGGCTATTATCGGTCCGACTGGCGCTGTTGGCTTAACTAGAAATGAATAATCACAATCAGTTTTTTCTATTCCAGCGACTATTGTCGAGCTAGCTACTTCGTATCCGATTGGGCAAAGAGGCGCAGGACTATAAGATGTGCTCCATTGTAAACCAGCAGCTGAGGCAATCTTGCTGCCAGATAAAAATAAAAAAATGGCGCAAACAAAAAATGTTCCAAAGTTAAAAAATTTATTTTCCATTCCCTTTGACATATTAAATTTATTTTAAACCGTATTTTTTAATATTATTATCAGCTAAGTCTTGAATATGGATTAAGTCAGATTGATATTGTGTTCCGGAGAATAAGTGTTTGAATCGTCCTTGTGGTTTTAAATATTCTTCTACTTTTGGAGTCGGTTGCGGAACATTAGATTTGTTGGTCAATATTCCATCCTCATATTCTAATAAAGGATAAAGTCCGGTAGTTACCGCTAATTTACCCATCTTTACAGCCTGATCTAGGTTTATCTTCCAACCAGGGACACAAGGGGATAGGATTTGGATATAGGCTGGGCCGGGCATTGATAAAGCCTTCTTTACCTTATTAGTAATATCATCAGGGAAGCCAGCAGTACTTTGAGCGACATACTTCACACCATGAGCCAGGGCGATACCAATCATGTCTTTCTTCATTTGTTTAGAACCTGGAGACAAAGGACAAAGCTGTTTCTCTTCAGAGCAGTCACTATTAGGTGAGGTGGTGGTGCTAGCTCCATATGGTGTAGCGCCTGAAGCTTGGATACCAGTATTGGAATAAGCCTCGGTGTCATAACAGATATAAAGGATATCATCGCCTCTTTCCCACATACCGCTGATCAGTCCGATGCCGATATCGAAAGTTCCACCATCGCCGCCTTGAGCTACAATCTTTATATTCTTTTTGCCTTGATAATTTAAAGCTGCTCTAATGCCGGAAGCGACAGCGCTGGAATTTTCAAATAGGGAATGGATCCAAGGTAAGCCCCAAGAACTACTAGGGTAAGCAGTGGTGGTTACTTCTAAACAACCGGTAGCGTTGGTCAGAATGGTATTCTGGTCTAAAGCTCGCATTACAGCCCGAACTGCTACTAACTGGCCGCAACCAGCGCAAGCATTATGTCCAGGACAAATATTTTCTATTTTTTTATTTTTCATATATTTAATATTTACATTCATCATCTCCACCGGCCTGATCTTTTTGATCGCCAGGAACGCAGACATTGACATATCCAGAGTGGTTGCAGCATAACCCAGGGCAACAATCATCAAAGGTACAAATATCACCAACATCATTATCACAACCAGAAGCTTCCTTAACTGATCCAGCGCAATATCCCTTACCACCGCCAGACCCTATGATTGATAAACATTCTCCTGTAGATATGGTGATTCCATCCTTTACGCCGCAATATCCCGATCCGTCCATGCATTCATAATTATAAGAACATCTTTGTCCAGCTCCAGATGAATCTCTTCCAGCTGGACGTTTACATCCCTCGCATCTTCCACCCGAGCAATAACCAGAACCAAAGTTACCAGTGATTGATACCTGGCAAGCAGTGCCATCAACCTTACCCTTACACCATTCATTCTTAGAGTTTTGGTCGGTTAGGCTTAATCCGCAGCAGAATAATTGTTTTAGAGGAGAGGCGGAAATACAGGCTATTTTTCTATTGTGCCACTCTTCTTTGCCAAATTTTTCTTCACAAGCGCTATCTTCAACAGTAATAGTTGGTGGTTCGGCAAAATTACAACCATAAAGAGAATCGTCACAAACCGTCCCTAATTGAGTGTCTTTGGGGATGGAGTCTTTTGAGGCATAAAATGGGGTGTCTGCTTCTAATATTTTTTCTTTAACAGTTTCGACGGCAATTTTTTTGAAACTAACTAATTCGGGGTTGATTACTTGAAGTAGAAGAACGGCCGTCAAGACTAAAAACATACCAGCTAGACTGCTGCCAATTATTTCTTTGGCTTGTTCAACTTTAGAACTTGACCCCGCTGATGTCAGCCAGACAAGACCACCAATCATCAACATTAAAGCAGATAGGATTCCAACAATACCAACACCATAATTATAAATAGCGCTAATATAGTTGGCTATCGGTCCAGTGTTAGATTCTAGATTCATAGTGGTTGAGGCTATGAACTTAGAGCCGGGGATAGTGACTTGAGGCACAAATTTAATCGGAGCTTCATTTAGAGCCAGGGCTGGAGCTGCTTTTAATCCGACTAAAACAATTAGCAGGAATAAAAACAAAATATTTATGATTAATTTTTTTTTGTTTTTATTTATTTTCATTTTTTAGTTTGTTTGGTTTTGTATGCAGTGTAAGTCATACCTTTCTGGACTGCGCTGATCATTTGGCCAACACCATCCGCCTTTGTGACCCCAAAAGGTACTTTCTTCTTTAAGACAACACAGACCGGCAATGCATTGGTTGTTTGCTGTGCACTCTTCTCCTACATTTAGCTTATTTCCAACTGTTGCTGGTTTTCCCCAGCACATTTGTAAGTTTGGGTCTGGATCTGTAAAAGTATTGCAGTCTGAGCCAGTTCCTTCTCCACCGCATAAACCATCGGATCCAGCACAATCTAAATTTTTATCATCGGAATAGCAAATTCCTCCTGCTGGTAAACATTTTTTGCAGATGTTACCAACGCAATACCCACTGCCTAGAGCTGATTTGCCGTCATATTTGCAAGGAGAATAACTATCTTTTCCTTTACATTGATCTTTGAGGGGGTCGTTGTCATCAAAAGTAGTACTGCATTTTCCGTCTGCGATACTGGAATTTGTTTCATTAGGATCCCAGTGGTAAACCTTGCCACCTTCAGTTTTGGTTGCTGTGGTTTTATATTCTAAACATTTTTCTGTTGCCTTCATTTTATCTTTAGATTGGATAGTGGCGAAACCGGATCGGTTGTTAGGGCCATCTATCAGTTCTCCGAGAATAGTACAGCAATGAAATATACCGCTATTGTCAACGTCGATTACTGATTTACCAGTTTCAGTTGCAGCTAATCCATAGGCTGATTTAACGCAACAACAAACTGCTTTTTTGTCTTTCTTTCCATCGCTAGCTGGGTCGTCTGCTAGTTGGCTGGGCGTTGGAGGAGTAATTTTTGAACAATAGCTGGCAGCTGTAGGAGATTCTTTGTCGACGCAGCCGATGTCGGTTATTTGCATTGATCCTCCTTGGCCAGCGTTGATTGTGTATGTGCTTGAGATTTTCCAATTACAAGCTTCGACTATCAGTGGAATCTCTCTCTCTTTGATGCTTTCAACGGCAATTGATTTGAAGGAAGTTAATTCTGGATTGATTGTTCTAAGTAAGATAACGGCGGTTAGAACTAATACCATACCAATCAAGCTGGTGCCGATAATTGATTTGGCTTGTTCAACTTTAGTGCTGGAGCCAGCTGAAGTTAACCAGATGATGCCGCCAAGCATTAACATTACGGCTGCCATGATTCCAACTATTCCGACGCCGTAATTATAAATAGCGCTAATGTATTTAGCGATTGGGGCGGTGCTTGGCTCTAGATATATGGTAGTTGATGCTACGAAGCTCGAGCCTGGAATGGTAACTTGGGGCACAAACTTAACTGGATCTTCGTTAAGAGCTTGGGCGTTTATTACTCCAAAGCTAATACCAATAATTGTGAGCGTTAAAAACAAAAAGACGTTTAATTTCATCTTAATGTTTTTAAGTTGGAATTTTATCATATGATTTATTTTTATTTGTTTGATGCTTTTTAAAAATTCCAATTCAGGATGATAAGCATGATCAACTGGATAACGAAAGTGATGATAAAGAAGACCACAAAAAATTCTGTCCAACCTCTTAAGATGATTGGCTTATCAGCTGCTTTTAATTCAGATCTCTTTTTAAGTTTAAAATGAGTTTTGTGCATATTTTTAGTTATTTACAAATTTACTCTTAGCGCTTGGTTTTGTCTTTATTATATCACTTATTATCTTTTTTATCACCTGTTTAGTGATATCTCGGCCGCCTAGCCCGACAATATAGTTTTGAATATTAGTTTTGGTGGTGCGGTTCAATAAAAGTGACTTAATATCTAGGGTTAATGGACCTTCTTGTCCTAGGCTTAAAGCTTTTTCAATAACAGCGATATTTTTGGTTTTGAAGATTATCTTAGAGACAGCTTCTTTTGGGAAAGGTCGGTAAGTCCTGATTTTTAATACTCCGATTTTTTTCTCTAAATTATTTTCTTTGATGGTGGTTCTAATGGTTCCTAAGACTGAGCCCATAGCTACTAAGATAGCTTGAGGATTCTTAGGACCACTGTATTCTACTAATCCATTATCTTCGGTCTTATTATTTTTAGTTTCAGTTTCAAACATCTTTTGGTAATTGAAGTATTCACTATCAATTACTTTTTGGCTGGCCACCAGATCTTCATGCAGCTCTTGTCTGATTTCCATATAATCGCCAGGGGCAGCAAAGGCGCCGATAGTCACTGGATTGCTAGGGTCAAGGTATGTTCCGGAAGCTGGTTGGTATTTGCCTAAATATTTTTGGATAGTTTTCTTGTCTGGAATCCAGGCCGGTTCGTAGGAGTGGGTGATGATATAACCATCAACATTGACCATTACTGGAAGCTTGGTGGCTTCGGCAATCTTGTAGGCCATGATGTGTTGGCTGATAGCTTCTTGATGGTTTTCCGCAAAAAGCAGGATCCAACCACTGTCTCTGATAACCATGACGTCTTGATGATCATTCCAGATATTAATTGGAGCGGAGATAGCTCGATTAGCGCAGGTCATCACTATTGGCAGGCGTAATCCAGCCATATTAAAAACTACCTCGGTCATTAATAATAATCCTTGGGAGCTGGTCGCGCTATAAGTTCGGACTCCGGTGGCGCTGGCACCTAAGATGATAGAAGCAGCCGCAAATTCGCTTTCAGCTCTGACGTATTCATAGTTGGCTTCACCGTCAGCTTTGAATTTAGCGAGGTCTTCAACGATGTGAGTTTGAGGAGTAATTGGATAAGCTGAAATGACCGCCGGATCAATATTTTTGATAGTGAGAGCGATGGCATGAGAACCTTCTAGTATTTGGAGTTTTTTCTTTGTAGGCATATATGATATTTTTATTTTTCTTCAGGCTTCATAACTATGGCTTTGACTGGACATTCCGAACAGCAAAGACCGCAACCTTTACAGTAGTCATAATTAACCTGAGCCTTAGGTTTATCGTTTAAGCTGATCATGCTAATTGTTCCCTCAGGACAGACCTTGGTGCAAGTGGTACAGCCAATACAGATAGCAGTATTTATTTCTGGATGGAAAGTCCGCCAAGAACCAGTCTTGTTTTTGAGTGAAGTATTTGGTTGGACGATTAAAGTTTTTTTCATAGTCTTAGTTTAAGGCTTTGTAAGCTCTTTCGGCAGCCTCTTGATTTTTAGAAATAATACTTTCTCCCTTGCTCTTGAATTTATCAGAAATTGCCAAGTGTAATGCTTTTAGACTGATATGTCCGCTTAACTTAGCAAAGGCGCCTAAGATGACAGTGTTCATCAGATTCTTACCAAATATTTCTAAGGCAATTTTAGTGGCATCAATAGCTTTGACATTGGAAACATTAGGAACAAAACTTTGGATCTTTTGGGTTTTGATATTTTCCAAGATTTCAACCGGGCTTTTACTAGTATTAATCATAATTATGGTTTTTTTGTCAGCTCCGAAAAGAACATCGGCCGAGGCTAGCAGGCTGGCATCTTGGATGATAATGATATTTGGTTTATAAATATGTTCTCTGACAATAATTTCTTCTTCGTCTAAGCGGGCGAAAGCTTGAATTGGAGCACCGCTTCTTTCGACACCAAAAGAGGGAAAGGCTTGAGAGTACAAACCTTCTTCAAAACCAGCGATAGCTATTAGTTCGGCGGCTGTTACCACGCCTTGGCCTCCACGGCCATGAATGCGAATTTGAATCATATTATTTTTCTTGTAAAAAAGTTTCAATAATTTTAATAAAATCTTCCCGTTGAATAGCACCTTCTAATAAGTAGCCGTTAATCATCCAGCTAGGAGTTTTGGTTACGCCGATTTTTTCAGCAGCGTCTAAATCTTCTCGAACATGACTAAGATATTTTTTACTGCTCAAACAGCTATTAAAAGTTTTAACATCTAGGCCTAGTTGCTGGGCCATTACTGGTAGATTAGCGAGAGTAGCTTGTTCTTGGTTGGAAAACAGTTTGTCATGCATATACCAGAATTTTCCTTGTTCTCCAGCACAACGAGCTGCTAGAGCTAAGTCTAAAGACTCATTATGGCCCAAGTAATCCCGGTAGATAATCTTTATATCGTCTTTATATTTTAATCCCAACTCTCTAACTACTGGGAAATTATCTTTACAGTAGGGACAGGCAAAATCAGAAAATTCGACGATGGTTACCTTGGGAGTACTAGTTCCCATCCAGTAAGTATTTTGACCCTCAATAATAGTTTTATTTTCTTGACTTTTTTGAGCGGTATTAATTGAAGTTTTTTCCGACTTGATTTCTTGGACGGTCTTACTGATATATAAAACACTGGCGGTAACAAAACTAGCCAACAAGAAAAGAAAGAGCAATATCAATATTCCCCACCATCTTTTATACCATTTTACTGGCTCTGGATGTTCTAATCTATGCCGTAACTCGGCAATTCTATCTTGTAGTGCCATTGCTAAAGTAAGCTTATTAAATTATAATTTAATTATATCATTTTCTTATAAAAAACACTATTATGAGACGTTTCGTCTTGGCTCTAGTTTTGACGCTATTTTTTTCTTTCCCACTCTTTACCCGAGCGGCTGATTTAGACGCGGATTCTGATGGCTTGAGTGATATTTTAGAGGTAAAATTCAAGACCGATATTAACAATCCAGACTCCGATAGCGATGGTTATTCTGATGGGATAGAAATTAAGAATGGTTACGATCCTTTGAAGGGTCAGGGTTTGAAACTTAAGAAAAAAATTGAGGTCAACGTCAAGACCCAAAAGATGCAATATTTTTTAGGGGGAGTTAATATGGGCGAGTATGTTGTTTCCACTGGAAAGGCTAGTACCCCAACCCCAAAAGGATCTTTTGTAATTCAAAATAAATTACCTCGTCCTAAATCCCAGGCCTATGGTCTTTGGATGCCATATTGGATGGGTCTCTCATCGGCGGGAATCGGAATTCATGAGTTGCCAGAGTGGGGCAAGGGAATCAAGGAGGGCGCGGCCAGTTTAGGCAAGCCAGTTTCCCATGGCTGTATCCGTTTGGGTGTTGGCCCGGCAAAGAAGCTGTATGAGTGGGCTGAGGTTGGAACGGAAGTTAAGGTTTATTAATTTTTATTTATGAAAATAATTTCTTGGAACATAAATGGCTTGAGAGCTGTTATCAAAAAAGGCTCTCTGGGTGAATTTTTGGCTGAATATAAGCCGGACATCCTTTGCTTGCAGGAAATCAAGATATCAGAAGCGAAGTTAGAAAAAGAAAATATAATTCTTCCGGGCTATTCTCTTTTCGGTAATGGTGCTCATCGGGAAGGTTATAGCGGAACAGCTTTAATTATCAGGGATTCATTGATCAAGAAGATTAAGGAGATAAATATCAAGACCGGAATCGGGATTGATGAATTTGATCATGAAGGTCGGATTCAAGTTTTAGAATTAGACGACTTATATCTTTTGAATATTTATTTTCCCAACTCCAATCATGAGCTTAGCCGTTTGAATTACAAAGAAAGATTCAATGAGGCTATCTTGAAATTCTATCAGAAGTTGGACAAGAAAAAACCGGTGGTCATCACTGGCGATTTCAATGTTGCGCACGAGCCGATTGATTTGGCTCGTCCCAAGGAGAATGTTGGTAATGCTGGATATACTACTGAGGAAAGGGTTTGGATGGATAAGTTTTTGGATTCGGGATTGGTGGATACTTTCCGTTTTATTAATGGTGATAAGGTACAATATTCTTGGTGGAGTTTTCGGATGAATGCTCGGTTAAAGAATATTGGTTGGCGGATTGACTATTTTTTGGTTTCCAGTAGAATGAAGAAATACCTCAAAAAGGCTTATATTTTAGATAAAGTTAAAGGTTCAGACCATTGTCCGGTCGGGATTGAGATTAATTAGAATAAAAATTTTTTAAATATTTTTTAAACAATAAACCTATGTACGACCATCAGAGTATTGAAAAAAAATGGCAGAAGCAGTGGCAAGACAGTCATTTGTATAAAGTAGGAGAAGATATCACTAAGCCAAAATATTATATTTTAGATATGTTTCCCTATCCATCGGGGGTGGGTCTTCATGTTGGTCATCCTAAGGGTTATATCGCGACCGATATTTTTGCTCGTTTAAAATTAATGCAGGGCTTTAATGTTTTGCACCCGATGGGTTTTGATGCCTTTGGTTTGCCAGCGGAAAATTATGCGATTAAAAATAAGATGCATCCTAAAACTGCAACCGACGCTAATGTGGCTAACTATAAAAGACAATTAGAAATTTTGGGATTCACCTATGATTGGGAGCGAGAAGTTAATACTACTGATCCAGAATATTATAAATGGACTCAATGGGCTTTTTTGGAAATGTTCAAAAAAGGCTTGGTTTTTGAGTCATATGAACCGATTAACTGGTGTCCGTCTTGTAAGACTGGGCTTGCTAATGAAGATTTGGAAGATGGCAAATGTGAGCGTTGTGGCACTGAAATTGAACAGAAACCGATGCGCCAGTGGGTTATCAAGATTACTAACTACGCTGAAAGATTATTAGCTGATATCGAAAAATTACCTGATTGGGAGGAGTCCATTAAAGAGATGCAACGTAATTGGATTGGCAAGAGTGAGGGGTCAGAGATAAATTTTACCATCAAAGACAGTGATCAAGTTATCAAAGTTTTCACTACTCGGGTTGATACTATCTTCGGTTGTACTTATGTCGTGCTGGCTCCAGAAAATGAATTGGTAGAAAAATTAAAACCACAGATTACTAATTGGTCTCAGGTGGAAGAATATATTGAGACTGTGAAAAACAAATCTAACTTAGAAAGAACTGATTTGAATAAAGATAAGTCTGGCGCTAAGTTGGAGGGGGTGTCTGCTATTAATCCGTTTAACGGCAAGGTTGTGGATGTCTTCATTGCCGATTATGTACTTAATTCTTATGGTACTGGTGCGGTTATGGCTGTTCCAGCTCACGATGAGAGAGACTTTGAATTTGCCCAAAAATATGGCATTTCTATTAAAAAATCAATTAATCCTTCACCTCGGGAAGAGGCTATTGGCTGTTATACTGAAGATGGATTTTTGGTTGACTCTGGTGAGTTTACTAAGATGGATTCCGCTTCAGCCCGCCTTAAGATGATGGATTGGTTAGAAAAAAATAATCACGGTAATAGAAAGATAAATTATAAATTGCAGGACTGGGTTTTTTCTCGTCAGCGATATTGGGGTGAGCCGATACCGATTGTCCATTGTGACAAATGTGGTGCCGTCCCTTTGCCTTATGATCAGTTGCCACTCACCTTACCAGATGTCGAAAGTTATGAACCAAGTGGTACGGGAGAGTCACCACTGGCAACTATTTCTGATTGGGTAAATACTACTTGCCCGACTTGTGGCGGACCAGCCAAGAGAGAGACTAATACTATGCCGCAATGGGCTGGTTCTTCTTGGTATTATTTGCGTTATATTGATCCGAAAAATAGTGAAGCATTGGTTGATAAAGAAAAAGAAAAATATTGGTCACCGGTTGATTTCTATGTTGGCGGAGCCGAACATGCTACCAGACATTTGATTTATGCCCGTTTTTGGCATAAATTCCTGTTTGATATTGGTGTGGTCAACTATGAAGAGCCTTTCAAGAAATTGAAAGCGGTTGGACTCATTATGGGAGAAGATGGCCGCAAGATGTCTAAGCGTTGGGGTAATGTTATTAATCCGGATGATATAGTAGAAAAATATGGCGCTGACTCTTTGCGTCTATATGAAATGTTCATGAGTCCATTCAGTGATTCCAGTGCCTGGAATACTAATGGCTTAATCGGTACTAGAAAGTTTTTAGACCGGGTTTGCAATATCACTGTTTCAGAAGAAACTGATTCTCCGGCTGTCGTTAATATTCTTCATAAGACTATTAAGAAAGTAGCTGATGATATTTTGGATTTCAAATTTAATACCGCTGTCTCGGCTATGATGATTTTAGTTAATGCTGTTTATGACCAGGGAGGAAAGATGAATAAATCCAATTATACTTTATTGGTCCAGATCTTAGCTCCTTTTGCGCCGCACTTATCAGAAGAATTATGGTCTAATATTGGTGAAAAAGAAAGCATTTTCAAGAGTCCTTATCCTGCTTATGATCCTGAACTAATGAAAGATGAAAATGTTACTATGGTCATTTCAATTAATGGCAAAGTCCGAGCTAACTTAGAGGTTCCAGCTGGAATCGCCGAGGCTGATGCTATGGCTCTCGCTTTAGACAATGAGGTTATCAAGGGTTGGTTGGAAGGGAAGGAAGTTATCAAGAAAATTTTTGTGCCAGATAAACTGATTAATATTGTGATTAAATAGTGTTGAAAAAAAATCGCCTGAAGGGGCGATTTTTTGTTAGGCGGGATAGAACGTGCTATTATATTTAATAAATATGATAAAAAAAGATGAAATAAAAAAATATTTTGCCGGCAACACTAATACGGATTTTTTAAAGATCGTGGCCGTAGTGACAATGCTGGTTGATCATATCGGCCGGATTTTATTTCCTGGCGTCTTATTTTTTGAAGTGATTGGACGACTATCATTTCCTCTATTTGCTTATTGCCTAGCAGTGGGGGCTTTTTATTCCAAGGATTTGAAAAAGTATGCTTGGCGCCTTTTGTTTTTTGCTATCATTTCCCAGCCGTTTTACATGTTAGCTCTGGATAGGCCGATCAGCTATTTAAACGTGATTTTTACTATGCTTTTTGGTTTATTGGCGATTTATGGTTTGAAAGAAAAAAAATATTATTTATTTGCTCTGACTATTATCAGCTCATATTTTTTACCTTTTGATTATGGTTTAAGTGGAATTTTGTTGATGCTCATATTTTATATTTTCAGGGATAGGCTTGATATCCTTTTAATAACTTCTTTCATTTGGTTGTCTTTGTACTTTATTCCTTTTTCTGATCCCGACTTTTATCTGGGCGGGCTTGGTTTAAACATTGGTGGTTTTGCAGTTTTGAGCTTGATACTAATTTATTTCAAGACTGATTTTAAGGTTAGGATAAATAAATATTTTTTCTACATATTTTATCCAGCTCATTTATTATTGTTGTATTTAATTAAACTGTGGTTGCAATAATTAAAGTGGGAGCATCTCTGAAATTGTGGGCGCAAAGTTGCCTGCTTTTTTTGTATTTGAGATAAGTAATATTTCTTTATGGTAACTTCTTACCATAACCATGGTAAGAAGTTACCATGGTTATTTTCACGTTTTTGAGGTCATAACCGTGAAAATATGCTAATTTTTACCTGTTTTTCACGGTTATGGTATTTTAATTATTAAAAAGAATGTCTTAAAGTTTAAATCCTTGTTGTAAAAGTTTTACATAGAATAGATTAAATTTGATAGCACTATTGAAATTTAAGTGATATAATTAGGGTGGTTTGATTTTTTAATTTGAGCCTTATAAAAC
>JBAXIF010000021.1:0-12206 GCA_037138515.1 Candidatus Falkowiibacteriota bacterium
CCACGACCAATTGATTAACAGTCAACTGCGCTACCGCTGCGCTACCTCGGAATATATTCAGTTGTTCTCACAACATTATCTATAATATCGCAAAAGCTAGGGTTATGTCAACCCATGTTTTACCAGTACTGATTAGTAGTCTCTGAGTTTCTCTAAACCCTTGAATTTTCTGATTTTTTCCAGTGCTTTAGCTTCAATCTGTCTGATACGTTCACGGGTGACTTCAAACTCCTGACCTACCTCTTCCAAGGTATGAGCCACGCCATCCACCAAACCGAATCTCATTTCCAAGATCTTCTGTTCACGTGGAGACAGGTTGATAATGATAGCCTTCACATAATCTCTCAATAATTGAAGAGCGGCTACTCTATCTGGAGTTTCATTCTTCACATCCTCGATGAAATCTTCCAAAGTGGAGTTATCTTCATCATCACCAATAGTGGTTTCAAGTGAAATAGTATCTTGGGAAATCTTGATGATATATCTGACCTTCTCCAAATCCTCTCCCATTTCAGCAGAAATTTCTTCAGCTAATGGTTCACGACCCAACTCTTGAATCAAGAAACGTTGAACCTGTTGGAATTTATTGATGGTTTCCACCATATGAACTGGAATACGAATAGTTCTGGATTGATCAGCCAAAGCTCTGGTGATCGCCTGTCTAATCCACCAAGTGGCATAGGTCGAAAACTTAAAGCCCTTCTTATATTCAAACTTCTCTACCGCCCTGAACAAGCCGATATTACCTTCTTGAATCAAATCCAGAAGGCTCAATCCCTTAGCGCTAGCGAATTTTTTAGCAATGGAAACAACTAATCTTAAGTTAGCTTCAATAATCTTCCGTTCAGCCTCCTTATCACCCTTTTCTTTTCTCTTGGAAAGCTCCACCTCTTCATCACCGCTCAACAAAGGAATTTTTCCAATCTCCTTCAAATACATTTGAATGGAGTCAGCTGACAGCTTAGCCAAATCGACTCCCATAGTTCCTCCTTTACCTTTAGCGGCAATAATCTCTTCTTTACGTCCTAAAATTCCACCACCGTCTTCAATAATCTTAACACCAGCTTCCTGTAATCTGCCTAAGAAGATATCATAGTCGTAAACATATTCTTCTAACTCCGGAAATAGATATAATAATTCAGTTTCAGTCACAAAACCACGAGTTCGGCCCTTATTAACAATTGCCATCATTTTTTCTTCAGTCGGTTTAGCTACTTCTTTTTTTTCTTTTACAACAATAGCGGCCTTAGGTTTAGAAACAACCTTGGCTTTAACGGCTGGAATATTCTTTTTGGGAGTTGGTTTTTTGGCCACAACTAACGCCTTGGCTTTCGTAGCTTTCATAGGTGGTTTTTTTAATTTCGGCGCCGGTTTCTTGGCACTGACTTTTTTATTTTTTTTAACTGTCATATATTTAGATATCCAATCCTTTAGACTCCTCAGAAAGGAGTTTAAGTTCTGACATTAAGTCGCCGCTTTTTTGAGTATCGTTGTTTCTTTCAGCTAATGCAATTTGTTTCTCAACTTCGGCCATCCGATTTTTGAGACTGGATTTTTTTAAAGCTAAAATGATTTTGATAATTTCGCCTTTGACCAAATCTAACTCTATCTCGGCGAAATCCTTGTCAGCCAGTAGCGACAAGGCATCAAGCTGGGACGCTAATGCCCGATCTTGAGATTCTAAGTGGCTTCTAAAACTACGGTAATCTAAAGCCTTATTAGTATTATAGTAGATTATCAGCTGATTGTAAAACAAACGATTGTGCAGGCCGTCTAAATGTTCGGCCGAAAGATTATTAGCCACATATTCAGTGAAATCAGGGTATTTCAGAACAAGAGATAGGAGTAATTCGGAGAGCTTCTCTTCCCGACTGAAACGGGTATCGATGCGGTCCGCTAAACTAATTTTTTTTGTGTATTTGACCTCTACTGGTTTTCGAAGAGTGTTGAGAGTTTCTCGAAGCACCTCCTCACCGATATCAATCCTTTCTCCCAATCTTCTAATCCAATGATCAGCTTCAATCTTGTTATTGAATTTATTAATCATCTCTAATATTTTTTTAGCAACCAACCTCTTGCCGTTAGCTTGGGTCAGATCAACTTCAGTCAGCACTTTATCGAAATAATATTCCATCATCGGACGAGCTTTCTTGATAGCTTCCTCCCAAGAAGCTGGATTGTGACGCAAGGTTTCATCGGGGTCCTTACCGTCAGGAATAATAATCACTTTGATATCAAGCTCAGCCTCCATCGCTTCCTTGATACCGCGATCAGCCGCAATCTGTCCAGCATTATCCGCATCAAAAGCCAGAGCGACATTATTAGTATAACGTTTGATTAATTTAATCTGTTCGGCTGTCAAAGCTGTTCCGGAAGAAGCAACCGTATTCTTGAAGCCATGCTGGTGGGAAGAGATGGCATCCATCTGACCTTCCACAATAATCGCCAAGTTCTCCTGCTTGATAGCCTGCTTCGCTTTATCAAGAGCGAAAAGAACCCGACTCTTGTCATAGATATTGGTCTGAGGACTATTGATATACTTACCCATCTTTTCCAAATCAGGATTAGAGTGAGCTGGATTGACACGAGCAGAAAAACCAATAGCTTGGCCGGAGACGTCATTAATCGGAAACATAATCCGATCCCGGAAACGGTTATAGTATTTCGCAGTTCCCTCTTTTTTAGCACTCACACCAGCCAAAAAGATTTCTTCATCGCTATATTTTTTCTGTTTTAAAATGTTAATGATATCATCCCAGCTCTCTGGACTATAACCAATCTTGAAATTGCGGACAGTGTCTTCATTGAGTCCTCTATCCTTCAAATAATTTTTGATAGAATCATTTTTGAAAAGTTGAAGATGATAATAATCCCGGGATATCTCTAAGATATCCAACAAGCGACTGCGCTTGGAAGTTTCTTGTAAGTCTTCCCGCTTCAAAGTCACTCCAGCTTTAGGAGCTAACAAACGCAAAGCCTCACTGAAAGTCAGACCTTCCATCTCCATGACAAAACCAAAAATATCACCACCCCGGCCGCAGCCAAAACAGTGCCAGATTTGCTTCTCCGGCGAAATCATAAAAGACGGTGTCTTTTCCTGATGGAACGGACAAACAGCCCTTAGATTGCCCCCAGCAGGCCGTACGGAGATGTATTCTCCTAAGACCTCAGCAATATCTAGTTTGGATTTTATCTCCTCGGAAGGATTCATATATTGATATTATAGTCCTAATAATTTCTGCCAAAAAGTTCTTGGCTTTTCCGCCTTAAGTGCAGCTAAATCATCAGCAAAATTTCCTTGGTTGTACTGCGGCTTGGAAACGCTAACGCTAGCACTTGATTCTTTTGGCGCTGATGTTGGTGGTTGATTATAGGCCATATCGGAACCAGAACTGATCCCCAAAGACATTTTAATACTATCAATTTCAGCCTCCACTAATTCATTATCATACTCAGCATTATGCATATGACTGCCTTCGTAACTAGTCTCCTTCTGATCCATGTGCATATTGAAGATAACTAGACCATCGCGTTCATCCACATACAAATGAAGCCGAGGATAATGACCGGAGCCTAAGCGTTTTACAAAACTGCTCACCCCACGACGGCGATCATGGATTAATCCCCAACCGGAATGATGTAAAAAGGTTTCCGGAGTCTCGTTTAATTGTTCTTTTCTGATAGTTAATTTCATATTAGATATCGTCGTGATGTTTTCTGAAAACAATAAATTTATAAACTAAAAAGCTTTCCAAACCAATCGACAAACTAACAATTACTTGAGCTAAGATATACCAGACATTATAATTATTAACCATAACATGCATTAAGTAGCCGTTGATATTAAAGTTGATAAACGCAAATAATAAGTATAAGGCCATTTGACGATAAACATGCTTCTTGTTGTGATTACAGAAGGTAAAAAATTTCTGCAAATAAAAACTAGCCCAAAAAGAAATAATATAAGCTAAACTAGTCGACCAGATAACTGAAATATTTAACAACCCATGCATAACAAATAATACCAACAAATCCACCGCCCCAACTACTGGACCAGCCATAAAGAATTTTACAAATGATTTATGTTGCAAGAGATAATTAAATAATCTCGGATAACGCCGAGATACAAAATTTTTTAATTTAGCAAAGATATTTAAAAAGATACTCATAAGATATTAGTAATTACCATTCAAAGCTATCATAGACCCAACGGACCAGCTTAGCTGTTTGTTTAAAACGATCATTCTCGCTCGGAGTATTCAAAACTACTGAAATTATTTCATGTTGCTGACTATCAACGAATTTGGCTACAAAACAATATCCAGCTAAATCAGTATAACCCGTCTTACCACCCAATATCTTGATATTGCCATCAGGAAAATTATTCAATAAAGCATCAGTTGATTCGATTGTTTTTGATACACCAGCAACTGTAGTAAATTCGGTCTTTTCAGTGGAAACAGCTTGGCTAATCTCAGACCGAGTTAAAGTTGCTTGAGCTAATAAGGCTACTTCCCGAGCAGTAGAAACATTACTATTGCTCAACCCAACTGGATCAATGAAACGAGTCTGAAGCAATCCCAGGGATTGTGCTTTCTCATTCATTTTGACCACAAAATCTTCCTCACTTAACCCGGCAGAATGAACTAAAGCGATAGCAGCACTATTATCTGACCCGACTAACATAGCATAAAAAAGATTTTTGACCGTGACCTTATCACCTAAATAAAGATAAACCTTTCCGCCATCACGGCGGTCTTCCCGCTTAATTTCATAAATCTGATCCCAATTAGGGTTAGTATCTAAAAACACTAAGGCGGTCATCAACTTAGTAATACTAGCAATGCGCAAACGGTCGTTAGAATTCTTTTCAAAAATAAACAATTTGTCTTTGACATCAAAAACGGCCGCACTATAAGCTGAGACCTGGATATCTTGGATACCTGATTTTTTCTGAGGCAAATGGATGGTTGCTTGCTTCTCAATCACTGCCCCAGGATTAATTGGATTTTGAACAAAAGCAAAAACATCATTGAAACTGATATTCAACAAAAAAAATGAAGTGACAATGGTCGCAATAATAGACTCAATCATAAAAATTTAAAATTAAATAGAGTCAGATACTATTTCCATCGGTTCTTCCCGATTTAAGATCTTGTCGATAGTGTCATCTTTATGTAATCTCTCATAATCCGGCAAATCTTCTAATCTATTAATTCCTAAATAACGGATAAAATCCATAGTGACATTATAGAAGCTTTCTTTCTTTTCCTTGTCAGCCTTCTCTTCGATTAATCCTCGAATCAATAAGTTTCTGATAATCAAAGAACAATTAACACCTCTAATGCGATCTAAATCAATCTTAGTTATAGGCCCGCGATAAGCGATAACAGTCAAAGCTTCCAGACTAGGACGGCTCAATTCACCACTAGTTTCATCCTTGATAAACTCTTGAACAACAGCCGCATTCTCAGCCGAACTAACCATCTGATATTTACCGTTATTTTTAATAACCTGCAGGCCAGAACCAGCATTGGTATAATCCAAAGATAATTCATCCATCGCTGAATCAACTTCAGCAGTTTTGATTTTTAATAAATCAGCTAACTCTTTAACGGTCAATGGCTTATTAGCCACGAACATTAAAGATTCTAGTTGAGATTTTAGTGTTGCCATATGTTTAATTCAATTTATTAATAAATATTTCGCTGAAGAGTCCGTCTTGTTCAAAGACTAATTCTCTTTGCTTGGCTAATTCTAGAACCGCCAAGAAACTCACGATGATCTCCGTCTTATTTCCGGACTCCCTAATAATCTGACTAAAACTGAAAGTAATCTTATCCATCAATTTTTTCTGAATAAGAATAATCTTTTCATCAATACTGATCTTATGTTCAATTACCTCTTCCTTAAGTTCAATCTCTTCTGCTGTCAAAAATCCTAAAATATAATCAAAGTGTTCCCGTAGCATTTCCTTGTTTAGATTCTTAGGCGGAGAGAACTTTTGCCAAACAAATAGCTGGCGTCTCTTACCACTCTTGCCCAAGTCTCGCACAAAGGAAAATTTCTTTTTAGACAACATCTTTTCCAGTCCCTTACTAGCCTCTTGAAACTCCTTATACATCCTCAACTGTTGTTCAAGTTCTTCAATTTCCTCATCTTCTTCCGGAGTAGACAGGTATGGTAATAAAGCCTTAGACTTGATATACAAAAGCTTGGCCGCAATCACCAAAAAATCAGCCACTTGTTCTGGATCGATGTGGGCAGAATTTTTTAAGTAAGCGATATATTCATCAGCGATCTTAGCTAGAGCGATTTCAGTAATATCCATCTCCTCTTTCTCAATCAGAGACAAAAGAAGTTCTAGCGGACCGCCAAATTTTTCTGATCTAAATTCCATCATAATTATTTAGTAACTGGGACAGCCTCGATCGGAGCACTTTCCTTTAAGCCATCGATAAAAGTTTTAAAATCTAAACATTGATAACCCTGCAAATGACGCTTGTTTTCATCTAAATATTGATAAGCGGCATCCTTACTGTTTCTGGTATCTGTTCTGAAATTAGCGCACAATTGATAAGCGCCATTAACATCTGGTTGATAAACCAGCATCTCTTGCGTGCTAGGATCAATCAAGCTGTCAGAAGAGATAGCCCCCTTCTTCAATTCGTCTAAACTAGCCGGTAATTTATTATTAATATTATAATAAGAATTAACACTGCTTTCGATGTTATAAAAATTATTAATAATTCTTTCATCAACGCGACGGTTACGAGCCTCAGCTGGAGATTCAACGATAAACAAAGCGGAGATAAAGACAATAACCACAACAGCCAAAGAAGCGAAGAAGTAAATCTGTAGCACTTTACTCTTCTTATTCAAAACTTCATCCCGACGGATGTCATAAAGATAGAAGCTGAAGACAGAGGCAGCGATGCCAATAATAGTTAACATCTTCAACAAGAATTTACTGGTCCAATCACCGTTTAAAAAATTATTAATAGTAACTATTAAGAAAACGATAATGATCACTGCGGAAACTAATAAGATAAAGTAAGTTAACCAACGGCGAGTGCTAGAATCCTTATCCATTTCGCCTTTAAATAAACTCTTATAAATCAAATTAGAAACAACATAAAAAATCGGAGAAGCAATCAAGATAGCTGAAATAGCAAACTTCAAAACGTCTGAAGAAAAATCAGTGCCATACTGACCGAAGATGTCTGGCAAGGTCTGATTAATAATCTGGAATAATATTTGTCCAGTAGCGATAGCCATAAAAATTAAAGCTACCAAAGCTAAGAGGTAATAGAAAGCGAACCGAGGTGAATTAATCTTTGAGGTCATATTATTTATTTTAATTATTAATTAAAACTCAGCATTCTTAGGAGTGCGTGGGAATGGAATAACATCACGGATATTAGCCATACCACTTAAATACATGATAGCTCTTTCAAAACCAAGACCGAAACCAGCGTGCTTAGCCCCGCCATATTTACGTAAATCTAAATACCAAGCATAATCCTCCGGATTAAGATCCAGTTCTTTCAAACGAGTGGTTAAAAGGTCTAAGCGCTCTTCCCTTTGACTACCACCTAAAAGCTCGCCGATACCAGGAACTAATAAATCAACCGCAGCCACAGTCTTGCCATCATCATTCAAGCGCATATAGAAAGCTTTGATTTCTTTTGGATAGTCAATTAGGAACACCGGTCCCTTAACGACTTGCTCAGTCAGGTAACGCTCATGCTCGGTTTGTAAATCAATTCCCCATTTAACTGGATAATCAAATTTATGACCGGATGCTAATAAGATATCTACCGCCTCAGTGTAAGTCATTCGCTTAAATTCGGAATTAACCAAAGCATTCAATCTTTCTAAAAGAGTCGGATCAATGAATTTATTAAAGAATTCCATTTCTTCCGGTAATTCTTTTAAGACATAAGTAATGATATACTTAAGCATCTCTTCGGCTAACTTCATATCATCTCCCAAATCAGCAAAGAAAATCTCCGGCTCTAACATCCAAAACTCTGAAGCATGTCTAGTAGTATTAGAATTTTCCGCTCTGAAAGTTGGACCAAAAGTATAAACATTCTTGAAAGCTAAAGCCATCGCCTCAGCATTCAGTTGACCAGAAACAGTTAAGCCTGCTTTCTTACCAAAAAAATCTTCACTATAATCAATTTCACCTTTATCATCCTTAGGTGGATTCTTTAAATCTAAAGTAGTAACGTTAAACATTTCACCAGCCCCTTCGCAATCAGAAGTAGTGATAATTGGAGAATGCACATAAACAAAACCCTTCTCTTGAAAAAATTTATGGACCGCAAAACTAAGTACTGATCTCTATCTGAAAACAGCTGAGAAAGTGTTGCTTCTTGGTCTCAGGTGGGCAATGGTGCGCAAGAATTCGAAACTATGTTTCTTTTTTTGCAACGGATAATCAGCGTCGGCTAAACCGATAACATTAATACTGGAAGCTTTCAAT
Organism: Candidatus Falkowiibacteriota bacterium; assembly: GCA_037138515.1. GTDB lineage: Bacteria > Patescibacteriota > Patescibacteriia > Patescibacteriales > UBA12465 > CG1-02-41-21. Next base: position 8,492 of record JBAXIF010000021.1, read on the forward strand.
TCAAAAGGTTGGCCAGCGGCTGGAGACTCCACTAGTATTCCAGTGATCTCCAAAGCAGAGCCTAGAGTAGTTTTTTCAATTTCAGAAAAATTGGAAAGATTACCATCAAAGACGATTTGCATGCCCTTGAAAAAGGTGCCATCGTTTAATTCGATAAAACCAAAATCTTTAGAGGAACGAACAGTTCTGACCCAACCAACAACATTAATTTCGGAGTTTAAATGGTCAGAATAATGACGATGAATTTCTTTGATGCTAATAATGCTCATATAATTAAAATTAAGCCTATTTTATAGTATTTTAGGCTTCTATCAATGTTAATAAATACTTCTTAATTCTAGCCTATTTTTTTATTTTTATCAAGAAAAAAAGCCGATTTCTCGGCTTCTGTCAAATTTTACCAAAGGTAGCTATTTTTCGACGGTTCCCTGAATTAGAAATTGAGAAAACCTCTACCAAATTAAATTTTAAAGCTAGTTCTTGGGCTTGTAAAATAGCCCCGCTAGCTCGATTAGAACGAACGCTAGACTCTACCACCCTCTTATTAGAATCAAAAGAATTAATTCGATATAACCCTTTTTCCCAAAAAGAGACGAATTCAATAGTTTTTTTAAAAAAAGATTTTGGTGGTGCTAAAATGCGAACTTCTATTAACTTTTTAGAATCATCTTTTTTAGAATCATCTTTAATTTCTTCCGTAACAGCAATAATTGGCATGATGGGGTCCTCCTTTTTTTAATTTTTAATATAGAAATTTAACAAATTTTTAACTAGATTATTAACCTTATCAAAAGTCTGATTTTCTGCCCGCAAAGTAGCCAAATCGGCCAAAGAGTGGGACAAAACCAATCGTAACATTTTTATGCTGTTCTTGTCAATTAACTCTAACCCAACTTCCGGGCGAGAACAATCAGCGCAAAATATACCACCCCGCATCACACTAAAGTAATTATTATCTGGTTCTAAGCGCTTTTTACAACTCAAACAATGATAAAGCTCTGGCTGATAACCCAACACTGACAAGAATTTCAAAGACCAAGAAGCGAGCAACCAATTAGCTTGTCCTGGTTTCTTATCTAAAATATCTAAAAACTCCAATAATAAATCAAGTAACTCCTCATCCCGAACATCATGCTTCACAAGGCGATTAAAAGCCGCTAAAGCTGAACCAGCAGCTGGTAACTTATTTAGATCACCCTTAATACCAGCATAAGCGTCACTAATAATCGAGCTGCCGATATAATCAGTGCTCTTACCCTTAATAATCATTAGATCAACCAAGCTTAAAGGTTCAATATGGGCTGCCAGTTTTGATCCAGGTCTTTGAGTTCCTCGAGCTAATAAATCAATCTTACCAAACTCAACCGTATACACAGTAACCCGGCTATCATATTCCCGATAGATATAGCGATTTAGAACCAAGGCTTTGGTGTTAAATGTTTCCGCCATATTTTTGGTCCAAATAACTCTGCAAAATAATCATGGCGGCTACTGCATCTCGTGGAGCCTTAGTCTTCTTGCCACCCACCAAAGCATCAGCATTCTTACTAGACAAACGCTCATCAATTAATTCAATTGGTAGGTTAGTCTTGGCGGTTAACAAACGTAAAAATTCCTTAAAAAGAGGATTAAGGTCATTAGTCTTCCCTCTCATTTTTTGGGGTTCACCCAGAACAATTAAATCAATCTCTTCTTCCTTAATGATTTTCAAGATTTCATCTAATCCACTGGCCACCACAAAAGGCATAGCCAAACAGACCTCGCTGTCAGCCAGGGCCACTCCGAAGCGTTTTTCGCCCCAGTCAATTCCAATTAAATTAAGACTTTTTTCTTCCTTTTCTCCCATTTATTTGGTATAATTAGATTATCGTTCTTATGTCACTATTGACAAAAATATAAATATGTGATAATATTATTCTACACCCAAAAACTCAGAATCATGAAAACTCTATTCATCACACTGTCTATGCTTTTTTCAAGCATAACGTTTGCTCAATCTGGAATCTATTATGCTTGGCTCGCAAACCAAGAAAACGAAATTTTCGACGCCGAAGCTAAATGCGATTCCCCGACAATAGCAAAAGAAATCAAGGCTACCACAGCAAAATACGAAAAAACGGATTTTGTTAAAGTTGAAGAATGGTGTTCATTCCGAGACGATTGTGGCTATATCGTGCCAATCAGAGAAACTCTTTCTGATAGAAAGCAGACAAAACAGTCTGCTTTTTTTATTTGGTTAAGATCTCATAACCTTTTTTAGTAACCACAACTGTATGCTCAAAATGAGCGCTCAAAGAATTATCAGCTGTCAGAACGGTATATTTATTCTTTGCATTTTTTACTTCCCAAGTTCCCAAATTAACCATTGGCTCAATCGCCAGGACCATTCCCTCTTTCAAGGTAATATTCTCTCTAGAGTTCTTAGGGATGGCATAATTAAAAACATTAGGCTCTTCATGAGCTTTATAGCCGACTCCATGGCCGACTAAATCCCTCACCACACCATAACCAAAATTATCAATATAATTTTCAATAGCCGTACCAATATCATTCAAAGTGTTTCCAGGTTTTACCTGCTTAATACCTAGATCTAAAGATTCTTTAGTAACCTTAATCAATTGCTTGGCTTCCTTACTAATCTTTCCTACTCCAACAGTCAAACAAGTATCAGTATAAAGTCCCTTCCACTCCATTCCAATATCTAAATCAATAATATCACCAGACTTTAAGACACGAGCTGGTAAGGCAGTGCCATGAACCACTTCATTATTAATAGAAGCACATAGTGCTGTGGGAAAGAATAACCCGCCGCCCATATTATAACCCTTAAAAGAAGGACGACCACCAGCCTTAATAATCAAGTCGTTAGTCAACTGTTCTAAGTATCCAGTATCCACTCCAGGTTTTACAGCCTTAGCCAGGGCCTGCAAGATAAGGGCTAATTTGTGACCGCCTTGGCGGATAATATCGATTTCTTTTGGTGTTTTTATTGTAACCATACATGTAAAATTATAGATAATCGACTAGATCTTCTCTAAAATCAATAGCCGGAATCAGATGACCACTTCCTTCTCGATTATATTTTCGATTATAGTCATTAATCAATTCTTTATATTTTTTACTCTTAAGACTGAAGTTTCTAATTAAATTAGAATACCGTTCCTTCAACAAACTAGACAGCCCCAAGTTTATCAATTTCAAATTAGCTATCAATGTTTCGTAGGTAAAAATATTATTAATAAAATCAGGATAATCTAACAAAAATTCAGCGCTAGGTTTATCCTGAAAACGATCCAAATCTTTTTCAGAGGCTCTATAACGGTTTTGGACCATTTCTTGTTCCTTCAAATTATCTCGACCCCTCTCAACAAAACTCTTGATGATTTCCAGTTCGGCAGAGGTTAAAGATTTATCTTTAAAGGCTCTAGAACTTGAACCGTTAATCTGATTATAAATCCGATCTGATAATTTATGACTGCTTAAAACCTGACAAGTTCCCAAACGTTCATTCCAGGCAATTAATTTATCATTATTATTAAACACTTTCCCTTTAATCCGATTAATTTCAGAAATTATTCCAGCAATTTCATTTTTCAAATATTCTTTATACTCATTTTCCAACTCATTATATTCCAGCTGTAAATCATATTCTTCCTGTCGACTAGCAACATCAAGCAATTCAATTTTTTTAGAATGATCAACGCTCAACCCAATT
>JBAXIF010000022.1:0-11662 GCA_037138515.1 Candidatus Falkowiibacteriota bacterium
GTGCGGATTTGGAATTCTACGGCCTTACCATCAAGACCAAAGACGGTGGTATGCAGAGAGCGATAGCCATTTGGTTTTGGGACGGCAATATAATCTTTGAAACGATTAATCTTCGGTTTCCAGATAGTATGGATAACGCCTAATACTTTATAACAATCTGGGATAGCTGGGACGATAATTCTAAGGGCAAAAACGTCATAAATTTCATCAAATTTACGGTCCTTTTGTTGCATTTTTTGCCAAATACTATAGAGGTGTTTGAAACGATATTCAATCTGATAGTTGGAAATATGATTTTTTAAAAAATCTTCATCAATGATTTTTTTAATGCGCTGGAAGAATTGATTGCGCTCTGCTTTTTTCTCTACCTCGTACTTGAACTCTAATTTTTTGAAGTCGTCAGGATATAGGATTTTAAAACAGATATCTTCCATTTGCCATTTCAGGCGCCAAACGCCGAGGAGCCCGGCAATAGGAGCATAAATTTCTAGGGTTTCTTTGGCAATTCTTTCTCTTTTGACTTCTGGTAAGGAATCTAACGTTCTGAGGTTATGTAGTCTATCGGCAAATTTAATGTAGATAATACGTAGATCATCAGCCATAGCCACAAACATCTTGCGGAGGTTTTCACGGTATCTTTCGACGCCACGGTATTTGATTTTACCTAGCTTGGTAATACCGGCAACTAAACTGCTAATTTCTTCACCAAAGTTTTCTTTGATATCTTCTAGGGTAATTTCAGTATCTTCTGGTACGTCATGTAAAATACCGGCAATAACTGTCGGTAGATCAGATTTAATTTCGGCGAGTACAAAGGCGGTATGGAGGGGGTGTTGAATATAGGGTTCGCCGCTTTTTCTAGCCTGTCCATTATGGGCTTTTTCGGCAAACTCATAAGCCAAACGGAGCATGTCAGTATCTGCTTTAGGGTTGTTGTCTTCAAATTTTTTTATTACCCGTTCAATGGTCATAAAATAGTTGTCATTTTTTTATTATTATGATATAATTCTATTACAAAACGGCCAGCAAGTAAAGCGATTGGAAGACCATTTTAGAGTCTGTCAGTCGGCTGGTGACTTAATATTTCCGCTATGCTATCCAAGACGAAAATTAATCGTTATTTTATCCTCCTAGCTCTAACGATAGGTGGATTTTTATTAGCTAAAAATGTTTTTGCGTTGGATGTTGGTACTAATGAAATTAGTAATGCTATCCAGCTGGGAACTAATGATCCTCGGACTATTGTGGCTCGGATTATTAATGTTGCCATGATGTTTTTGGGAATCATTGCGGTTGGTATCGTTATTTTTGCTGGTTTTAAATGGATGACTTCTCAGGGGAATGAAGAACAAATTGAATCTGCTAAGAAAATATTGAAAGCTGGTGTTATTGGTTTGGTGATTATTTTAGCTTCATGGGGCATTGCTGCTTTTATTTTGAATCGCCTTTTGGGAGCAACTGGAAATGGCGGAAATGGTGGAAATAATCCTGGCGGTGGTGGCAATTTGCCTCCTTGTAGTGGTAACGGTTGTGTCGGAATGGCCTGCGATGATCTGCCTTTAATGCCGGGCTGTAATTATAGTACTTCTAGTTGTCAGGTTGGTTTAGCTTGTGCCCCTGCTACTTGTACTTGTCAGCCATGTCCTCCTAGTAATCCTAATTGTGCTACAAATCCTCCGGGAAGTTTTGGGGATGCTTGTGATGGCGACTTAACCAACAATGATGTAACTCCGACTTGTGATGCTGATAATACTATGTGTGATACTAATCAAGGATTGACTTGTGATATTAATTCTTGTACTTGTTTAGGTTCTCCTGTAATCACTGATATCAGTCCGGTGGGAGGTTTTTGTGAAGGTAATAATAATTTATCCTGTGATGTTGACGCTGATTGTACTAGTGGAACAGGCCCTTGTAATACTGATGCGCCAAATGGTGCTACTAATAATATTATTTCTATTCATGGTTATAACTTCGGTACTTCTAGCACTTCAACCGTTGGTTTAAGTAAGGTAACTTTTTTGGGTAACGAAAGCAATCTTGGTGATGATCGAGATGCCTTAAACCCAACTGTTGTTAATCCGGTTTGTAATGATTCCTGGACTAATAATGAGATTATCGTTGCTATCCCGGCTGGGGTGGCTGCTGGTCCATTAAAAGTTATTAATGGAAATTTAAATAGTAATTTAATTGATTTTGATACTACTAATAATACTACTGGTCCACAGATTCCAGGTTTTATTTCTAACACTATTGTTCGTCCTGGTATTTGTCGTATTACTCCTGACGCTGGTGTTTTAGGTGATAGTGTTAGTTATTATGGTAATAATTTAAGTGGTTCAGGTTATTTTGGCAATGAAGCTAATAAGTTCAAAGGCATTAGCTCTACCTTTAATACCGCTAATACTTCTGGTCAAGTTTTGGTGCCGAATGTCGGCACTGGTTATATGAGTACCTTTGTTGTTAACCCCGCTAGTCAAAAAAGTAATTATGTTGCTTTCCGTAAGAATCAAGAGCCGCCAGTTCCTCCTTCTATTTCTGGTTTTGAGCCAGAGACTGGTAATGCTGGCCAGTATATAACTGTCCGCGGTAGCGGTTTTGGTAATTCTCGTGGCACCAGTCAATTATTTTTTGAAAGTACTGAGGCGGATTATAATTTTCCAGCCGCTTGCTTGCATTCCGTTTGGGCTGACAATCAAGTTATCGTCAAAGTTCCGGCTGGATTGACTGACGGTGCTTATACTTTAAAGATGAAAATTGGAGCTTGGGATGCTATCAACTCTTCTAATACTTTTACAGCCGATAGTGCTGCCTCACTTTTACCTAGTCTATGTAAGATTGAACCAAGTCGTGGTCCAGTTAATGCTCAGGTTAGTTTCTATGGAGAGTATTTTAGCTCTTCTACAACTGGCGTTGCCAGATTTTATAATATTAAAGATGCCTCTGGTTTAATTACTAATGATAACGGTGCTAATAAATTGAAAGCTAACGTACCGATGGATGCTGTTACTGGTCCAGTTAAGATTATCGACAACTCTAGAGTTGGTAATAGCTTAAACTTCATGGTCGGTTCTTGTACTAATAATACGGAATGTGATGGAGGCACCCCATATTGTTGTCCGTTGGGCAGTCCTAAGCAAGGCCAATGTACCATTGCTTTAATGGATGCTAATAATGGTTGCTATACCAGTGTTCCAACCTCAGTTTTTGAATGGAAATTTGGGACCTCATTAGCCGTTCCTTGTGGTGAGGTTGTTGGTGGAGTTTGTTCTCCTAACAACACTGCTTGTACTGCTGGTGTCACTACTTGTGACGCTACGTCTTGTACTTGTCAGCCATGTGGTGTAAACGGTTGTTCTGATTATTGTGGTGATGGCGCTGCTACTTGTAATCCTAATAACAATATTTGTTATACCGGTGAGACCTGTGATGCGACTACTTGTCAGTGCGTCGAATCTTATTATAGTTGTGCACAAAAGGGCGGTGGTGATTCTTGCCCGACTGGTTTTTGTCCCAACTCTCCTGGACAATGCTCACCTTATCCTGGAGGACAATCACAAAACATTGGAGCTTGTAAGGATGATTGTTCTAATATTTTGGGTTGTACTGGTGGTAATTGTAATTATGATTCCAACTTAAACAAGTGTGTTGATAGTAATTTATCTTGTCACCCTTCCGAGTTATATACTTATGATTCTGGCGCTGGTATTTATGCTTCTTCCGATATAGTTGTTGAAAGAGTTTGCTTTGGTCCAACTAACAGCAATATAGGTCGTTGGAGAATTAATACCTCTTCAGTTTGTCCTACTGGTTGGGTTAATATCGGGGGCAATAAATGTGAATTACAAACAGAGGATTGTAAAAAATGTTCACCTGGTTTTAGTTGTAATAATGATAATAGATGTGTAAATAATTCTGTGATCTGTTCCTCTGGTTCTGTTTGTCAGGGAACTCAGTGTGTTAAGGAGGATTCAGCTTCTTGTGATTGCTGTTGTGAAAAAGGCCAAGACGCTAGAGATTGTTGTGCCCCACTGACTTGCGCTGGTACTTGTGGCAATGTTTCATATACTGATACTAATAGTATTACTCATGACTTTGGAAATTGTTCTGGTTGTTCTAATGTTGGTGGAACCAACGAAGAACATGATGCTGCTTGTAATTGTGCTGGTACCAGCGGAAAGTTCTGTCAGGATGATGGCGGCACTGGAATCTGTGTTGACTGTACTGATTTATCAGAAGGTGATTGTACCGATCATGCCTCTACTTGTTGTTGGGATGATAAGGATGATGTTTGTCGTGGTGGTGATGGAGAATTAGTTACTAGTAATCCTGATGACGTTGGTAAATATGGTCATTGTGCTTTTTATACCTGTGCCTCTACAACCGCTAACCAATGTTCTACTAATGTTAATATTTATAGTACCTCTACTTCTGTTTTAAGTAACTATGTCTTTAAAAATAGTAATCAATGTACTGGTTGTACAACCTTTAATCCTGCTGCGGCTTGTGCGACGATAACTGACTCTAACACTTGTAAGACTGAGAGCGGTTGCTGTTGGGATATGGGAACTTATACTCCAATGTGTACTTCCGGTAATAAAATTCCGGTTAGTAGTACTAATCCTGCAGCCGTTCCTGGAACTTGTGATTATTTTGATTGTCAGTCAACTCCAAATAGTGAACAATGTGTGGCCACTTCTAGCCCTTTGTCTGTCGGTGCTTATGCTACTTGGAATGCCTGTTCTGCTGGTTGTAAAATTCCTCACCTAGGTGCTTCTTGTAGTTCTTTTGCTACTACTACCAACCTTACCGCTCAAACTTGTAATGTTTCTATGTGTGGTGGTGTTGGGTTTGGCTGTTTCACTTATAATGGTGGGCTAGTTTCTTCGACTACTGCGGCTACTGCTGGTTGTGGTTCTTGTTGTTGTGATCCAGATAATAATACTTGTAGTACAATTAATTCAGTTTTGCAATGTGTCAAAGATAAGGGAAATTGTAGTGGAAATGATCGTGGTTTGTGTTGTGGTTGTCAAAATGATTCTCAGTGCGGCAATGTTGATACTCTTGGTTGTTCTTTTGATTCTTGTTGTAATGATCGTCCAGGGGTTTTAACTAACAGTCCTGAAATTGACGAGCAAAACGTTTGTCGCAATTCTGTTGTTTCAGTTACCTTTGATAAGAAAATGGATAATACCTCTTTGAATAATAATTTAATATTATTATCTGAATCTACTTCTGGTAATTGTCCGGCTGGAACTTCTCATTTAGCTTTGGGAGGAAATAATAATCAAAACATTTTTGCCCGAATCTTTAATCAGGTTATTGGCTTCTTCAAACAGGCCTCTAATAGAATCGCCAGACTGTTTAATCCTAATCAAGCTATCGCTTATAGTATTAGTTCTACAGCCACTTATTGTGTCACCCCTGGTGTGACCACTTATGAAAGCACTCCGACTACTACTATTTTGAAATTTAATCCATCAACTGTTTTGCAGCCTAATACTAATTATATTGCTTTAGTAAAAGGTCAGGACAATAAAAATAATTTAGCTAGCTCAACTGCCTTGGGTAAGGCTGGTGTTTTAAGTTCTAGCAGAGTTGGTATGGTTGGTGGTGGCTTTAATACATTTACTAATTTTCCAGTTAATGTTTTTGGTCCTTTTGGTGCCGGTGGCCCAACTTTTAATAATTCCTATAGTTGGAATTTTAAAACTCTAAGTGATAATAATGCTACCTCAGGCTTATGTTTAGTTGATTCAGTTGATTTAAGTCCTCCGGGATATATCTTCCAAAAGAATACTAATGATAATTTAGTTGAAAACGATATTTCTTCTAGTGATAATACTTTTGATACTTCAGCTGATCGCGATAAGCTTTATATTGCTAAAGCTTTAAGTGCTAGTGGCTTAGAGTTACAGCCAGTAGCTAGTTATGGTTGGACCTGGAATTGGACGATTAATGATCAAACCAAGATTAAGCTTGATACTGCATCCGACCTGGCTGTTAATGGTAATCGTCGCTTACTTAGTGTTCAAACTGGAATTGATGATGCTACGGTTACGGTTAAAGCGGAAACAGTGATGGCTAATAATGCTTATGCTACACCGTCTAAGAGTCAAGAGGTTTTAGCTAGAGTCTTTGTTTGTTTAAATCCTTGGCCTCCAGTTAATAATATTTATCAATGGTCACCTTCTAGAGATTTGGCTGGTGCTACTTATGGTAATTATAGTTATGAATTCTATTATTGCCGTGATGCCGGTGATCCTGCTACTACAGCTGATGATCTGCCAGCTATTTCTTCTGGTGGTGATATTATCAATTTAGGGTTGTCTACTCGTAAAGTTTGTAGTAATAGCCGTAGCACCGAATGTGTTAATGACGTTGACTGTCCCTCTGGTGGTTTCTGTATTCCGGATATCTTAAAAGAATCTTACTTTTTTCAACAATAATTAATCTTTAATATTCATAAACAAGATGAATAATCATAAATTAGCTAATAAGAATGCTTTGTATGTTTTTATTAGTTTGGTCTTATCTCTTTCGATTTATTTAGCTATCAATTCGGTTGTTTTTGCTCAAACACAGCAGGGTCAAGTTGGTATAGAGGGGCTAATTGATTTAAACAATGATCCTAGCGAACCGGTTACTACCAACATTTTAAATAGCACCACTACTGACGCTATTGCTGTTCGTATTGTGGCTAACCCAGCTCAATACAGTATTGATGAGTGGTATGCTAAGCAGGGTTTTACCGGATCTCCTCAAAAGATCAAGGTAGATGGTTATGATGCTGTTCGAGACAATCGAACTGTTTATGTAGCGGCTACTAATATTAAAGGTTTTTGTACTCAATCTCTTCAACTTCAAGAATATGAAGGAGAATTAGTTCCAACCGGTGGCCTTGTTCCGTTCTCTAAATTATTTCATATTAATGAGGCCAATGCTGTAACTTGGCAGCATTATCCTTTGCTTACCACTACCCCTTGCTCTAATAATGGTGAGTGCGGTGCTTATAGTCATAGTTCTTGTGCTCTGTCTCGCCTGTATTTTAATATCTATATCATTACTTATAGTCAAGGAGCGGCAGCTCCAACCTCTGATGTTTTTGGAAAGATTTTGTCTAATTGGAAATTTAATAATAATTTAAATGATCAATTAGGAACTTGTTCTATGCCCCCTAAGAACTGCAGTGTCCCTCGTGATTGCGGTGCGGAGGCTGATTATGATTGTACAAATTCTAAGTGTGTCAGTAAGCGTAAATGCTTGAGCGATGCTGATTGTACGGGAGATGCTTTGTGTAACAGCCCTAAGTCTAAAATATTACGTGATGTTAAGAGACTGCAGTCCTTAAATGCTATTAATCAATCTCTAAAGTCATACAAAAATATTCATAATAAGTACCCAATTTTAGCGGCTGGAACATTTTTGCCTCAGTCCGTTATTTCCACTTGGCCTAGTTGGCAGAACGTCTTTGTTCCTCAAATTGGAACCACTAGTTTCTCTGATCCAATTAATAAGATCGGAATTTGTAATACTGTAGCCAATGCTACCACTACTATGGCTGGATTTGAAGAAGATACTTGTTGGAATGGAAGTACCAAAAGATATTATAACGGATCTAATAGTGCTAATTTAGAATTACCGGCTGGCAGTTATGCCATGGCTTATTCTACAGACATTAACGGTTCAAATTATAAGCTTTGTGCGAACATGGAAACCAATTATAACTTTATGACTGGTGATAATGTCCTAGTTAATTTAGCGGCAGCTAATTGCCGGACTACAGCCCCAGCCGGCTACACCGGTTCTAGCAACAACCCACCAGTTATAGTTGCTATGAATTTAAATGGCGTTTCCGGTGAAGAATATAATGGTTACATTAAAGCGGAGGATCCAGAGGGAAATCCAATGACCTTTTCCACAATTATCGGTCCTGAAGTGGCTGGTCAGTGGGACACTTGGGGAAGTGGAGTTAAGCCAATTTTAAAACCAACAACTGATCCTAAACAGAAAAAACTATATTCAACAAAGGCTGGAGATATTGGAAATTATTCTATTTCTATTAAGGTCGTTGACAGTAATGGAGCTAGCGTTACCACTTCTACTGTTATTAAGATCTCTGGTGGTGCCCCGATTATTAATGCTTCCAATGTTGACTATGATTTAAGTTCTGATCCTAATAATTCTTTGAATTATAATCTTTATTTTGATGATATTAATTTTGATTATTTAGATTTATCCTATTCAACCACCTTGGCCTCGGCAGCTCAAAATTGGTTGAAACAACTGTCTTCTTTATTTGTTACTCCAGCCTTAGCCCAATTTTTACCAACTCGTCCTATTATTAGTATTGAGGGTGAGATTATTCCAATTGGAGGCGGAAATACTCGTCCTCCAATCATAGCTTGTTCTAATATCGTTCCTAGCGGAGGAGCCTGGAGAATTAATAAAGGCTTTTCCAATTGTTTCAATTTGAACAATGGTTTGAAAGGTAAGGTTTATCCTGAGGCTGATGGTCGTTATCGTTTAAATATTTACGGCACCATTGATACCTCAGCTTACAATCAAGATACTAATTTAACTTATAAGATTAAGGTTCATAATTCTTTAGGTAAAACTACAGAAAAGAGCTTTACTGTTAAGCTGAAGTCCAACCCACCTCAATTAGATTTTAGTTGTAATAAAAAAGTTGGTCTTTATGAAGACTATGCTTGCCAGATAAACAATCTTAATACTAAAAACGAAGCTACTACTTATACTTATAGTTATATTGATTCTAGTGGTGTTGAGCATGCCTCATTACCGTCTGGTTTTGAAGGTAATCCTGATACTGGATTAATTTCTGGTATGCCTACTAATATTGGTAGCTACAAATTTAAAATTACAGCTGAAAATGAATATGGCGCTTCTGTTCAGAAAGAATATGATTTAGCGGTCGAAAGCTATTGTGGACAGACCATGGTGCCTTATGCTGGTGGCCCTTGGGATCAGAGAGGTGAGGTGAAGAACCAGGGAGGCTACTATAAGACAGTTTTGATTGGTGGACAATGTTGGTTGAAAGATAATTTAAATGTCTCAACAGCAATCTCTTATGACCACTATCAACAAAATAATAATTATGTTGGTAATATTACTAAATCTGAAGAGAAACCATCTTGGTTAAGTAAGGTTTTGTCTCTTCTGTTTAAGCCTTATGCTGTTTCAGCTCAAGTTATTTCTGGATATCCGCAGCTTCTCCATGGTTATGTTGACATTGGACTTTGTTTTAACGGAGATAATGCTTATTGTGAGGCTAACGGCCGCTTATACCAAGCTTCTGAAGTTATGGCTGGATCAGCCTCGGCTTCAGTTAGGGGTATTTGTCCAACAGGATATCACATCCCAAGTGAGACCGAATTTACTGCTTTAAATACTTATTTAATGTCACTTCCAACTCTAACTACGCCAAATGTTAATAATGATTTAAAGGAAAATGGTGACAGTGGTTTTGAAGGATTTTTATCTGGATCAGCCGATAAACCATCGGGCACCAGTACTGTTACTTTTTCTGATCTTAATAATTTTGGTAATTTTTGGAGCTCTACTATTCAGAGTGCTAAGAATTATTTCCGCCAGTTAAGTTCTGGTGGCAACTCTTTCCCAAGTCAGCTAGGAGAAAATACTCGTTATTACTCTTTACGTTGTATTCAAGACAAGCTTTGCCCCTCATCTTGCCTTACCTGTAATACTATCGGTGAGTGTTGTCCAACCGCTTCCAATCCCTTAACTTGGAATCCATTAGCTAGTGCTAAATGTGGTAATTTTATCCAAACCAGTAATTGTGGTACTACTAAAAACGCTACTGGCACAATTTCTTGTATAGCTCCTCAAACTTGTGGTGGCAGTGGTGTTTCTAATACCTGTGGTTGTACGCCAAATTGTTATAATAAAATTTGTGGTTCAAATGGTTGTGGTGGAACTTGCGGAACCTGTCCAACTGGAGCAACTTGTTCTGGTAGCGGTGCGTATTGTATATATTCCCATACCGGTTCAGGAACCGGTGGAAACTTAGGAACATTAAAGCCTCTGTGTCATCCAAATTGCACTAATAAAGCTTGTGGTTCTGATGGTTGTGGTGGTTCTTGCGGAACCTGTTCGGCAGGCTCTACTTGTGCTGGCAATGGAGCTTACTGTATGAACACGGCTATTATTGGCGGTGGAATAGACACTCCTAACACCAACCAGGTTCAGTAGCTTGATGTTTATTGTTGTATATTTTAGTATTCAAAAATTTATTGTCTAACTAGTCTAAATAGTGGTATAATAAAAAAAGAAATAAAATACTTAAAAGTTTTTATTTAAAATAATCATTTGGTTATTTTAAATAAACAGATAACATTATGTTTAATAATTTAGACCCTAAGAACAAGGACATTGACGATATCTTTGCTGATACTGACAATGCTCAATCAGCAGCGCCAGTTTCTCCTAGTGCTCCTCGTCCAGCTATGAGCCCAATGCCATCAGCTGTAAATAGCCCAGTGGTTAATGCTATGCCTAGTGCTAGTGACCTAGGGCTAGAAGAAGCTAGTACTAAATCCAAGATGGGTCAGGTTTTAAAGAAACTTTTTATTTTTATTGCTATTTTAGCTTTAGTTGGAGCGGCTGCTTATTTTATCTATGCTAAATTTTTAGTTAATTCTAGCTCAGAGCCAGTTGACACTACTATTCCAGTTGAAAATATCCCAGTTGTTCCAATAGTTGAAACTTCAGTTAATCCAGTGGTGACTACTACGACTATTAGTACTTCTACTTTAGCCACATCAACTGCTTTGGATGCTGATAATGATGGTTTAAGCGACACCGAAGAAACAATTTTAAGCACTGATCCTATGAACATGGACACTGATGGCGATGGATTAAGCGATGGTGATGAGGTTAAAAAATATTCTACTGATCCACTTTTGAAAGATTCTGATTCTGACGGGTTAGTCGATGGTGATGAGGTTAATATTTATAAGACCGATCCAAAGAATGTTGATACTGATGGCGACACCTATAAGGATGGTGATGAGATTAAGGGTGGTTATGATCCTTTAAAGTCAGGAGCGAAACTATTAACAACTCCAGTAAAATAATTTTACTAATTTATGTTTGGAAAAAAAGAAGAAAAATCTGATGACAAAAAGTTAAGCGAAGAGAAATCAGCTCAATTAGAGGAAAAGATTTCTCAAAATATTGTCGTTCATAAAATGCCTAAAAATTATAAAGCTGGAACTTTCAGCTACAATGATTATTTTAACAGTGAGACTAAATCTGACGGCACTAAGAGTGAGGGGCCATCTGAAGCTCATATTAAAGGCAAAAAAACTGGAATCATTATTATGGTTGTTGGTTTTGTGATCATTGGAGCTTTAGCTTATGGCGCTTTTGTCTATTTAAAAAATCCTGATAAATTTAATTTTTTCTCTTTTCTTCAGAAAAAAACTGTTACCCCAGTTGTTCCAACTCCAATAGTGCCAATCACTCCTACGCCAGTGCTAACCACTACTTCTACTTTTGAAATGGTTACTACTACCCCAGAAATTGCCACCACCACTGTGACAACTACCCCGGAGGTAATTGCCCCAGTTACTATCGTAGATACCGATGCTGATGGTCTAAATGACTCTGAGGAGGCAAT
>JBAXIF010000023.1:0-11554 GCA_037138515.1 Candidatus Falkowiibacteriota bacterium
CAACCTCGATAGAGTTGAAAAACAATGAGCCTTATTCTTTGTGGCAGAAGAGCGGTCATGAAATCCAAAATGCTATTTGGGAGTTAGCTGATTATGCTCAAGAAGTTAATCGGAATCATCCCAAAGACCCAAATCATTATTGGTCTCGTTGGCATTTGGTTAGAGGTCTGGCTAGTTGTACTTTTTGGTGGGCAAGCGGAAGAGATTTTTCTAAGAATTTCGGTCCTCGCGCCTGGAGTCCGGATGAGATTGAAAGAGGTGTCAACGAATTTATTAGATCTATTAGATCTCTCCATACTCATACCAATCAAAGAACTAAAATCAAGGCTGAAAAAATGTATATACACGTCCAGCGTTTAATCTGGGAAAAACATTGGCGCTATTATTGGAAAAAATAATTATTATTATGAATAAAATTGAACAATTATTTGATGAGGAATATGTCCGCAAGTTGCTTTCTCGCAAGATATTATCTTTTTATCCTGATTATCAAAGGATTGAAAAGGTTAGGGTTATTCCACATAAGAAACACATTTGGGAGAGCACTTATCATGTTGTAGTTGAATTTTTAGTCTATTTTGAAACTCATAACAAGAAAGTTCATAAGCTTTCTATTTTTTGTTCAGCTCATAGTAATGAGAACCGCAAGAATGTTTATGACTCTCTGAAATTTTTGTGGGAAGCTGGTTTTAGTGATGAACATTTTTCTATCCCTCGGCCGCTTTTTTATTCCGCTTATTTCAATGGCACTTTTTATCGTGGTGTTGATGGTCGAAACTTGCATTATTATATCAGCACCCAGAATCATGAAGAGATTGAGAAGGTGGTCCCTCAGGCTGCCAAGTGGTTTGCTAAGTTGCACAATTTAAAGAGCGTTTCTGATTTTGATTATAATTCTGAAAATGGCCGCATTAGAACTGTTATTCCTGGAATCGATGATATTTTAAAAGAGATCAAAAAAAAGTATCCTCATTATCTGAATTTTTATGAAAAGGCTTATGATATCTTTATCAGAAAAGAAGAGGAGTTCTTAAATAGCGCTGACAGATTATGGTTGATCCACGGTGATGCTCATCCAGAGAACATTATCAAGATGAATGATATTAAGACTGCTATTATTGATTTTACTGATATGTCAGTGGCTGATTTTACCAGAGATATCGGCTGCTTCTTACAGCAATTTGAGTATATGGGGGTTCAAAAAAAGAAGCTGGATCCAGATTACGTGGCCCAGATTAGAAAGTTATTCTTAGATACTTATTTCGCTAATTCTCCAGAAAAGCTGGATGCCGATGTTAAGGATAGAATTGATAATTATTATAACTGGACGATGATGCGAACCATCACCTACCTTTTGACAGCTGGAGTAATTAATCGGGATGAAGCTAAGCTGCAAAAGATAAATGACTTAGTGAATTTGTTAAAAAATAATTTAGGAATTTAGGATGATTAAAAATAAAAAGACAATCGCCCATATTCATGTTTGGGATAAAACTAATAAAGGGGACTTAGCTATCGTTTTAGCTGTCCAAGAATTATTGAAAAAGAAATTTCCTGGCTGTCGGATTATTGATTTTCCAATTGAATTTTTGAAAGAATATGATATTAAAAAAATCAGCCTGATTAATTCGGCTGATTTTGTAGTTATTGGCGGCGGCGGCATATTATACCGTTATTTTATGCCTTTCAATAAAAAAGTGATTGCAGCTATTAAGTCTCCGATTATCATTTTTGGAGTTGGTTATATTCGAGAGGTTGGTGGAAGAGTTTTGAAAAAAATAGAGATTGATAGCATCGTTGCTTTAATTAAAAAAGCCAAGTTAGTTGGTGTTAGAGATTATTATACTAAGCAATTTTTAATAAAGAATGGTATTGATGCTAAAAAAATAAATCTAGTTGGTGATCCGGCCGTTTTATTAGAGGAGAAAAGACCATTAGACTTGAAGCCCAAAGAAGGACTAAAGATAGGATTGAATTTGAATTATTCCGGTTGGTTAGGTTTTGGTTTATGGCATGATGATATCCTGGAAGCTTATCGTCAGGTCGCTGAATATTTTATAAAAAAATATGACGCGCAGATTTATTATCTCAAACATCATCCTGGTGAAGATGCTATTTGGCCTAAATTAAATATCCCTGGAATAAAATTGGTTAATTATAAACCGTGTGAGCAGAAATATTTTTATGGAGAATTGAATTTGGTAATTGGCATGATGCTTCATTCTTGTGTGATGTCTTTTGGCGCCTTGACTCCAGAGATCAATGTGGCTTATGATTTACGTAATAAAAATTTTGCGAAGTTTATCGGCTGTCCGGAATTAGTGATTGATTTGAAAAAATTGAAGAGCGGAGAATTACTTAAGAGAGCTAAATTCGTTTTATCTAAGGAACTTGAGTATCAGAAAAAATTTGCTGTTAAGGTTCGAGCTATCAGAAATAAACAAGAATCATTTTTAAATAGAATATCTTATGAAAAAAAATAAAACAGCCTTTACCCTTATCGAGCTCCTAGTGGTTATTGCCATCATCGGCATCTTAGCGACCATCTCAGTTATTGCCCTGGCTAATGCTCGGGCTAAATCCCGTGATGCTAAAAGAGCGGGCGACATGAAACAAGTTCAAACAGCCCTAGAGCTATTCTTCAATGATAATAATAGATATCCAACTGCCGAAGAATGGGCAACCGGAAAAATTTATTCGACTTCCACTGATACTACCTCTACTTATATGCAGATAATCCCGACTGCCACAGTTCCTTCTGATGGAAATTGTACTAATGATCAAAATGCTACCTATTATAACCCCAGTATTGATGGCTCTACATATACTATTTCTTTTTGTTTAGGTAATACTACCGGAACATTAACCCCTGGTCCGAAATGTCTAACTCCAGGTGGAATCGTGGACGCTGATTGTGGTCGAGTGGGAGACAGTTTGTCTTGTCCGGGATTACCGGTGGTCCAATATGAAGGTGGTTTGTATGATGCTAATGGAATTTCAACTACTACTGGTGGTTATTATCGAACGGTTTTTATTAATGGTAAGTGTTGGCTGCGCGATAATTTGAATATAGGCACTCAGATTTGTAGTACGGGAACGGGCTGCGCTTTAGCACCCAGCATTGATAATTCTCCGGAAAAATATTGTTTTGAAAATAATTTATCATATTGTAATACAGACGGAGGTATTTATACTTGGCCTGAATCTATGGGCCTACCTAATCATTGTAATTGGGGAATTTATAATTGCACTGCTGGTACCTGCACTCACCCTACTTATGCCGATTGTAATTATCCTGATACGGTCACGACTCCTCGTAAAGGATTTTGTCCTCCTGGTTGGCACCTGCCCAATGATTCCGAACTTCATGCTTTAGATGTTCTCGCTACTAATTCTGGTGCTACTTGTAGTGCTAGTATTTATGCTCCAGATTGTGCTGGGGCTGGAACAAGATTGTTATCAAAATCTGTTGGGGGTTTAGACGAGTTTGGTTTTAATATGATTCTAGGCGGAACTTGGGGGATATATGATAGCAGAGTTGTTCTTCATAATGTTCAAGGTGGCCTGTGGTCGTCGACTGCTGCACCAGCACCCTATGGAAATCATGCTATTGTTCGATACTTTGGTTTGGGTGATGCAACTGTTTATCGCGACTGGAATGGCCGAGCTTATGGTTATTCAGTCCGTTGTGCTAAGGATTAATTTAATCATTTTTATATTATCCATTTTTGACACCGAAGTATCTCTATGCTACTATATAGTTAAGACTAATTGTTATTATAACGATTAGTCTTTTTTAAAAATAATTTTAATTATATGTCAGAAATAACGAATGCTATCAAGCAGATCTGCGAAGAGAAGAAGCTCGATTTTGATGCTGTTGTTAGCACTATTGAGCTAGCTCTTGCGGCTGCTTATCGTAAAGATTTTGGCCAAAAAAACCAGAATATCAAGGTAAAATTTAATCCAGAAACTGCTCACTCTAAAATCTTTGATATTAAGATGGTGGTAGAGGATTTACCGGAAGAAGAATTAGCTGCACTTGAAGCTGAAATGGAAAATAGAGCTTTGCCTAGAGGCGAGGGCCATGAATCATATTATGACCGGGCTGAAGGTGAAGAAGAAAAGAAAAGATTCAACCCTAAGACTGAAATTCAGTTAAAGGATGCTCTTTTGATTGAATCTGATGCTAAAATCGGTGAAGAAATTGTGATGGAATTACCAGAACCAGCTGATTATGGCCGAATGGCTGCTCAAACTGCCAAGCAGGTTATTATCCAAAAATTACGTGAAGTTGAACGTGATATGGTTTTTAATGAATTCAAAGATAAGGAGCACGAAGTAGTTACTGGTATTGTTCAACGTCAAGAAGGCCGTTTGGTTTTTGTTGATTTAGGTAAGGCTATTGGTATTCTACCAATGGAAGAACAAGTCCCAGGTGAGGCTTATCCGGTTAATGGCCGCGTTAAGGTTTATGTTAAAGAAGTTCGGGCTGGTCAGAAAGGAGCTGAGGTAATCTTATCTCGTCGTTCTGAAGAAATCTTGAAGAAAGTTTTCTATTTAGAAATTCCAGAAATATCTAATGGCTTAATTAAGATTGAGAGTGTGGCCCGTGAAGCTGGTTCTCGTTCTAAAGTAGCTATTTCCACTGACTCCGATAATATTGATCCAGTTGGTTCTTGCGTTGGACAACGTGGTAGTCGTATTCAAACTATCATTAATGAATTAGGCGGAGAAAAGGTTGATATTATTGAATATGATGAAGATCCAGTTAAATATATTAGCAATGCTTTATCCCCAGCTAAAATCATGGGAATTACTTTAAATCCTGATGATCGTCGCGCAGTTGTTAAGGTTAGCCCTGATAAGCTGTCTTTAGCTATTGGAAAAAGTGGTCAGAATGTTCGCTTGGCTGCCAAATTAACTAATTGGAAGATTGATATTATTCCTTTTGATGGTAATGAAGAGTTAGTGGTTGAGGAAGTTAAAGTTGAAGAAGTTAAAGAAGAAAAAAAGGTTGAGAAAGTAGAAAAGAAAAAAGCTGTGAAGAAAGATAAGGTTGAAAAAGAAGTTAAGGAAGTAAAAGTAAAAAAGGAAAAAAAGGAAAAGGTAGAAAAAGAAGTTAAACCAAAAAAAGAGAAAGCTGTAAAAGCTGAAAAGAAAGAGGTAAAAGAAAAAAAGGCCGTTGTTAAAACTAAAAAAGATAAAAAATAATTTAATTTACTGAAACTTCAACCATCAATTGTTGGTGGTTTTTGTTCCAGTAATAATAATTGCTTTATGGCAACAACTTTAATCATTATTGGCGGCGCTCTCGCAGCCATCGTCTATGGATTAATTTCCATTCGTTCTATTTTGAAATTACCTTCAGGTAATGAAAAAATGCAAGAAATTGCTTTAGCTATTCAAACTGGCGCTAACGCTTTTTTAAATCGTCAGTATAAGGCCGTTGCTATTGTTGCGGCTATCTTGTTTGTTATTGTTGGTTTCGTTTTAGGTTGGATGACAGCTGCCGCTTTCTTGGTTGGTGCTGTTTTGTCTGCTTTGACTGGTTACATCGGTATGTTTATTTCAGTTAGAGCTAACGTCAAAACTACTGAAGCTGCTAGAAGTGGCATGAAGAAGGCTTTGAACGTTGCTGTTAAGGGTGGCAGTATCACTGGTATGTTAGTGGTTGGTCTAGCTCTTTTAGGAACTGCTTCTTTTTATTTTATTACTAAAGATTTACATGCTTTGATTGGATTTGCTTTCGGTGGTTCTTTGATTTCCATCTTTGCTCGTTTAGGTGGTGGTATCTATACCAAAGCTGCTGACGTTGGAGCTGATTTGATTGGAAAAGTTGAAGCTGGTATTCCAGAAGACGATCCAAGAAATCCAGCTGTTATCGCTGATAACGTTGGTGATAACGTTGGTGATTGCGCTGGTATGGCCGCTGATTTATTTGAAACTTATGCTGTGACTTCTATCGCTGCTATGGTTTTAGGTTCATTATTTTTCCCAAATTCTGAAAACGCAGTTTTATTCCCATTAGTATTGGGAGCTGTTTCTATTATTGCTTCTATCGCTGGTATTTTCTTTATCAGATTAGGTAAGAGTGAAAATATCATGAATGCCCTTTATAAAGGTTTGATTGCTGCTGGAGTTTTAAGCGCTATCGCTTTCTGGCCAGTTATCAATTGGATGATGAAAGATAACGGTCAATACGGTACTTTGAATATTTATTTTGCTGCTCTAGTTGGTTTAGCTGTTACTGGTTTGTTAGTTTTCATTACTGAGTATTATACTTCAACTAAGTATGCCCCTGTAAAATCTATTGCTGAAGCTTCAACTACTGGTCATGGTACTAACATCATTGCTGGTTTAGCTGTTTCTATGAAGTCCACTGCTTTACCAATTATCGTGATTGCTGCTTCCATGTTAATGGCTTTTGAATTAGCTGGAATTTATGGTATCGCTATTGCTGCTGTTGCTATGTTATCAATGGCTGGCATTATCGTTACTATTGATGCTTACGGTCCTATCACTGACAATGCTGGTGGTATTGCTGAAATGGCTGAGTTAGGTGATGATGTCCGTGATATTACTGATCCATTAGACGCTGTTGGTAATACTACTAAAGCTGTTACTAAGGGCTATGCTATTGGTTCTGCTGCTTTAGCTGCCTTGGTATTGTTTGCTGATTTCACTTATAAGATTAAAGACAACGGTGGAAGTGCTGAATTCTTAATTGATAATCCATACGTTTTAGCTGGTTTGTTTATTGGTGGTTTATTACCATACTTGTTTGGTGCTTTATCAATGCAAGCTGTAGGAAGAGCTGCTGGTTCAGTGGTAGAAGATGTTCGTGCTCAATTTAAAGAAAAGCCAGGAATCATGGATAGAACTGAAAAACCTGACTACGGACGCACTGTCGATATCGTTACTAAAGCTGCTATCAAGCAAATGATTTTGCCAGCTTTAATTCCAGTTGTTGCTCCAATCCTAGTTGGTTACTTCTTGGGCGTTGAAGCTTTGGGAGGATTATTAGTTGGTTCAATTATCACTGGTATCTTTGTGGCTATCTCTATGACTTCCGGTGGTGGTGCTTGGGATAATGCTAAGAAATACATTGAGTTAGGAAACTTCGGTGGTAAGGGTTCTGATGCCCACAAGGCTGCCGTTACTGGTGACACTGTTGGTGATCCTTACAAAGACACTGCTGGTCCAGCTATTAATCCAATGATCAAGATCTTAAATATCGTTGCTCTACTTATTATTGGTTTATTGCTTTAATTAGTTAGTAAGAGAAAATAAAAAAGACGTTCCATTCGGAGCGTCTTTTTGTTTTGTTTGAGAAGTTTTTAATTTTTGCTAGCACACTTATTGCATTCGGTGCAGTTAGTGGCCAGAGGAAAAGCTTTCAAGCGTTCGCTGGGAATCTTATTGCCAAAACCTTTGCAGAAGCCATAGGTTTTATGCTCAATTCTCACCAAAGCTTTGCTTAACTCCGCTATTTCTGTTTTGGTTTTTTCGGCTATTTGCCGGTTTTCGTGGTCATTTTCGCCTTCAAGAAGCTTTAAATAATCTTCTTTTTTGGCGATGAGTTCTTTGACTCTCTTTTCTTGTTCTTGAAGGAACTTTTCTTCGGCTCCAGTCTTTTTAGTTTTTTTAACAGTTGCTAAATTTTCTCCCATGTTTATTATTTTTTTTGATGTTTCTATCATGCTTTATTTTTTTTGTTTTGTCAAGTCTAAATCTTATTTTTATTGACAATATTTAGCTAATGGAGTATGTTTTTGATAACAAATATCTTTAGCCATGGAAAAAAGCAATAAGAAAATTCCTAAAGAATTGGTTCAGGAGCTAGTTCTTTTAACAAAAGAAAAAGAAACAAAGAATGAGAATGCTGTTGATCTTTATATTAAAATCCTGGGTTTTGTACCAAGGATTTCTTTAACCGAAAAGTCTCTTTGCAAGGGGTTATTAGATGGCGTCGGTCACTTATATTTAGAAGAAGATTTTGCCAAGATGGCACCTGAAAAAAGTCTAGAAAAAACATTTTGCTTCAGTTTTTTACCTGACAACAAAGCGTTTATTAATAAACAGACAAGAAGACAAGAACGACCGGTTAATAATAAATTAATCAGTTGGCTGGAGGCATTAAAAGAAATTGTTAATTTATTAATCAATTCTTCTTTTTGGGATAAAATAACGGTTAAGCAGCAAGAAAACCTCAAGGAGATTTTAAAAGTAATTTCCTAAGGGGCAAAAGAAGTAAATTTAATTTACTTCTTTTTTATTTTGTCATTAGTCAAAAACAGAAAAATACGTTATAATTTAAAGAGTAAAAAGCGGTTTTCTTGCTTTTTGGCGCTGAGGTGCTAGAATTAAATTTTAATAATAATTAAGTAAATATTATGAAAGTAACAAGAAAAGATTTGGAGAAATCTCAAGTAGAATTGACAGTTGAGCTGTCAGTTGAAGACTTTACTCCTTATATTGAAAAGGGTGCTCAAAAATTATCACAAGAGGTTAAAATTGAAGGTTTCCGTCCAGGAAAGGTGCCTTATGATATTTTAAAACAGAAAGTAGGAGAAATGCATATTTTGGAAGAAGCGGCCCATTTAGCTATCCACAAGACTATTGATGCTGCTATTGATGAAAATGTTAAAGACAAGGAAGTGGCCGGACAACCTCGGGTTGAAGTTAGTAAATTAGCTCCAGGCAATCCATTGGAATATAAAGTGGTGTTAGCTGTTTTACCAGAAATTAAGATTGGTGAATATAAAAATTTGGGAATTAAACAGGAAGAAGTTAAGGTTGATGAAAAAGATATTGCCAAAGCTTTAAATGACGTGGCTGATTCTCGTGCTAAAGAAAGTATTAGCGAAGAACCGATCAAGGATGGTGATAAGGCTATTATTGATTTAGATTTATTTTTAGATAAGGTTCCAGCTGAAGATGGTCAGGCTCGTGATTTAACTGTAATGGTTGGTAAAGATTATTTTGTTCCTGGTTTTGACAAGGCTTTAATTGGAGCTAAAAAAGATGAAGAGAAAAATTTCAGTTTACCCTTCCCGGCTGATTATCATCAGAAAAATTTTGCTGGTAAGATGGTTGATTTCAAAGTTAAAATCAAAGAAGTCTATAACCGTGAAGTTCCAGAATTATCCGATGATTTAGCTCGTGGTTTTGGTTTGAAGAAATTGGATGATTTAAAAAAATTCTTTTCTGATAATATGGAGGCTCGTTTGAAACAACAGAACGAACAGAAAAGTGAAATCGCGATGTTAGATAAAATTTTAGAAAAATCTAACT
Organism: Candidatus Falkowiibacteriota bacterium; assembly: GCA_037138515.1. GTDB lineage: Bacteria > Patescibacteriota > Patescibacteriia > Patescibacteriales > UBA12465 > CG1-02-41-21. The sequence goes on from JBAXIF010000023.1 coordinate 9,298, forward strand.
TCGGTGATTTGCCAGAGAGCTTGATTCAAAATGAAGCAGAATTAATCATGTCAGAATTGGAGCAGGAAATTGTTAAGCAGGGTGGTCGTTTTGAAGATTATTTACAGAGTGTTGGAAAAGAAAGACAACAATTAATGATGGAACTTTTACCTCAGGCTGTGAAGAGAGTAAAGAGCGCTTTAATGCTTAGAGAGGTGGCTAGGACGGAAGATTTAAAGATTACCGCTGAAGAAATCGATCGTAAGATTGAAGATTTAAAAATCCAATATAAAGGTGATGCTAATATTGAGAAAATGATAAAAGAAGCGGGTTATCGCGGTTATTTAGGCAATATTTTAGCTAACCAGAAGGTTATTAAAAAATTAAGAGAATGGAATATTAATTAATTTATAGATAATTAATATGAAAGAAATCTGGGGAATGCCTATTGGCATCGCTATCTTTGTCCTGGTTGCCACTGTCTTTTATTTTTTTATCACTTGGAACGACAGAAAGGAGCAGAGGATTGCTTCTTTGAGTCAAAGTGAATTAGACCAGTCCGGTTTGAACACCGAAGGATATGATCGTTATGGTTTTAATGCTAATGGTTTTAGCAAGCGTGGTTTTCGTCGCGAGGATTATGATGAACGTGGTTTTGATCCAGACGGTTATGACGTTGATGGTTACAATCGTTTAGGTTATAACCAATATGGTTATGACCGCAAAGGTTTTAATCGTGAGGGAATAGATAAGGATGGTTTTAATCGTGAGGGCTTTAATCCTTCCGGATACAATCGTCAAGGATTTGATAAAGATGGTTATAATAATTCTGGACTTAATGTTGAGGGTTATGATAAGGATGGAATTAAGGGTGATGAATATTAGTAATTAAATATTTTTATGTCCACTTTAGGGGTTAATAAAAAAGCTGGCTTTGACTACAAGATCCTGGAAACTTATGAGGCCGGGCTAGTTTTGTCAGGTCCTGAAGTTAAGTCAATTAAGGATGGACATATCAGTTTGAAAGAAAGTTATGTGGATGTTTTAACCACTAATCCAAATCATTTAGAGCTTTATCTGCTCAAGGCCCACGTTTCACCTTATCGACCGGCCGGTAAAATGGATGAATATAATCCTACCAGACCAAGAAAACTGCTCTTACATCAAAAAGAAATTGTCCATTTATTGACTAAGAAACAGCAAGTGGGCTTGACATTAATACCCATCAAAATATATACTAAGAACAGTTTTATTAAACTAGAGTTCGCTCTGGCCCAGGGCCGGAAGAAATATGACAAGCGTGACGTTATTAAAAAGCGTGACGTGGAACGAAGTTTAAGAATTTTGACAAAAAAGAGGTAGTTTAGGGGATGCCAGGCATCGATAGTAAGATTATTTTTTGTAATACTCAAAACGTGGTGAGTCTACCCACGTAAAACCGGCTTAAAACATAAGTGTAAAAAACACTTTAAGCAAAGCTGCTTTCTCATGGAAAGTTCCAGCTTTCGCTCCCGTTGTCGCTTAACAATAACCGACAGCCATCGGACCAGTGAGGCTTCATAGCTGTCATCCGGTGTCATTAATGAAGCTAGGTCTAGGGGTCGCCCTAGTTCTTAGACCGAAAGATTTAGGGCTAGTCAGAACTGGTTTTGTTTGGTTTCTACAGATTCTGGCGAAATTACAAATCAGACTAATTTTGTACAAGTATTGCCGAAAACTTATTAGACATGGGTTCAACTCCCATCATCTCCACTAGGTTTTGTTTTTATGCCGCGATGGCGGAATTGGTAGACGCGCTGGACTTAAAATCCAGTTCTAGCGATAGAGTGAGGGTTCGATTCCCTCTCGCGGCACAGTCTACGTTTTAGAGTATGGGTCCGTCTTAGGCGGGTATCGTATAATGGTTTTTTATGTCAGCCTTCCAAGCTGAAGATGGGGGTTCGATTCCCCCTACCCGCTCATCTTTAATTATTTAATTGCTCAAAAAATGCGCCGAAATTATCAAAAAGCTAGACCGAAAATTGATGAAAAACCCTTTAAATCGAACGAACACATTACTTCGTCCGAAGTTTTTTTAATTGACGAAAGTGGTGAAAATATTGGTATAGTTTCTTTGCAGGAAGCTTTAGATAAGGCGCGTGAGTCTGATTTAGATTTAGTTGAAGTTAACCCGAAGGCTAACCCTCCGGTTGCTAAATTGGTTAATTTAGGCCAGTTTAAGTATGAACGTGAGAAAAAGCTTCATAAACAGAAGGTTTTACAGAAAAAGGTGGAAACT
>JBAXIF010000024.1:0-11253 GCA_037138515.1 Candidatus Falkowiibacteriota bacterium
GATTGGATGATGATGATATTTGGTCTGATAAAGAAAAGCTTGATAAACAAATTCTTTATTTAGATAATAATCCTGATTGTATTTTAATTGGTACACAATATAGTATTGCAAATAATAATAGAGTGATTAAAGATAAGTCTGAGTCACCACTAAATGACAAAGATCTTCGTCGCGTTATGTTGGCTTATAATCCTTTTTGTCATTCTTCCGTTGTTTTTAGAAAAAATGATAATAAATATAATGAAAATCTTAATTACACTGAGGATTGGGATTTGTGGCTTCGTCTAGGAAGACTAGGAAAACTTGCGGTTCTAGATGATGTGATGGTCCAGTATTTTTATGGAGAAGGTATGTCTAGTAGAAATAAGAAAAAGGATCAAATAAAATTCCATTTTAGAATATTTAGAAAATATATTATGCATTATCCAAATCGATTGTCTGCTATTATTTCTTTGGTTAAATATATAATATTGGGTTAAATTTTATAATAAACTATGAAAATACTTCATACCGTCGAACAATACTCTCCTTCAGTTGGAGGCATGCAGGAAGTTGTCAAACAGCTCTCTGAGAGATTGGTTGAGCTTGGCCATGAAGTGACAGTAGTAACATCGTATCGATCTGATCGGAAGTTTACTGAATTGAATGGCGTGAAGATTGAATCTTTTAAGGTTGGTGGTAATGCGGTTCGAGGATATGAAGGTGAAATTGATGAGATAAAAAGATATCAGAGTTTCTTGGTTAATTCTGATTTTGATATCATCACTAGTTTCGCCGCTCAACAATGGGCCACTGATTTGTTGTTGCCATTAATGGATCAGATCAGCGCTAAAAAAGTTTTTGTTCCGACTGGTTTTTCTGGATTGTATAACCCTCAATACAAATATTATTTTTCTCAGATGGGAAGATGGATGAAGCAGTATGACCTGGATGTCTTCTTGTCTAATGATTATCGCGATATTAATTTTGCTCGAGACAACGGAGTTGATAAATTATTAGTTATTCCGAACGGAGCTTCATCTGAAGAGTTTTTAGGTGAGACTGATTTTGATTTCAGGAAGGAGCTGGAAATTGATAGAGATGATTTTTTGGTATTGTTGGTTGGTTCCCATACGGGAGAGAAGGGACATAAGGAAGTGATAGAGATTTTCTCTCAGGCTAATTTGGAACGATCTACTCTAGTAATTATTGCTAATACTTACAGGATAACCTGTTATTTGGAATGTAGGGTCAGAAGTATTATTCATAACTTATTGCATCAGAATAAAATTTTGATTAAAACTCTTGATCGCAAGAAAACTGTTGTCGCTTATAAGAAATCTGATTTGTTTCTGTTTCCATCAAACATCGAATGTTCACCATTGGTTTTGTTTGAAGCTATGGCTAGCCGATTACCGTTCTTGACGACCGATGTCGGTAATTCTAAAGAGATAATCGAGTGGAGCCAGGGCGGACTTTTATTACCTACCAGAAAAGACTCTCGGGGTTATAGTTATGCTCAAATCAATGAATCGGCTGATTTATTAAAGAAATTGCATGGCGATAAAGAATTAAGGGAGAAGCTGGCTGAAAGTGGATTTAAATCATGGCAAGAGAAATTTACTTGGGAAAAGATTGCTAAAAACTATGAGGAGCAATATAAAAAACTATTAGGAATTTTATGATAATTACTAAATTAACTGGCGGTTTAGGTAATCAGATGTTCCAATATGCTGTTGGCCGGGCTGTGGCCGAGAGAAACAAAACTAATTTGAAGATTGACCTTTCTGGTTATGAACATCAGATTGGAATCACTCCACGTCAATATGAATTATTCTTGTTTAATATCCAGGAGGACTTTTCTACATTAGAAGAGAATAAAAAAATAAAAGGATTGGAGCTTAACGGTTTTTTAAAGAGATTATTAAATAAATTGCATGTCAGATTGGGCAGCTCTAATTATATTATCGAAAAGCATCATAATTTTGATCCAACTATCTTGAAATTAGAAGATGGTGTTTATTTAGAGGGCTATTGGCAGACAGAAAAATATTTTTCTGATATTGCTGATATTATCAGGTTAGAATTTACCCTTAAAGATAAATATAATAATTTAAACCCTGAGATTCTTAATAAAATCGATAGCTATAATTCTGTTTCAATGCATATTCGTCGGGGTGATTATGTTTCTAATCAGGAAACTAGTGAATATCACGGTATCTGCTCTTTAGAGTATTATCGGAAAGCTATTAGCTTGATTGCTGAAAAGTCACCGAACCCAGTTGTTTTTATTTTTTCTGATGATTTGAAGTGGTGTGAAGAAAATTTGAAGATTGATTGGCCGATAGTTTTTGTGGAAGGGAATAAGGGCTATGAAGACTTGATTATGATGAGCCGATGCAAACATAATATTATTGCTAATAGCTCATTTTCTTGGTGGGGAGCCTGGCTTAATAATAATCCAAGTAAGATGGTTATCGCTCCAGCAGAGTGGTTTGCTGATAAGAGTATTAATACTACCGATGTTGTCCCAGAATCTTGGACAAAAATTTAAATAATTATGAAAACTCCTCGAGTTTCAATTATCCTGCCTGTTTATAATGCCGCTGCTTATGTAGCCGGGGCTGTTAAGAGTGTTTTGAATCAGTCTTTTGCTGATTTTGAGCTCGTTATTATTAATGACGGTTCAACTGATAATAGCTTGGAAATAGTTAAAGGTTTTAAGGATGACCGCATTAAGATAGTAGAAAATGAGATAAATTTAGGGTTGCAATTAACTTTAAACAAAGGATTGAAGCTGTCTAGGTCGGAATATATCGCCCGGATTGATGCTGATGACGAATGGATTGGTGTCGACAAACTAAAAGAGCAGGTGGATTTTTTAGATAATAATAAGTCCTGTGTCTTAATAGGTACCGGAGCTTCTGTGATTAATGAGAGTGGCGAGGAAATCTACCAGGTTTCTTTGCCGAGAACTGATAAAGAAATTAGGCAAAAAATGTTGAAGGCTAATCAATTTTTTCATTCTTCTATTATGATGAGAGTTTCAGCTTTGGATAAAGTTGGTTTTTATAATGAAGACGCTGACAGCAAACATATTGAAGATTATGATCTATGGTTACGTTTAGGAAAAATTGGTGAGTTTTATAATTTGCCGATTGTTGCTTTGCGTTATCGTGATATTGGTTCTTCTGTTAGTCGGCAGAATGTTATTGGTCAGTTGAAAAAGAATATCAGATTGATAAAAAAATATCGATATGATTATCCTGGTTATATTTTTGCTTTGGTCCATAATAATTTAAAATTAGTGATTTATGGTTATGGTAAATTATTGTCATTTAGAAAATATATTTTCCGTTTGAAAAATAAAAATAAAAAAAACTATACAGATAATAGAAAAAAGATATTAATCTGGGAATCATTATCTCATATTGCCGGAGGACAAAGAGTCTTATTGAATATTTTGCCTTATCTGAAAGATGACTTTATCGTTACTGTTATTGCTCCATCTCCGGGAACTTTTTCTAAGGCGCTAGATGAGATGGGTGTTTCTGTAAAATTTATTAATACCGGTACTTATAACGCTGGAAAGAAAAATATTTTTGATATTCTTAAATATTTATTATTATTTCCGTTGGGCCTGATTAAATCTTTTTTGTTGGTCAAGAAGAATGACCTGATTTATATTAATAGTACTAGGGTTTTGCCAGGAGGATTATTGGGTGGATTGATTTTCAAGAAGCCAGTGGTTTGGCATAATCATAGCTTGATTAGTGATGGTAAGACTAAAGCTCTTTTGAATATCCTAACCAAATTTTCTTCATTGAAAAAGATGATTGCCGTTTCAAATTCTGTTTCCAACCAATTTCCTCAACTAAAGAATAAGACTATAGTTCTATATAATGGTGTTGATTTAGATAAATTTAAGCCAGGAAAAGAATCTAAATCTAATAATATCATGGTTGTTGGTGACTTGATGCCAACTAAGGGCCAAGATGTTTTAATCAGAGCCTTAGCTTCTTTTAATAATGTTGATTATAAGTTAAAGATTGTCGGCTCAGCTCGAGCGGGGATGGAGTTATATGAAACAAGCTTAAAAGAATTAGTAAAAGAGTTGAATTTGGAAAAAAAGATAGAATTTTTAGGAAGACGAAGTGATGTTGATAAACTTTTGCCAGATATGAGCCTTTTAGTTTTACCGGCCACTGGCTTTGAAGCTTGTCCGATGGTAGTGCTTGAGGCGATGGCTTGTGGGGTTCCTGTGATAGTTTCTGATTTAGGTGGAACTACGGAGATAGTGCAGGATGATTATGTTGGCTACTTATTCCGGGCTGGTGATGAAAAGGATTTAGAAAAAAAGTTAAATAAATTTTTTAATTTAGATTATAAAAAAATCATTGCCATGAAGTTAAATTGCCGAAAGGAAGCTGAGCTTAAATATGATTTAAAAGATAATGCTATTAAGATTAATTCTGTTATTAAAAATATCTTAAGTTAATATGAAAATACTTCAAACTAATAAATTATATTTACCACATCTCGGTGGGATGGAAAATACTGTTAGAGATATTGCCGAGAACTTAGCCTCTGATCAAGATTGGCAATCGGATGTTTTGGTTTGCCAAGAAAAAGGGAAGAGGGTGGTAGAAGAAATGAATGGAGTTAAAGTTTATCGCGCTGCTAGTTTTGGTAGACTATTCAGTTTACCAATCTCTTTTGATTTTTTTAAGTTGTTTCAGAAAAAGATTAACGATTATGATTTGTTGTTAATCCATCATCCTTTCCCGTTAGCATCTTTAGCTAGATTCTTGTTTTCTAAAAAAAGAAAACCAATAGCTATCTGGTATCACAGTGATATCGTCCGCCAGAAATTATTTTATTGGCTGGTCTATCCTTTTTTGTATTTAGATTTGAAGGCCACTAAGACTATTTTTGTGGCTAGTCGTCGCTTAGCCGAAGAATCACCATTATTAAAGAAATTTTTAGGCAAGTGTTGTGTTATTCCTTTTGGTGTTAATTTGAGCGATTATTCTGCTGACTATCGCTCAGAGGTAGCCGATCTACATGCCCAATATGGCCGTTTTATGCTTGCTGTAGGGCGTTTAGTATACTATAAGGGGTATTTAGACCTGCTTGAAGCTATGGAGACCGCTCCGGGCAAATTACTCATAATTGGACGAGGACCATTGGAGACTGAGATGAGACAGATAATAGCTGATAATCACCTAGAAGACAGAGTAATTATTATTTCTAATCATGTAGATAATCTGATTCCATATTACCAAGCTTGTGAGTTCTTGGTGTTTCCTTCCAGTGCTCGTAGTGAGGCCTTTGGTTTAGTCCAAATTGAAGCTATGGCTTGTGGTAAACCAGTTATTAATACTAACCTCCCGACTGGAGTGCCTGAAGTTAGCCTGGATCAAGAGAGTGGGCTAACCGTTTCTGTTAATAGTCCAAAAGAATTATCTTCGGCCGTTAAATTACTTTGGGAAAATGATGAGCTACGCTTGAAATTAAGTGAGGGGGCTAAGAGAAGAGCTGAATCTAAATTTTCCAAAGACAAGTTTGATGCTGATTTGAAAGAAGCTTTATTGAAGATAAAATAAAAATACAGTTTGAAATAAAAAACCCCATTCTTTTTTAGAATGAGGTTTTTGTTTTTGATAAGTTTAAACGTGTGTAGCTGGAGTGTTGTTTTCGTCTTCAAAGGTAACAGGCATATAACCGACGAGGATTGTTCCCTTGGAACAAGTTAGTAAATGTTCTTCTCCTGGTTCAAAAATGAACATTGTAGGAGCGGAAAGTTCCTGTTCTTGAAGCCATTTGGTTTCCGTCCAAGTTTTTATCAAACAAGAACCGGAGGCTAAAAGAAATCCTTCAACGTGGTTATGCGAGTGTTTACCTAGGATTACTCCATCACTTTTAACATTAATCACTTTAGCCTCGGTTGCTTTGGGAAAGTCTGGTGTTGGTCTAAAAGCGGTTAATTTGCGTCTGTCATCTTCATGACTATCTGCTTCGGTAAAAACTAACATGGTTTTTGTTCTCCATTTTTTTGTTTGTCGCTGAATTACGACGGTCTATTTATATCACTTTATATGATTATTGTCAATAATTGGCTATTTATAATAATTGATTGTTGTGTTAAAATATTCTGGTATTAATTAAGATAAAATTAATTATGAAAGAATATCTCTTAGAAGATAATAAAAAAATAAACAGAAAGTCTTTAAAAGCCCCTAAGATGGATCTTGAAGATTATATTACCGCTCATCAAGGTTTAGTAATTTGTTGTCATGATGTCTTTATAAAATATCAGGATGGTATATTGTTGGTTAATAGGGATAATTATCCAGCCAAAAATATTCTTTGGCCTATTGGTGGTCGAATTGAAAGAGGTTCTGATGCTATAGAGTCATTAAAGAGTAAAGTTAAGAATGAATGCGGTTTAAAGATTGATAATATAAAATTTTTAGGAGTCGCTAGAACGTTATTTAAAACTGATCCATTCGGACATGGCAAGGGAACTGATACTATGAATTTAGTTTATTTCGCCGATGGCCAAGGTAAGGTTAAATTGGACGGATTGCATAATAATCCTACAATTATAACTTTAAAAGATTATAAAAAAGGATTGATCCCTAAATTACATCCTTATGTTGATGATTTTTTAAAGGAAGTTTTTAAATCGCTTAAAAAATAATTTCTTATATTATTAAAAACAGTTCGAAATTTCGAACTGTTTTTATTTTTATGGTAATTGATAATTTTATCTTTTCTTTATAAATATTTTATCTAATATTAGCCTTGATATTGGCGTAAAAATCTGTTAAAATAATTCGATTAAATTCATTTTGTATTAATTATGGTAATTTATTTTGATGAATCGTATGATACTGAGCACCGGTACTTGATACTTGGCGCTTTATTTAATCCTCATCCGATGTTTTTGCATCGAGAGTGGTTATTAGCTAAAAGAAGTTCTTGCGCTATTGGACGGGATGGCCAGGTTTTAGAGATCAAATACAATAATTGTAATACTAAAAAACGACAGGAGCTTTGTTGTCAGGCAATCGATATTTTTATGAAAAGCACTAGCTATTTTCGGGCCATAGTCATTGATCAGGATATGATGGACTTGGATTTATTTGGCCGAAAAAGTGAAGATAGTAAAATTAAGATGGCTAGAGCTTATAAAAAATTTACAGAGCTTCTTTTGTCTCACAATACGGAAAATATCTATAATGGAGTTTTATTGACTGATGAGCTGACTCGTTGCAATGGTGATAGATTTATGGAAATAATGAAAGAAGATTTTTGTAATACCGATGGACGATATTGTGATGATAATTATCGTCCAACTTTAAAAGATATTATTGAAATTAAATCCCATCTAGAAAATTATCATGTTAATCAGATTAATGATATTTTGATTGGTTCAATTTTAAACAATTTAAAGCCAACTAATAAAGATTATAAGAATAACGTCAGAAAGCATTTAATAAAAAATTTGAATGTTAAGGATTTATTGCCTGAAACTTGGTGTCGATATTCTAAGAAATTTGTTGAACAATACTCTCCAAAATTTAATGTTTGGTATTGGCACCCTAATAATTATAGTAAAAATCAAAAAGACCCTGTATAAGCAGAGTCTTTTTGATTGGTCTAAGTCCTGGTAAAGGTATTAGCGATAGTTAAACAAATTTTTAACATCTCCCTTTACTACTCTGACCTGATATTATTATAGCATGAAAAATAATGGCGTCAAGATTAGATTAAAACAGAATATTAATCCTTAAATTCCCAACCGAAATCAGCTTTCAAAGTTTCCTTCACTCCTTCAGCGAAAGAGCGGGGAGAAAATTCTGGCATAATGCTTTTGAGTTTAGTAATGTCAGTTCGTTTTTCCATGGTACCATCTGGCTTGCTAGTATCCCAAGTAATTTCCGCTTTGTAGCCCATTACTTCTTCTAAGATAGTGATAAATTCTTTGATGGAATAATCGAAACCGGTACCGATATTGACGATCTCCGGTTCGTTATAATTATTCATCAAGAAGATGCAAACATCAGCGGTGTCATCAACGAATAAGGCTTCTCGTCGTGGTGCTCCAGTACCCCAGAAGACTAGTGGAGTACCATCTTTCTTGGCGTTGACGAATTTCTGGATCAGGGAAGGGATCATGTGGCCATTCTGCAGGTCGTAAGTGTCATTCGGGCCATACATATTAGTTGGCATGACGGCGATAGCATTGATGTTGTATTGTTTGCGATATAATTCACAAGCGACTACACCCAAGCCTTTAGCGACAGCATAACCCTTGTTAGTTTCTTCCAGTTTTCCAGCCATAAACCGATCTTCATTAATCGGTTGAGGGTTTTCTTTTGGATAGATACAGGTAGAACCAGTGTATAGGATTTTGGTCTTAGGGCTGAAATCCTTGATGGCTTCTAAAATGTTCAAGATCATAATGGAGTTCTTGTAGAGAAAGTCGGCTGGTCTGGTCATATTACCATAAATACCACCAACCAGTCCGGCAACCATAAAGACAAAGTCCGGCTGGACTCTCTTGAAGTATTCTTCCACTTGAGCTTTGTCTAATAGATTAACGTCCTTACTGTTAGGGGCTGAGACGTTGGCATAGACCTTTTTGTTTAGTTGTCTGACGAGTGAGCTTCCAACTAGACCGCTACCGCCGAAAACAGTGATTTTACTACCTATTTGCATCATATTTTTTGTATATTATTGACTTTTTTATAAATTTATGTTATAATATCTTTAATTAAAATTAACTCGTTCTTTAACTAAAACTTAACTCACCATGAGCATTATCAGAAAATTTCAGGAAATTTCCGGTCAGGAAAGGTTTAAGGGCTGGCCTTTGGTCGGCGGCTATGAACTTGGTGCAAAAATTCCTTTCTTTGGGCAAGAGTTGAAATATACTCTTCGAACCGGTAATGGGGATGAGGAATATTATTCGCTTATCCGCTCTTTTGGTTGGGTGGTAGTATTCGGAGTCACCGATAACCAAAAGGTATTAACCTTAGTTCAGTGGAAGCCAGGAGTAAACTGTGCTTCTTGGGAATTACCTCCAGGAGGAATTGGAAAATTAGCCCCCGGAGCTTCTCAGGCTGAAATTACCGAAAAGTCACAGGACATCTATCTTAAAGAAACCGGTTACGGAGAAGGTAAATGGGAATATTTAGGAAATTCAGTAATTGAAACAGGGAAGTATCGTGGTGCTGGTCCGGATGATCATGGACTGTTAGCCCATATGTATCTGGCTACTGATCTGAAAAAAATTAGCGACGCTCGCCAACCAAACCGTAACGAGATTATGGAAACTTTAGAAGTTCCTTTAGATGAATTTCGGGCTGTATTGGAATCTGGCCTTTTCCGTGAAGTTAGTGCTGTTAATTGTGCTATGTTAGCTTTATTAAAGCTCGGCGCCATTTCTTGGAAATAATTTTTTAAAAACAAAGAACAAAAACCTCTTATTAATAAGAGGTTTTTTCTTTTAACTCAGCGTCTATCATTATCTTTACTAATTCTTCAAATTTAACTCTAGGTTCCCAACCTAATTTTTCTTTAGCTTTAGTAGCGTCGCCTAAAAGTAATTCGACTTCAGCTGGACGGAAATATTTTGGATCGATTTCAATGATAGTCTTGCCGGTATTTTTGTCGATGCCTTTTTCATATAATCCGGTTCCTTCCCAAACAATATTCATGCCAAGTAATTTAGCGGCGACTTCAACAAACTCTCTCACGCTATGAGTTTCTCCGGTAGCTAGGACATAATCATCGGGAGTTTCTTGTTGGAGCATGAGCCACATGCCTTCGACATAGTCTTTGGCATAACCCCAGTCACGTCGTGCTTCTAGGTTTCCTAAGTGCAGAGTTTCTTGTTTGCCTTCTTTGATTTTGACTAAAGCTTCGGTGATTTTTTTAGTTACGAAAGTTGAACCACGACGAGGAGATTCATGGTTGAATAATATTCCTGAGACAGCAAAAAGATCATAGCTTTCACGATAGTTTTTAGTGATCCAATGAGCATATAGTTTAGCAACGCCGTAAGGAGAACGAGGGTAAAATGGAGTGTTCTCGGTTTGAGGGGTCTCTTGAATCTTGCCGAACATCTCTGATGATGAGGCTTGATAGAATCTTGTTTTGAGATTGTTTTCTTTGATAGCATCTAAGATGCGAAGTGCTCCTAAAGCAGCGGTTTCAGCGGTGTATTCTGGAATTTGAAAGCTAACTTTAACATGACTTTGGGCAGCTAGATTATAGATTTCATCTGGTTGGATTTTTTCTAAGAGGCGGGAAATGTTACTGGAATCAGTGATATCGCCGAAATGTAGAATTAATTTAGCTTCTTTTTCATGGGGATCTTGATAAATATGATTTATCCGACCAGTATTGAATGATGATGAACGTCTGATAATGCCATGAACCTCATAGCCTTTTTCGAGTAACAACTCAGCTAAGTATGACCCGTCCTGTCCGGTGATTCCGGTAATCAATGCTTTTTTCATATGGTTTTTATCTCCCTTCGTGGGCGACAATAGTTTTTATAGTTTTTAATATGATAGTGATATCTAGAAACAGGGAACGATTCTTGATGTAGAATAAGTCGTGTTGTAATTTCTTGACGGTGTCGGCGATTGAAGCAGAATGATATTCGCCGGAAATCTGATCCCAACCACTGATGCCTGGTTTTACTAAAGTGCGGATATCAAAGAAAGGAATATTTTCTTTTAGTTCAGCAATGAATTCTGGTCTCTCAGGACGAGGACCAATGAAACTCATCTCTCCTTTAATGATATTGATTAGTTGAGGGATCTCATCCAAGCGAGTCTTCCTCATGACTTTACCGACTCCAGTGATGCGCTTATCATTCTCCACAGTCAAAGCATAATTATTATTATCAGTTCTCATGGTGCGGAACTTATACATCTTGAAAGGAATGTTATTCTTGCCCATACGATATTGGGAAAAGAAGACTGGACCAGGACTGCTGAATTTTATCGCCAAGACGATAAATGGCCAGAAAATACCCGAGACTATTAAAAGGATTATAGCTAGTAAAAGATCAAAACTTCTCTTGATGAATTCAAATATCTTTTTGTCGGCCAAGTCTAAATTTTCTAAGAACCAAGACTGTCCGATTATTTCTAATGGAACTCGGCCGGTAATCTTTTCATAGAAATTGGGTAGGGTAGTATAACTGATACCCAGTGGCAAACAATTAAAAAGACGGCGCTTGAGGTCGGGGGA
>JBAXIF010000025.1:0-10987 GCA_037138515.1 Candidatus Falkowiibacteriota bacterium
CCACTCCAATCATAGAATTCAGCGTAGACCCTGTAATCGCCCGTTCCTGGGGTGTTGTCCCAGTTAGTTGATATGTCTTTGCTGTTAATGTTCTCAAGCACTCTGATGGCCTTTTTTTCATCATTATCATTTAGATAAAAAAGTTCAATTCTAGCAATCTTAGTTGGGTTAGGGGTATTGAGTTTTATGTTTATCGGAAAATCGGTACTATTAACAGTTAAGCCACTAGCAGGAGAGGTGAGATTAAGTGATGGTGGATTCTGATAATTATTGTTTAATAATAAATTAAACTCGATTGATTTTTCTGTGCAGTTATAGAAGCTGTCACAGACACGAACCTTTAAATTATGATAACCATTATTTAAGAAATCTAACTTTTTATTAAGAGTAAATGGATATGAAGTCGTCTTCTCTAATAGATTATTATTAATATAATATTCAACATTGGCATTATCAGCAATACTGACAATATTAATACTGGCACTGAAATTATCATTGGTAATAATTTCTTTGTCTGCTGGACTGGTAATATCAAAGACGGGATTATTTTGAGGACTGGTAATATTAACGTTAGTTGAGGTGGAATACAATCCATTCTTTTTAGCCCATTCTGTTACTCTTGATTCCCATAAATTGAATTGAGGGTCTGAGGCTGGATTACTTGGAACTGGGCCTAGCGGATCTTCTTTGTTAACATAATACAGAATGCAGTGTGGTTCACTGAAAGTTTTTTCTTCAATTAACTCTGGCGGAGTGCTAGAGGTTGCTAATAATCCAGTTTCTTTATTGATTTTTATCTTCCGGCCAATATTAGTGTCACCATCAATAATTCCCTTGCCGGTTTTAACATCATCCATAGCTCTAAATTGTTCAACCGGAGTTCCAGTCAAAACTTGTTTCATGTATTCATTCCAGATTGGAGCCGCGACAACACTTCCATCAGCGCCGGTATTCATTTCTGAGCTGTCATTATTTCCTACCCAAACGCCAGTAATCAAGGATGGGGTGTAGCCAATAGTCCAAGCATCTTTGTAGTCATTGGTAGTTCCAGTTTTAGCGGCTACTGGACGATCACCTAGAATTAAATAATTTTTAGCACCAAAGATGAAAGTTCTGGCAGCATTATCACTTAAGATACTGGTTATTTCTCGGGCCACCTGTGAACTTAAGACAGTTTTTTTCTTTTCTTTGTATTCTTCTAAAACCTTACCATCTTTATCTTCTATCTTTAAAATAACGCTGACTGGATTCATTTCTCCTTCTCGAGCAAAGGCGCTGAAAGCATTAACATGTTCTACCATTTTTACCTCGCCACCACCAAGCACTAGTGACAAACCATAACGATCTGGGTCGGTTAATGTGGTATAACCCATATCCTGAGCTAGAGTTATAACATTTTTAATGCCAGCTAAATAAATTGCCTTAACCGCTGGGACATTTAATGATCCAGCTAATGCTTGTCGGACTGAAACTGGGCCATATTCTTTGTTGTTATAATTACGTGGTTCATAGGCTTTTCCCCCGGCAGCAAAGTTAGTGACTACGTCGTATAAAATAGTGTTAGGAGTATAACCCTTATTAAATAGAGTGGCATAAACCAGTGGTTTAATAGATGATCCTGGTTGGCGCAAGCTAGTGGTGATATTAACTTGGCCATCAATGTCCTCATTAAAATAATCGCGAGAACCAACCATAGCTAAGACCTGTCCGGTTTTAGGGTCAACGGAAACTAGGGCGGCGTTATTAGCATTATATTTAGTTGGATAATTTTCACTCTTAGTTTTAACTACTTCTTCAGCAATTTTTTGTTTGTATAAATCAAGGGTGGTGTAGATTTTTAATCCATCTTGTTCTACGGTTTTCTCGCCATATTTTTCCGCTAAGATTTCTTTAATATACATAACAAAGTGAGGAGCGGTAATATTAGTCTCTGGAGCAGCAAATTTTAATTCAGCTTTTTTAGCATCATCTCTTTCTTGTTCGCTAATATATCCCTGCTCTTGCATTAAGTCTAAAATATATTGCTGACGAGAAACTAGAAGATCTTTGTGGGTGCCCCAAGGAGAGTAGCGACTAGGTGATTGTGGTAGAGCGGCTAAGATAGCAGCTTCAGATAAATTAATATCCTTAACTGACTTGCCAAAATATTTTCGAGATGCAGTTTCAACTCCATAAGCATTGGAACCGTAAGGGATTTCATTTAGGTACATTTGTAAAATTTCATCTTTACTGAATTTCTTTTCAATTTTTTGGGCTAAAATAATTTCCTTAAGTTTTCTGGTAATAGTTTTTTCATTACTTAAAATAGCATTCTTAACAAACTGCTGAGTTAGGGTTGATCCACCAGCGCTTTTTCTGTAAATGACATTAGTAATCATAGTTCTAACCATAGCCCAAACACTAATTCCTCCATGTTTGTAGAAATTTTTATCTTCAATAGCAATAGTGGCATTCTTAACATTATTAGGAATTTCGTTTAAAGAGACTAGAGTTCTTTTTTGATCACCATGGATTTCATAAAGAATATTTTCTCCGGTGCGATCATAAATTTTGGTGCTTTGAGCCACTTCTCGCTCGATTAATTGATTAGGATTTGGTAGGTCGCGAGAGATAAAAAAGATTAAAATAGAAAGTGATAAAATTCCTAAAACAGCCAAAATAATTAAAGCCTTAATAATCTTATTATTTTTAAAGAATCTGCTAAAAAAACTATTATCCTTAGATTGCGGACGAGAGCTGTGATTTTTTTTGTTGATAATTATTCTTCGGGTGATTGGTCCTCTATTATTATTTGTTGGTTGCCACGATGAATTTTTGATGTGTTTGATTGGCATATTATTAATTATTATTTGCTTTTATAATATTTAGCGGCGTCTTCTGGGGAAACAGAATTAATTACTAATCCAGATCCAAGCTCAACTCCAGCCCAAACGCTGTCTCGGGGTTGAATTTTAATGTAGAAATGTTGATGCTTGTCGGAAATTACATTGTGTAAGAAATAATTGAAAGATAGATTTAATTTTTTCATCTTTACAGCTAGAAGTTTGAGAATCTTAGCAATAGATTTTTTTTCACCTTGATTTAAGTCAGCAATATTATCTACGTGTCTCTTGGTTATGATCCAGGCCTCAAAGTGAAATTGGCTGGCATAAGGTGTAAAGGCTACAGCATATTTATCAGAGTATATTTTTCTTTTAGTGTTTATTTCCATTTTAATAATATCACAATAAGCGCAGGTATTGTGTTTTATTTTGTGTCTTTGGGCTAAAATCATTTCTTCCCGCAGATCTTCTGGTACAATTTCGGTAGCAAAGATTTGAGAGTGAGCGTGGGCTAAGGAAGCACCCGCTTTTGATCCTTGATTTTTAAAGCAAAGAATATAGTCTATTTTTTTGTTTTTAGAAATAGCCTTAGTCCTTTTAGCGTACATGTCCAGTAATTTTTCAATGTGTTCTAGAGAAAAATCAGCCAAGCTTTGTTCGTGGCCCTGACTTTCAATAATTACCTCTTGAGTGCCATAAGCCTTTTTATTTTCTAGAGAAACGGCTGGAAAAATATTTTTAAGGCAGGTGATTTGATTATTTTTGGTTTTTACCTTATCAAGAACATTTTTTTTATCAATATTCTGAACGCAAAAAGGGCAGTCTGGATTAGGCTGGCTCTTAGAAGACTCCTTGATGTCAGTAGGCCTAATTGCTCTTCCTGGAGTAATAATGACGTACTTATTAAATATGAATGATTTGCGAATTTCGGATTTTTTGAAAGCCATATAATATATTTTTGTCGGGCTGCCCGGAATCGGACCGGGGCTACATGCACCCCATGCACGCGTACGGCCACTATACTACAGCCCGCGCTAATTTGTCTTTTTACTATAAGTATATTACAATAAAAAGGCAATAAAAACAAATTTACTAATATTATGAATGATAAAAAAATTATATTTTCCGGAATCAAGCCTAGCGGCGATATCCACTTAGGTAACTACTTAGGAGCGATTTCCCAGTGGGTTGGATTACAGGAAAAATATGAATGTTTATTCTGTGTGGTTAATTATCATGCTATTACTGTTTATCAAGACCCAGAAATCCTTAAAAAAAGAACTAGGGATATTGTTAAGATTTATATGGCTAGTGGAATTGATCCGCAAAAATCAAGCATTTTTTTGCAATCCGATGTTTATGAACACACTGAATTAGCTTGGATCTTAAATTGTACCAGCACCCGCATGTCCGACCTTAATTTAATGACTCAATATAAGGATAAGTCTAAAAATGGCGGAGAAAATGTTTCAGTCGGCCTTTTTGATTATCCAGTGCTGATGGCTGCTGATATACTATTATATAACACTGATGTCGTTCCAGTTGGAGATGACCAGATCCAACATGTGGAGCTTTGTCGTGATTTAGCTAAGAGATTTAACCATGATTATGCCCCAACTTTCAAGTTACCCGAAGCTCTTATCCGCAAACAGGGCGCTAGAATTATGAGCTTAAACAACCCAGAAAATAAGATGAGTAAGAGCTCTGACGGTGATGCTGGCTGTATTTATCTAAATGATGAGCCTGAAGTAGCTCGAAAGAAGATTATGAGAGCGGTGACCGATTCCGGGTTTGAAATCAAGTATGATTTAAATGAAAAACCAGCTTTATCTAATTTGATGACTATTCATCACCTTTTGACTGGTGATAGTTATAAGGATATTAAGAATCTTTATGCTGGCAAGGGTTATGGCGACTTCAAAAAAGGCTTGGCTGATATAGTGGTTAAATTTTTAACTGAATTCCAGGAGAAATTTAACAGTATTAGCGATGAAGATGTCCAAAAAGTGCTTGATAGTGGCGCTACTTGTGCCAAAGTTCTGGCTCAAGAAACCATAAAGAAGGTTAAAGAGAGAGTGGGAATTATTTAATTATTGTTTTAGATATATAAAAAGAGCCTATTTCTAGGCTCTTTTTTGTTTATTTCAGTTTTAATACTACTATTTCTCTCCAGACCTTCTGTCCTTCTCGGCCATAAAGCCAAGTTTTTCTTTGAGTGTTACCATCTTCTACTATATTCCAATCAGGATATTTAGGGTTCATATAGATAAACTTCTTTTTGCCTTGTTCAACCGTTAAAAATACTGGCCAAACCATAACTACGCGAGAGTGGGGTTTAATAATTTTGGTAAAAGACTTTAAGGCTTTACTATAAAGGTCTTCTAGTTCAGTAATAGTCTTTCTAACTTCATGATGTCCACGCTGGGGACCTAAATATGGCTCAGTTACGATAGCGGCAATTGATTTTGGTTTGATGTATTTATCTATTTCAGTGGCAGAAATTACCTTGGTATCCACCTTAACATCAGTAATATTGAATTTATCTTTGATCCATTCGACGTTTTCATTAGTATCGGCAATGGCTTTGGGGGAAATGTCGGTTCCGATGACTGATTTGTAGCCCATTAATAGTGACTCGGAAAGAATAGTACCAGACCCACAGAATGGGTCCAATATCACGTCTTTTTGGCCATTTTGGGACAAATTGATCATGATCTGAGCTAATTTTGGTGGCAACATGCCGGATTCATCATCTCTAGTCGGGCGACCGAAGTCTCTAAAGGACAATTCTTTAAAAGGTTGAACGGCTAAAGTCTGACCAACCATCATTCGGCCTTCATTGTCTCTTAAAAAGACGATTTCCATGCCTTTATCCAATAAATAGTTCTGTTCAACGATAACACTGGAAAGAACCTGCTCTTTTCCCATTACCCAACGGCAAGAATGGCCGTTTTCTTTGAGGACGGTTTTAATAGTCATACCCAACTTTCTGGTATCAATTGGGGCATTGGCGTAGTTAGAGAAGCCAAAATGGAACTTTCCGGAAAAATTAGGAGCACTTTCTAAAGCTAAATCTAAACAAGCTTTAGGAATTTCATTGTTTTTGGCATTAAATAGAACTTCGCCGATCTTAATAGTGCCACCAAGAGCCTTAATGGTCTTTTGGGCATTAATCTTATCGTCTGATTCTAAGACAAAAATGTTATTTTGGCTCATTTTTCCAGTACAATCTGGAAAAAAGGCTAAAATTTCAGCGGCTGATAGTGAGGGATGATTCCCTAGGGCAAAAAAGTATTTCATATGTTTATTATTATAAGGTAAAAAGAAAAAAATGGCTAATTTCTCAGGGCTTGATTTTTTTATAGGTATCTGGTAGATTAATTAGACAACTAGAACCTTTCCCACATCTTGGATTTATCCAAGATAATTTCAACGAGAGAGTTGAGATTAAAGGTATTCAAGACAGCCTCGCTATTTTGATACCGAGGTTTTATTTTATATAATTTTTTATTAACAATCAAGGAAAAATTTAACGGCACTTTAAGGCCGCTTGAAAACTAACTTGTTATAATTACTATGTCAAAAACCAAACCATCAGGAGCATCACACTATGAAATCCTGTTCGTTGTGTCTAACCGCTTCACTGAAGATGAAGCAAAAACTTGTATTACCAAAGTTGAAAAGTTAATCACTGAGAGTGAAGGTAAAATTACTCTTAATGAATATTGGGGTAAAAAGAAGTTAGTTTATCCTATCAAGCATGAAGCTTACGGTTATTACCAATTGTTTGAATTTGATCTAGAAGGGAAAGAATTGGCTAAATTAGATGAAAAGTTGAGATTGGATCATGAGATCTTACGCTTTATCGTTGTCGCTAAGAAATTAAAGAGCGATGAACAATTGAAGAAAGAAGAAAAGATCAAAGCTAAGATTGATAAGAAACAAGCTGACAAAGAAAAGGAAAAGAAAAGCCAAGAAGAAAAAGTAGAAGAAAAAGAAACAAAGACTAAAACAACTAAGTCCGGTAAAGCTAAGGCTGATATCGAAAGCTTAGATGAAAAATTAGAAGGCATCTTGAATGCCGATGACTTGTTATAATTAAAAACAAGGAATTTTTCCTTATTCTAAAAATATGAGTTTAAATAAAGTAATGTTAATTGGTAACTTAACCAAGGACCCAGAAGTTCGCACTACTCCATCCGGTCAGAACGTAGCCTCATTCTCTGTTGCTACTAATATGAACTGGACTGATCAATCAGGTCAGAAACAGTCTAAAGCTGAATTTCACAATGTTGTCGCTTGGAGAAAACTGGCTGATATTTGTGGTCAATATTTACACAAAGGATCTAAGGTTTATCTTGAAGGACGCTTACAGACTCGCGATTGGGTTGGTCAAGATGGTGCCAAAAAATATCGCACTGAAGTCGTAGCTGATACTATGCAAATTCTAAATCGTCCAGGTGAAGGCGGACCTACTCCAGCTCAACCAGATAGTTTCGAAGATGCTGTAATGGCTGAAGGTGATGTTTCTTCTGATGAAGAAATCAAAATTGAAAATATTCCTTTTTAATTTATAATATAAATATATAATATATATCTGGAAATTTAATTAAATCTATGAACAACAATCAAAATAACAACATAACCAAAAAAGCTAAAGAGTGCTATTTTTGCGTTAACAACATCGAACCTGATTATAAGGACACTAAGTCTTTACGTCGTTTTATTAACTTCTATCAGAAGATTATTGCTGCTGGTCGAACCGGAACTTGTGCTTGGCACCAGAGAAAGTTGACCGTTGCTATCAAACGTTCACGTAAGATGGCTTTATTAGCTTTCACTCACAAATAAAATTAACTTTTACGCTTATGTTGAGCATGAACGAAATAAAACTAGGTAAGGTTTTAAGTGTTAACAACGAACCTTTTGTAGTAATTAAAACCGATCATCATAAAATGGGCCGCGGTGGTGCCGTTTTAAAGGTTAAAATGAAGAACTTGGTTAACGGTAATGTTTTAGAGAGAACCTTCCAAGGCAATGATAAGGCCGAGGAAGCTCAAACTCAAACCAAGAAAGCTAACTTCATGTATAGCGATTCTAGCGGCGCTAATTTCATGGACAATGAGAGTTATGAACAATTCACTTTTCCAGCTGAAGAGATTGGTGAAAAAATGCAATTCTTAAAAGAAGGTATTGATGTTGATGTTTTATACTTCAACGAAAAACCAGTTTCAATCAGCTTGCCGATTAAAATGACTTTCAAGGTAGTCAGTGCTCCACCAGCTATCAAAGGAAACTCTGTTGGCAGTGTCACTAAAGTAGCTGAACTGGAAAGCGGTGCTAAGATTAATGTTCCAGTCTTCATTGAAGAAGGTGAAAATATCATTATTAATACTGATACCGGCGAATACGTTGAACGTGCTTAACAGGATTCAATTAAATTTCAGATAGGAAAAGACGAGGACTCCCTCGTCTTTTCGTTAATAGTCTAAAGGTGTTATAATTAGAACATATGTTTAATATTCTAGTTTTAGTTTATGCTATCTTCTATCTTGTCCTGGCTCAGATTAGGCCGACTTGGGCTATGATGCTGATTATTGCCGCTTTGCCTTCTTATCTTATTAGGTTTAGCTTAGCGGGAATTCCTTGCACCTTGTTGGAGTTAATGATTATACTATCATTTGCTTCTTGGATTTTTGGTGTGTTAAAAGGCCATCGATTTAATTTCAAGAAATATTTGCAAGAGAAAAATAACAGGAAACCGTACCCTTTCAAATGGGAAATCATGGCCATCTTATTAGTTTCTTATGGAGCGGTATTTGTCGCTTCTTTAAGCTCTAGCGCTTTAGGGATATTCAAGGCCTATTTCTTTGAACCGATCATCTTCTTTATATTGGTGATTAATATCTTGGGGAAAGAGAAAGATGTTGTTAATAAGATTATCTGGCCGATGGTAGTTTCCGCTTTAGCAGTTTCCCTAATGGCAATCTATCAGAAAATTACTGGCCAATTTATCTTTAATGAATTTTGGGCTAATGAAGCTACTAGACGTTCAGTTTCCTTTTTCGGATTTCCTAATGCTGTCGGATTATATTTAGCTCCAATTGTAGTTATCTTAAGCGCTTTTTTACATCAGAAGTTGTTGGTTAAATTTGATCGGAAGAATATTAGAGAGATCTTAGTCATTACCTTAACAATTGTCTTGTCACTATTATCTATCCTATTCGCTCAATCAGAAGGAGCTTTAATTGGTATTGCGGCTGCCGCAGTTTTTTATGGCCTGCTGGTTAACAAGAAAATGCGCCAAGTAACTATAGTAACTCTGGTTGTCGGATTAATGCTTTTAGTCTCCACCCCTAAATTATTGGACTACGTAAAACATAAGGCTACACTAACTGATTTGTCAGGCCAGATTAGGCGCCAACAATGGATTGAGACTAAGAAGATGTTGGTAAATGAGAATACTTGGATCTTGGGTACAGGACTTTCTGGCTATCAAGAAAATGTGAATCCGTTTCATCAAGAAGGAATATTTTTAAAGAATGATGACCCTAATTGGTTAGAAAAGGTAAGAACTAGCGCTGAGTATCGTACTCAAGTCTGGCAACCGACTGAAATCTATATGTATCCCCATAATATCTTCCTGAACTTCTGGACTGAATTAGGATTATTGGGAATGGTGCTATTTGCTTGGGTGATGTTTAAATATACCTATTCTTCGATAAAATTATTTTTATCAGAGAAGAAAAAAGGAGTTAATAATTTTATTATTTTAGGGCTTGGAGCGGCAATGATTGCCATTTTAGTCCACGGTTTAGTGGACGTACCATATTTCAAGAACGACCTATCAGTTTTTTTCTGGTTGCTACTCGCTTTTTTAGGAATATATATGGTTGATTATAAAAATAAAAAATAAATTTATGCATTATATATTAGCTGCTGTCATTCGTTATGACGAAGATGAGACTGAGAATGTTATGGACTATTTGGCCACAGCCAAATCCAACTTCATCTTGGCTGTTTCTAAAGAATTAGAAAAACCATTACTCAGATTCGATGCTAAGTTTTTAGATGGAGAGAAAGAACATCCTTTAGCTAAATTAGATGAATGGGAAATTGATGATATTATCACCCCGGGAGATTTTCTCACTAATCTGCCTGAAGCTGAAAGTGTTCCACAAGCAGTATTGACCCCAGAGTTAGAATGGATCGATAGTGAAGCTTCTCATTCGGGAAATTCTTCTGAATCTTGGGAAGAGAGAATAAAAAAAATCGTATTAAGCGCTGGTGATTCTTGTCTGGTAGCCCTGATAAGATGCCACATATAATTATGGACATTGTCTTACAAAAATATATTGCCGATAGCGGATATTGTTCTCGGCGCCAAGCTGAAGAACTGATTCGTACTGGCGAAGTGAAAGTGAATGGAAAGCCGGCTGAATTAGGTCAGAGAGTTAATGACAAAGATGTTGTCTTGGTGGGAAAGAATAAGATCGGCGGAAAATTGGAGAGTGTCTACATTAAGGTTAACAAGCCAAGAGATTATGTCTGTACTACTAGAGACTTCAAGGAAGAAAAGAATGTCTTTGATCTTCTAAGCGGCGTTGAAGCCACTCGATTATTCATTGTTGGAAGACTTGATAAGAATAGCCGTGGATTATTAATCCTGACTAATGATGGTGAGATGTCTCAACAGATTTCTCATCCTAAGTATGAATCAAAGAAAGTGTATAAGGTATTGGTAAAGACTCCAGATGGAGATAATCTATCCCAGACTCAAGCTAACTCCATTATCGCTAAATTTAATAAAGGTGTTGATATTGGTGAAGGTGATGGCATCGTGACTTCAAAAGATGTTGAGTATTTAGATTATAACCGTTTCTTAATGACCTTGACCCAAGGAAAGAAAAGACAGATTAGAAGAATGTTTGAAGCGGTGGGAATGAAAGTGTCCGATTTAATCAGAACTGAAATCTCCGGTATCACCCTTGGCAGTTTAGCAGAAGGTAAATGGGATTATTTGAAAGAAGATGAGATAAAAAAATTAAAGAATAAATTCAAGTAATTTATTCTTGTTTGGAGAGGTGTCTGAGTGGTTGAAAGTGCCGCTCTCGAAAAGCGGTGGGCCGCAAGGCCTCGGGAGTTCGAATCTCCCCCTCTCCGCA
>JBAXIF010000026.1:0-10899 GCA_037138515.1 Candidatus Falkowiibacteriota bacterium
TCAGTTCTTCTGATGGTGATACTATTAAGGGTACGAAGGGCTGGTTTAGTGTTATGGGTTTAGGTATCCAGCCAGTTGAAATCGTTAAAATTATTTTGATAATCTTTTTAGCTCGCTTATTTTCTACAGCCGCTTTCAAGACTAGACCGCTCAAGTATTTTATTATCTCTGGTTTAAGCACTTTAGGCTTAGCGGCCTTAGTTCTGCTCCAGCCAGATTTTGGTTCCGCTTTGATTTTATCTTTTATCTGGGTTTTCATGTTAATCGTGGCTGGTTTTGACAAGAAGTATTTTATCGTCATCTTCCTGGCCTCGGCTATTATTTTTACCAGTGCTTGGATCTTCTTTTTTAAGGATTATCAGAAGGAGAGAATCCTGACTTTCTTGAATCCGACCTATAATTCTCTTAATCAGGGCTATAATATTTCTCAAGCTATAATTGCTGTCGGTTCTGGTGGTGTTACCGGTCGGGGAGTTGGTTTTGGTTCACAATCCCAATTGAAGTTCTTGCCGGAGTCTCATACTGACTTTATCTTCGCGGTTATCGCCGAAGAGCTGGGATTCATGGGAATCGTGCTTTTATTGGTGTTTTATGGCTTATTCTTCTTTTCTTGCCTGACGGCTATCCGAAAAAGTAAGGATGATTTTGCCATTTATTTCATTTTGGGGTCTATGGGCTTGATTTTTATTGAAATGTTTATTAATATTGGTATGAATATCGGACTCATGCCTGTGGTCGGTATTGCGTTACCCTTTATCAGTTATGGTGGCAGCTCCATTGTAGCCAGTTTTATACTGATAGGAATTATTCAAAATATTATCATTAAGTCTAAGATTTAAAATCGTATGGAAATCAAATTAATAGCGCAAGCTAGAGAACTAAAGGAGAAGTTAGCTAAAGAAATTATTCCAGCTGTTTTATACGGCCCAGGTTTAGCTAATCAGAATCTAAAGTTAAGAAGAGTGGATTTAGAGAAAGCTGTTAAAGCTGGTGGTGAATCTACTTTAGTAGAATTAGAAATTGATGGTGAAAAATCAGTTAAGGTTTTATTGAAGGATTTACAATTCCATCCTTTGAAGAGCACTATCCGTCACGTTGACCTGTACCAGGTTGATATGAATAAAAAGATTACTACTGAAATTCCATTGCAGTTTATTGGTGAATCCAAAGCTGTTAAGGCTGGTGGTATGTTGGTTAAGAACATGGATGCTATTGAAGTTGAGTGTTTACCAGGCGACATGATCAGTTCTTTGGATATCGATATTTCAGTATTAAATGAAATTCATGATTCCATTAAAGTTGGTGATTTAAAATTACCAGCAACTATGCACATCTTGAATGACCTTGATACCGATATCGTTACCGTTATTGATCAAGCCGTAGAAGAAGTTGTAGCTCCAGTTGCTGCCGCCGTTGCCCCAGTTGCTGCCGCTGCTCCAGCTAAGGGTAAGGAAGAAAAGAAAGACGAAAAGAAGAAATAATATTTATTTCGTATATAAAAAACGAGAGCTTGATAGCTCTCGTTTTTGTTTTGTTGATTAATTTATTCTGATAATAACTATTCGGTCATCTCCGCGGAAATCTTTCAATATCTCGACCTCGGAGTTTGGCCAATTATCTTTGGCTAACTGGGTGATGACAGTTGATTGTTCTGGGTCTATTTCCAATATCAAGGTAATACTTGGAGCCTTGATAGTAGCTGTCTGGCTGATCATTTCTCGATAAAGGTCTAGACCATCAAGTCCGGAAATTAAAGCGCTCTGGGGTTCTTTCTGGATGGAAGGAGAGGTCTTGAATTGATTGGGGGTGAGATAGGGTAGGTTAGCCAAGATGATTATCGGGCAGGAAAATTCTTGATTGATAATTGGAGTAAGTAGGCTAGTATTAATGAATTCTATTTTTTGGTCTAAATTATTTTGTTTGGCATTCAACTTAGCGGTCTTGAAAGCCTCTTGAGATATCTCAATAGCTCGATATCTAGTTTCTGGATTAGGATTATTCTTAGCCACGGAAATAATAATACAGCCTGAGCCAGTACCAGTTTCAATTATTTCTACTGGACCATTTTTAGGGATGAGGTTGAGGGCTGATTCTACTAACTGTTCGGTTTCGGGGCGGGGGATGAGAGTGTGTTTGTTAACGATAAAATCTAATCCGAAAAATTCTTGATGTCCAATTAAGTAAGCGGTGGGCCAATTATTTATTTTTTTAGAAATAAGATACCGATATCTGATGTTTTGTAGTATGGTTAACTCCTGCTCATTATGAGCTAATAAAAAGACGCGGTCTTTTTTTAGAACGCTAGCTAAAAGCAGTTCGGCCTCTAAAGAAGGTCGGTCTATCTGTTTTTGGCTTAGTTTTTTGATGCCTAATTTAAGGCCTTGCTTTATTGTCATTTTAGGGGTAATTTTTAATTAGATCTTTAAAACTATTTTTATGCTAAGAAAGCTGATGAAAAAAACTTTGCCCGAAGTCAGGATTTATATCTATGGTTTCAGGGCTGAATCTATGAAAATAGAAGGTGAGATCAGGCAGGTGATTAAAGACCATGGTACTCTTAAATCCAGAGCCTTTTTGATCAATCTTCCCGATGCTCAAGTTTCCGATTTAAGTTCGGATTCTAGAAACCTGGCTTATATCACTGTTATTTGCAGTGATAAAAAGACCTTGACCTCTTTCAAAAATTTGTTGATCAAGGACTCATCCTTGAAGAAACTTTTTTTTGACTTCCAACAACCAGCTAGTTATTTTAGTGCTGGTCATATTTAGATTAAATATCAACTTACAAGAAAGTCCCGACAAAATCGGGACTTTTTATTATCTCTCTAAATTTTGTCTTAAGGCGTCTACAACTTCATCTAGATCACCTTCTAGGATAGTGGAAATATTGTGCCAGGATTCTCCGATGCGATGATCAGTAATTCTGTCTTGAGGGAAGTTGTAAGTTCTAACCTTGTCGCTTCTTTCGCCACCACCAACTTGGATTTTTCTTTCGGCTGATTCTTTGGCTTGGCGGTCCTCTTCAACTTTAGCTAATAAACGGGAGCGTAAGACTTGCAAAGCTTTTTCTTTGTTTTGATGTTGTGATTTTTGGTCTTGGCAACTGACAATCATGCCGGTTGGAACGTGTAATAGTCTGACGGCGGAATAGGTGGTGTTAACACTCTGGCCACCCGGTCCGGAAGAACAGAAGGTATCGACTCTAATATCACTCATCTTGATTTCTAAATCAACCTCTTCTGCTTTAGGTAAAACTACGACAGTGGAAGTGGAGGTATGGATGCGGCCTTGTTTCTCAGTTTCAGGTACTCTTTGGACACGGTGAGTGCCGGCTTCGTATTTGAATAAGCCATAGGCGTTATTGCCTTTGACTTCAAAGATAACTTCTTTGTAGCCACCTAAACCAATAGGGCTAGAGTTCAATATGTCTATTTTTAAATTATGTTTTTCAGCGAAGCGGGAATACATTCGGAAGAGATCAGCAGTGAAGAGAGCTGATTCGTCTCCGCCAGTACCGCCTCTAATTTCAATAATAGCGTCTTTCTTGTCGTTAGGGTTGGCTGGGTGTAGTTCTTCTTTAATGGCTATTTCTATAGTAGCCGCTTTCTTTTGTAGTCCGTCGATTTCATCTTCAGCAATTTTTTTGAATTCTGGATCAGTCTCAGTTTTGATAATCTCGAGATTTCCTTCTAGGTCGCTATTAACCTTTTCCCAATCCAAAATCAACTCATGGATAGGTTTGAGGTTAGAGTGTTCTTTGGAAATCTTAGTTAACTCAGCCCGATCATTCATCATTTCTGGATCGGATAATTTAGCTTCCAAATCTTTGAATTTTTGCTTGATGTCTTCGTACATATATAGAGTTATAAAAAATTGGCCTCCCGATAACTATAGTTTAAAAAATAAAAACTACAATTATAGAGAGGCCAATTAATCTTAGTTATTCCTTGATTTTAGCAGCTTTCTTGGTAGCAAGAGCAGCTCTTTTAACTTTCTTGCCTTTTCTAAGTTCAGCAGCTTCTTTTTGTTTGCTTACCAAAACATTGAACTTCTCAGCGCGTCCAGCAGCGTCAACTAACTTCTGTTTGCCAGTGTAAAAAGGATGACATTTAGAACAAAGGTCAGTCTTAATTTCTGAATCGGTAGAACCGGTTTCAAAACTGTTACCACAAGCACAACTAGCAGTAATCTTGCTGTTATATTTTGGGTGGATGTCTTTTTTCATATTCATTATAAAAAGCGAAAAAAACCATTCAAAGGAGTTCTGTCGCTTTAATTATTCGCTTATTTTTTGATAGGTTTAGATTATCACAGTAATAAAATTTAATCAAGGGGAGGGGCCAGAATCAGGGATTTTTGTAAAATAGGGTTTGAAAAATAAGTTTTAGGGTGTTATTATATGTAAAACTATTAATTACCAAAAAAACTATGAAAATACTAGTTACCGGCGGCGCCGGCTTTATCGGTTCTAATTTTATCCATTATTGGCTGGGTTTATATCCAGATGATTCTATTGTTAACCTGGATAAGTTAACTTATGCCGGTAATTTAGATAATCTCAAGGGCTTGGAAGAAACTGGCCGTTATCAATTCGTGGAAGGTGATATCTGTGATTTTGACCTAGTTAATGACTTAGTGAAGGGAATTGAACTAATTATCCATTTTGCCGCTGAAAGCCATGTCGACAGATCAATCAAGAATAGTGCTGACTTCATTAGGACTAATGTTGAGGGTACTCGTGTTTTGTTAGAGGCGGCTCGTTTGAATGGCAATATCCGTTTTCATCATATCTCCACTGACGAAGTGTTTGGCGCTCTAGAACCAACTGATCCAAAGTTCAACGAACAGACTTCTTATGATCCCCATTCTCCTTACAGCGCTTCTAAAGCCTCATCTGATCATTTAGTCCGAGCCTATTATCATACTCATGGTCTGCCTATCACTATTTCCAATTGTTCCAATAATTATGGACCTCGTCAGTTTCCGGAGAAATTGATTCCGTTATTTGTAACCAACCTGATTGAAGGCAAAAAAGTTCCAGTTTATGGTCAAGGTAAGAATATCCGTGATTGGATTTATGTTGATGACCATAATCGTGGTGTTGATTTCATTATCAAAAAAGGTAGAATTGGCGAAACCTATTGCTTGGGTGGAAACAATGAATTGACTAACATGGAAATTACCAATGATATTTTGAGTATTATGGGTAAGGGGGAAGAGTCGATTGAATATGTGACTGATCGTCCGGGGCATGATTTCCGTTATGCGATTGATTTCTCTAAGGCTAAAGCGGAGTTAGGTTGGGAACCCCAAGTAGACTTTGCTGCCGGTTTGAAAATGACTGTTAAGTGGTATCAGGATAATCCAGAATGGTGGCAGAAATTGAAAGGAAAAATGTAATATTTGCAATAAAATAAGCCATTCCCGAGAGAATGGCTTTTTTGTTTAAAATGGATATTCAAGCAAGTCGTCAAATTGTTGGCCGTTTAATAATCTCCAGCCGAGAGTAAGTCTTTCTTGATAATTGTCCTGGATATATTCATCAACAGGTAAAGCTTGATCTTTTGATCTTTTGCTAGCTTTTTTGGAACAATTTTTTTGTCTTTGACGACAAGGAACATCTGAATTTGTTTTCATTGTACAGTAATTATTTTTTTATCCCTGAAGGGATTTTGGAAAGAACGATAAATGAATACCGACTAACTATTTGTATTATAGGATTTTTATGGTATTTTTGTCAAATTTATTAAGATACTTAGGTTGTATTTGGATTTTTATGATGTTATAATCAGGATAATAATAAATCAGATTAATTTAAAATATTATGAAAATATTGATATTGGGAGCTCGAGGTAATCTCGGCAGCCAATTGGTGAAGGTTTTTGGAGATGATTCTATTGCTTGGGACCGGGAAGATTTGGATATTACTCAAAGAGAAGAGGTTTTATCTAAGATTTCTGCTTTAAAGCCAGATGTAATCATTAATGCTACAGCTTATAACGCGGTTGATAAATGTGAAGAAATTGAAGAGGAAAATGCTTTAGCCCGAAAATTGAACGGGGAAGCCGTAGCTAATTTAGCTGACGCCGCCTTAGAGATTAATGCTATTTTAATCCATTATTCTACCGACTACGTTTTTAATGGGGAAAATGAACGGGGATATTACGAAAGTGATAATACTGATCCGATTAACAACTATGGCCGAAGTAAAGTGTTGGGAGAGAGGGCTTTGCACACAAAAAGTGCACAAGGTCTGAAATACTATTTAATCAGGACTTCAAAGCTTTTTGGTCCGAAGGGTCCAAGCGAAGTCTCTAAGCCTAGTTTCTTTGATATTATGCTAAACCTGTCTAAAGAAAGACCAGAATTGAAGGCAGTTGATGCCGAATTTAGTTGCTTTACTTATACGGTTGATCTAGCTGTTAAGACTAAGGAGTTATTGGAAGAGAGCTATCCTTTTGGAATCTACCATATTACTAATAGCAACCCAGTTACTTGGTATGAGGCTGCCAGCCACTTATTTGAAATTGCTGGGATTCGTGTTAAGCTGATAGCAGTTTCGAGCGAGAATTTTCCTCGTCCAGCCAGACGACCGAACTTCTCGGTTTTACTTAATACTAAAATGCCGCCTTTGCGAGATTTCTCCGAGGCGCTAGCTGAATATTTAAATTTATGAAAGGAATAATTCTTTCTGGTGGTAGTGCGACCAGACTTCGTCCTTGCACTAAAGTTACTTCTAAGCAGCTTCTACCGGTTTATAACCGTCCGATGATTTATTATCCTCTAAACACTCTGATTAAAGCTGGTATCAAGGAGATTTTGATTATCGTTGCTCCGGAAAGAGCTGGCGATTATTTGAATCTTTTAGGTAGTGGTAAGGATTTCGGCGTGAAGTTTACCTATGAAGTTCAAGACAAGCCAGAGGGTTTAGCTCAAGCTTTTATTATCGGTGAAACTTTTTTGGATAATGATTCTGTTTGTATGATTCTGGGAGATAATATTTTTGAAGATGACTTGGCCGAGGATGTTAAGAGTTTTAAATCTGGTGCTAAGGTTTTTGCTAAGCAGGTTAAGGATCCGGAGAGATTCGGTATCGTGGAATTTGATGAGAACATGAAAGCCATCTCCATTGAAGAAAAGCCAGCTCAACCAAAATCAAATTACTGCGTGACCGGTATGTATGTTTATGATAATCGCGTAGTTGAAGTCGCTAAGAATCTAAAACCATCACCGCGCGGTGAATTGGAGATTACTGATATTAATAAATGGTATCTAGAGCAGGGAGAGTTGGAGGTAGCGATGATCGACGGCGCTTGGATTGATACCGGTACTTTCGATAGCTTACTCGAAGCTCAGAATCTAGCTAAAGAGAAATTGCAAAGTAAATTAATTATCTAGTTAAATAAAAAAAGCCTTTCTAAGAAAGGCTTTTTTGTTTTTTAATGAGTTTTATCTTCGTTTTTTTGCCTATTATTATCAAATCTGATATATTGGTTATATAAATATTACATATATGTCTAAAAAAATTTTATCAAACCAGGCGGTCAAAGGTATGGCTGATTGGTTGCCGGAAGAATTTAGAATCAGGAAATATATTTTTAATACTTGGCGACAGGTTTGTTTGTCATATGGTTTTGAAGAATATCTGACTCCAGTTTTAGAGAGCGCTGATATTTATCGCGCTAAGAGCGGAGAAGATGTGGGTAATAAAGAACTGATGGTTTTTGTCGATCAAGGCGGTCGGGAACTGGCACTGCGTCCAGAGATGACCCCTTCAGTCACCAGATTGGTTTCCAAAATTTATGATACCAGTCCTAAGCCAATCAAGTATTTTTCCATTGCTAATTATGTTCGCAATGAAAGACCACAGCGCGGTCGGAACCGAGAGTTCTGGCAATTGAATTGCGATATCTTTGGTAGTGAAGCTTTGTCTTCCGATATTGAAATTTTGACCTTATCTTTGGATTTAGTTATTGCTTTTAATCCACCGAAAGATTCTTTTTCTCTGTCTTTGAACCACCGCCGATTATTAGATGACCTTTTGTCACTTTTGCAAGTTGATAATGATAAGAAGTTGGCTGTAGCTAGAATTTTGGATAAATATTTGAAGCTGAGCGCAGCTGATTTCAGCAAGTGCTTGACCGCCTTAGATCTAAACAGCGAACAGATCAAAACAATTATCAAATTCATGACTGCTATCAGTTTGGAAGATTTGAAGAACAGATTACCAGAATTAGCTGAGAGTACCGGCCTGAAGGACTTAGAAAAGATTATGAAGTCTTTGAAAGATTTAGGTTATGAGAAATATATTGAATTCAAACCAAGCGTTATTCGCGGCTTTGATTATTATGATGGTGTTATCTTCGAAGTGTTTGATAAGCACCCGGAGAATAATCGGGCGATGTTCGGTGGTGGTAGATATAACGGCCTAGCAGAATTATTTGGTGCTCGTAGCTTTCCGGCTATTGGTTTTGCGCCTGGAGATGAAACCACTAAATTATTTTTGGAGAGCTGGGGACTTTTGCAGAAATTGGAACTAGGCGATGAGAATAAATATTATTTACCCCTTTTAAGTGCTGGGCTGGAATCAGAGAACGTTAAGCTAGCTCAAAAATTACGCTCCAAGGGTTTGAATGTGGAGATGGGATTAGAGGTTGTAAAAATCAGTAAGGCCTTGGAATATGCTAACAAGAAAAAAATCTCTCAGGTAGTTATTTTCGGAGAGGATGAGTTAAAAAATAAAACCTACAAGATCAAGGACATGAAGAGCGGTGCTGAAAAAATAAATAAACTATAATCATATGAGACGAAATGTTCTGTGGATACTATTCATTCTTTCTCTTATTATCTTATTTGCTTTAGTCTTCAAGACAGTGGAAGAAGAGGGAACTTGGATTTGCCAGAATGGCGCCTGGGTTAAGTCTGGCCATCCTAGCTTTGCTCAGCCCGAGACTGCTTGTTCCCAAGTTCAATTGCCGGTTGAGATTGAAACAATAGATGTTAAGCCGGAGATTGATGATACGTTGATGGAGGTGACAGTTTTCTTTGGTAATATTATGAAAGATCCAGAGACTTTGAATTGCGGAAATACTTACCAGACTGATCGTCAAATTCTGTCGAGCGCTGATAAATATTCAGCGGTGATGGCAGAGCTTTTGCAGGGTCCGAATGATAACGAAAAAGCTTTAGGTTTTTTTACCTCTATTAATGCCAGTACAACCTTACCTCACATCACTTTTTCCGGTGGAGTTTTAGCTTTAAATTTTTCCTCTGATATCGAAAATTCTGTGGGAGGTTCTTGCCGGGTCTCAGCTATCCGCTCTCAAATTGAAAACACTTTTAAACAATTTCCTGAAGTTAAAGAGGTAATTATTGCTGTTAATGGCCGGGTAGATGACGTCTTGCAACCCTAGTTGACAAGATTTGTAAAAAATATTAAGATATTTTGTTATTAGAAAGGATTATCAAATGATAATCTTTTTTAGTATCAATAAAGTTTTTTGAAAATAAATTTGTAAAAAAGGAGGTAATTTTGAAAACAGACAATGTAACAAAAAATCTTAACGAAATCTGCTTGGTGCTCATGCGCCCTGATGTTTTTCAAAGCGGTAAATTCCCCGAAGCCCTTCTGGCTTTAAGCTCTTTGGAAAACATTGAAATTGTTCACGTAAAAACGATGACCCCCAACAGGGAGTTATTAGAAAAACATTACAAAAAAGACGAAGCTTGGCTTACTAAGGTTGGAATAAAAACAATTGAATTGCTTTTAGCAAATAAATTGCCAGCCAATCTTGGTGCCTTGTCTTACGGTCAGCAAGTTTTAAAAAGCTTGATTGATTACAATACGGAAGGAACCATAGTAGCTGTCTTGCTGCGTGGTCTTGATGCTTGTAATCAATTGCGCGAATTAGTCGGACACACTAATCCAGCCGAAGCTGCTCCTGGAACATTGCGAGCCAGGTATTCTACTGATTCTTTCGAGAAAGCTAACTTAGAAATCAGAGCCGTCAGAAACGGATTCCATTGTTCGGAAAGTGATCATGATGGTTTAATGGAAGCTTCATTGTTCTTCCCGGAATTCAAAATAACCGACTTGATCAAGGGTTAAAAAATCAAAATTTCAACAAGGGACGCTAAAACAAAAAGCGTCCTTTTTTATTGACAAAAAGTATAAAAAATATTAAGATAATTTATTGCTTCAAGTTGCAATCAAAAGTTTTTTAAAAATAAAATAACAACAAAAACGGAGGTGAAAAATGAAACAAAAATTAGAAAATGGCCCGAAGTCTGCCAATGAGTTTTGTTTGGTAATTTTACGTAATGATCTTATCAAGAATGGTCGGGTTCCGGACGCCTTTAAAGACCTGTTGTCCTTAAAGGGGATTAAGATGGTACACGGGGAGATGATAATGCCAACTCGATCTTTGATGGAAAAATTCTGTCACAAGGACGATACTTGGTTGATAGCTGCCGGTCAGAAGACTGTTAATATCCTTCGGGCTACTCAACAGCCACTCAAAAAAGATGTCTTGGAATATGGTTATGATATTTTGCGAAGTATTATTGATTATAATACTGAAGGTGTCTTTTGGGCTCTTCTTTTATTCGGACCTGATGCTTGCGCTCGGATTAACAAATTGGTGGGTGACATCAATCCGGAACAAGCTGGCTATGGTTCCATGAGAGCTAAATATTCTAGCGATTCTGGTTACAAGGCATTTAAAGAAGCTCGAGCTATTAGAAATTGTGTTGATTGTTCGGAGAGTCCTTCAAATAGCTTGTTTCAAGTCGGGTTACTTTGGCCTGGATTAAATTTGAATAATTTAGTATCAAGTTAAAATCAAAGATTATGAATTCGAATACACTGACGGTTGATAAAACCCCCAATGCATGAATATT
>JBAXIF010000027.1:0-10561 GCA_037138515.1 Candidatus Falkowiibacteriota bacterium
ACTCAAGATAATAATAAATAGGGCAGATAAATTTAAACTGAATTTTTTCATTTTTTAAAGAGCTTTGTGTAGAGTGAGACAATATACTTATGTTAGTCTTGATATTACTATAATTTTGTTAATTTGTCAATATATATTAATATTACTGTTTATTTTGAAAAGCGGGTCTCTGGGAAGTAATAAAAAATATTAATAAATTATAATGGCCATTTATTGGGGGAAATAGTATGCTATAATGTAGGTATTAAAATAGCTAAATATTAATTTTTATGAAAAATAATAAATCAGCCTTCACCCTCATCGAACTTCTCGTGGTGATCGCCATTATTGGTATCTTGGCGACTATCTCTGTTCTAGCATTGTCCAATGCTAGAGCTAAGTCCCGGGACGCTAAGCGCGCTGGTGATATGAAACAAGTCCAAACTGCTCTAGAGTTATTCTTCAATGATAATAATAGATATCCAACCGTAGAGGAATGGAATACTGGAAAAATCTATTCTACTAGTACTGGTGTTACTTCCACCTACATGCAGATTATTCCCAATGCTCCAACTCCAGCTGATGGTACTTGTACTGATGCTAAAAACACTGTTGGATATACTCCTAGCTCTGATGGCTCTACTTATTCCATTTCTTTCTGTCTGGGTAATACTACTGGGACTCTAACCCCTGGGCCTAAGTGTCTGACTCCGGGTGGGATTGTGGATGTGGATTGTTCTGTGGCTCAAAGTGGCGGCTGTAATCAGGATAGTGATTGCACTGGAAATAATATTTGTGTTTCTAGTTCTTGTGTTGATTATATAACTTACTCTAGTCCATATTATAGTTGTGGCTCTAATGGTGGAGATTTATGTATATATAATGTGCTAAAGATTGGCAATCAATATTGGCTGAAAGAGAGTTTAAATTTAGGAACAATGCTTTGTTCTGGCGATGGTCCGGGAGAGTGTATTCCTTCCCAAGGAGATTTTAGTGCTGGGATACAAAAATATTGTTATGATAACAATGAATCTACTTGTGGGTATGTGGGTGCTATGTATCAATGGCATATGGCTGTCGGAAAAAACCAGTCTTGTGACACCTTTGATTGTGCGGGTGATCCGTCTAATACTTGCTGCACGACTACAGGCAATGACATTTGTCCGTCTGGTTGGCATTTACCGACCGATGCTGAGTGGACTGAATTAACTAGAACTGTGATTAATGATCCTAGTTGTGATCCTGATACAGGTTGCTCTCCGGCGGGGACTGAATTAAAATCAGGTCCGATGATTTGGGATGGAAATAACACCTTTGGATTTACAGCTCTTCCTGGCGGCATGAATAACCAAGGTACATTTATTTATTTAGGGACAGATATTACTTTTTGGTCATCTTCTGCTTTTAGTAACAAATCTTGGCGTCGAGACTTATCTGCTAATTCTAATATTGCTCGCGTGGCTAAAGCTCGGATTCATGGATTTTACACTCGTTGTGTTAAAGATTAGTTTCTCATTTTCTGGCTTTAATTAGCATTGACAAAAACATATCATTATGTTATTGTTTTATTGTTCTTTTAATAATTAAATATACATAAAAATAGATACGCCATGGATAGTATTATGAAAAAAGCAGTTAAATACCCTTTGGATAACAATATTAGCGGCGGTAGAGGTAAATTTCATAAAGATATTTACGTCAGCGCCTTTAATTGCCAGGTTCCAGTTGCTACTATTTTGCGGGATTTCTTTCGGGATAATCCTAGTTTGTCAGATAAGGAAAAGGGCAATTATGCTCTTTATGCTACTTTTAAGGGTTCTGTTGCTGAGGCTTGCGCTATCTTGGTATACGCCTTAGAGATTACTCCTGACCAAGCCGGACAAAGAGATATTCTGGCTGAATACTTTTCTTGTTGGGATGATTCAATCTTTAAGCCAATGGCTATGGAGATTGATAATCTCTTGAATTGGCCAAGCGGAACGATTCGTTCATCGGTTAAATCCAATTTGGTAATGTGGTCGAAAGAGAAATGATCTGATAAAAGATTTAAGAAAGTAAAGCGGTTGAGACATTAAGTCAAGACCGCTTTTATTTTTGTCTGAATTATTTTTCATTATTATATGTTATAATTAAGGTAATAATAAACCTTATCCTTATTTTTGTTTCCATGAACCCCAAAAAAGCCTTTACATTGCTAGAAACATTATTGGTCGTAGCAGCTATAGCTATTTTGGCCGGTATTGTTATTCTAGCTATCAATCCTTCTCGCCAATTAGCGCTGGATCGTAATGTTCGGAGATTAAGTGATGTCCAGGTCTTGTTAAATGCTGCTTATCAAAAAACAATTGATTCAACTGGTAGTTTACTTTCCGGTCTAACCTCTGATTGGCAGATGATTGGCACAGCCACTTCTGGTTGTTCTGTGTCCTGTGGCAGCTCTCAAGTGACCAGTCCTTCGGCGATTGATTTTCTTGATTCTGGTCAGTCTGCTTTTGATGCTGGTAGTTATTATCAAACTTTTTATTCAAACTCTGATAATGCAGTCGAACTTAATGCGGCCAACTCAGGCACCTTTACCTCATCGGTTAAGAATAACAACAATTCTAACTGGACTAATATCTCTTGGCAACCAGCGGCTCCTTATGGCAAACCGCTACTCAATAATCAGCAGACTGAAACAGTTTATTCCACGGGCAATGTTAATATGTCTGGAAATGTTTTATTGCTTCATTTTAATGAGACTAGTGGGCAATTGATTGATAGTTCTGGCTTTGGTAATAATGGTACCTCAACTTCCGTGACTTATGGTGTTTCAGGTAAATATAGTTCTAGTTTGGGTTTCAACGGAACCAGCTCAACAATAACTATTAGTAATAGTCCTTCGTTAAGTGTTGTTAATAATTTAACATATGAGGCTTGGGTTATGCCGGGTGCTTTTGTGACTTCACAAATTTTGCAAAAAGGTAGTTGGGATGGCTCAAATTTATATGAAGATTTATATAGTGGTTGGCGGGCTACTTTAAATTTACAGTCTGGCAGTGGTGCTAGTATCGGTTGGTCTTCAGGTCGACCAATTATTGGCGCTTGGTACCATTTAGCTATGACTTATGATGGCAGTATGTTCCGTCTTTATGTTAATGGGAGCGAAGCTTCGTCAACCCCAATGACTGGAGCGATTAAGGTTAATAATAGATTGGTTTGCATTGGATCAGACTGCGGTCTGCAAAAATTTTTTAATGGAAGAATTGACGAAGTTGCTATTTATAATAGAGCTTTGAGTAGTGCTGAGATTTTAGATCGCTATAACCGTGGGACTAAAAGATTAAAATTAAAAGTCCGAGCTTGCCCAGATCAGACTTGTACTGGAATTAATTTTATTGGTCCGGATGGTACAGTTGATTCTTATTATAGTGACAACAATTCTTCTTTGGGATTGCCATCATCTTCGATTACTGGATTGTCCGGTAGTTATTTTCAGTATCAAGTAATTATGGAAACTGATACCAGTGTCTCACCTAAATTAAGTAATTTAACCGTCAGTTCTAGCGGTTCTGGCTCAGTCTATCAGAGTTATACTACTACCACTGAATCTTGCCTTAATCTTGGGCCAGTACTAACACCGGATTATGTTGTTACAATGCCATATGATCCTAGAGTTGGTAGTTTAGAAAAAACTTATTATGCCATTAAAAAAAGCCAGAATAACAGGATAAGCGTTATGTCTTGTTCTCCAGAATTAGAAGAAAATATTATACTTAGTCATTAGTTTATTTCCATGAACCCTAAAAAAGCCTTTACATTATTAGAAATATTATTGGTCGTAGCAGCTATAGCTATTTTGGCCGGTATTGTTGTTTTGGCTATCAATCCTTCTCGCCAATTAGCTAAGGCTAGAAATGCCCAACGTTCTATGGATGTTAACACCATCCAAAAGGCTGTTTATGAATATTCCATTGATCATAATTCTTTATCTGGAGTTGTCAGTACCACCCCCTTAGAGATTTGTCGAAGTGGAGCTAGTACTTGCTCTGGTTTAATTGATTTGTCATTTCTGACTAATGGCAGTACCTATCTAACATCTTTACCTGTCGATCCTCAGGTTGCTTCCTTAAACGGCACGGGTTACGTGATTTATCTCTTACCGTCTGGTCGCCCAGTAGTCTCTTCTTCTTTGACTGAGTTGGGCCAAGAGATTAGTGTTATTGAAAAACCTTTTGTCTGTGGTGACACTTTAAATTTCAATTCTTTAGTCTATGGTACTGTTGTTGGACCTGATAACAGATGTTGGTTTGATCGTAATCTTGGAGCGACAACAACTGCCAATAATGTTTCTGGCTATGGTAGTTATTATCAATGGGGCAGGGCTGCTGATGGTCATCAAAATTATAGTGTCAGTGATAAAACTACAGTTCAAAGCCTTGTCGATAATCCTGGGCATAATGATTTTATATATGGCATGATTAGTCCTTATGATTGGCGTAATCCACAAAGTCCAAATATCGCTAGCCTTTGGGCGGGTGTTAATGGTGGCGTCAATAATCCATGTCCAGTCGGTTGGCATGTGCCAACAACTTTAGAATGGTCATCGCTAATTAATTCAGTGCCAAAAATTACCAATACCGCCACTGCCTATAGTTCTGTTTTAAAACTTACAACTAATGGCCATCGTTATTATAATAACGCTCTCCTTTATAATCAGGGATCTAGCGGTTATTATTGGTCTGGGGGTACGAGTGGTAACAGCTCTCTTGGCTTATATTTGGATGTTTCTGGCGCCAATTCTGCTCGTGTTAATTTTAGAGCTTATGGTTTTGCTGTTCGTTGTCTTCAAAATTAAATTAGATTATTTTTCTATTTTTAATAAAAATGATATAATTAAATTATTAATAAAATAATAAAAAAAACTATGAAAAAAGCTTTTTTAATTTTAGCGGTTTTTTCTTTGATTTTTTCTTTTGGTGGTATTAGTTTGGCTCAAGTTCAAGATCAGGACCGAGAACTAATCACGACTCAAATACAGGAGCGTTCACAGCTAGCTAAGCCTGTTAAGCTAGATCAAGATGATAAGGCAAAGACTAATTTAGAAAAGATTGCTAGTCCAGCTGAGATTTCCTTTTTTAACAAGATTCAAAAGATTGGAACTGCGCTTTGGGGAGTCAGAAAAAATAATAATTCTATTAAACCCGAAGATAAGAACTTAGCTGATAATGTTTCTGCTAAATTAGAAAAAATTTCCAGTCCAGCTGAGATCTCTTTTTTCAATAAGATTCAAAAGATTGGAACTGCGCTTTGGGGAATTAGAAAGGATGATGCCAAGAAGAAGGTTGTTAGTCCGGCTTATGTGACTCCAGCTGCGGCCCAATGTGTTAAAAGTGCTATCGATAAGAAAGATTCTGCTTTAAAAACTAGTACAAGTAATCATAGCCAAAAAGTTTTATCAGCTATTGATGTTAGAGGTACTTGTCAGAAGGTGGCTTTAGAAAAAACAACTGCTAAAGAGCAGTTGGAGGCTAATAAGGTTTGTGTTAACACTTTTTTAAAGGAAGTAAAGACTGTTAATGAAGTAATGTCTAAAGAAAAAAATGAGGCTAAAAAAACATATTTAGTCGACCTGAAGGCTTGTTCAGCTTCACAAGCAGGTAATATTTCTTCTAGTACTGAAATTGTAGTTGAAGATGGTGGTGATGTTATTGAAGAAATTAAATAGTAAAAATAGAATGTCAACAAAAGACGAGTTTGAATCTCGTCTTTTGTTTTTTGTTAATAAAATAGTATAATTAATTAATAATAAGACTTACCCATTTCCATGAACCCTAAAAAAGCCTTTACATTATTAGAAATATTATTGGTCGTAGCAGCTATAGCTATTTTGGCCGGTATTGTTATTTTGGCTATCAATCCTTCTCGCCAATTAGCTAAGACCAGGAATACTCAACGCTCTATGGATGTTAATACTATCCAAAAGGCTCTTTATCAATATTCTATTGATCATAACTCCTTGTCTGGGGTTGTTAGCACTACTCCTACGGAGATTTGTCGGAGTGGTGCTAGTAGTTGTTCTGGCTTAATCGACCTATCATTCTTAACGAATAATAGTGTCTACTTAACATCGCTTCCAACAGACCCCCAGGTTGTTTCCTCAAATGGCACTGGTTATATGGTTTATATTTTGCCATCGGGACGACCAGCAGTTTCTTCTTCTTTGGCTGAGTTGGACCAAGAGATCAGCACTATAAATAAATCATTTATTTGTGGTAGCGCTTTAATTGATACTCGCGATTCTCAATCTTATTCGACTGTTCAAATCGGTGATCAGTGTTGGTTTAAAGAAAATTTACGAGCAGTTAAGTATAATGACAACACGAATATTTTAAATTTAACAGATAGTACTCAATGGCAAAATGATACTTCGGGAGCTTATGTTTGGGTTCAAAATAATTACGCTGTTTATGGGGCTACTTATGGCGCTTTGTATAATTTTTATGCTGTTAACAGTGGTAAACTTTGTCCTTCTGGTTGGCATATTCCAAGTGATGCGGAGTTTGTTATTTTAACCAATTTTTTGTCCGTGGATGGCCAAGGTGGCGCTGGAATTAATGTTGGTGGTAAGTTAAAAGATGTTGGAATTACTTATTGGACATCACCTAATATCGGTGCGACTAATTCCTCTGGTTTTACCGCTCTTCCAGCTGGTTATCGCAATGCTAGTGGAGCTTTTGCTTATCGAGGGTATTATTCTTATTTCTGGTCCTCATCTCCTGATGGCCCAAATGCTTGGAATCGTTATTTTCATTATAACTATTTAACTTTCTTCCGGGCTTCATATAGTCAGGCTACTGGATTTTCTGTGCGTTGTCTTCTTGATTAATTGGTAAATTGCTTGGATGTGTTCTATGTGGTAAAATAATTTTTATAAATAATAATAACAATAATAATATGGACGAAACAAAAGATAGCAATGGTAATGTTTTAGTAGACGGAGATTCTGTGCAGCTTATCAAAGATTTGAAGATGAAGGGTTCTTCTACTGTTATGAAAGTGGGAACAGTAGTGAAGGGAATTCGCCTAACAGCTACCCCTGAGGAGATTGAGTGCAAAATTGGCAAGTCAGTTATAGTTTTAAAAACTTGTTTTTTGAAGAAAAGATAGTAATCTTAGTTTTAATAATGTTTTATTTTTGCTATAATAAACATATAAAAAATAATTGTTAGTTTAATGAATAATATGAAGGCGTCACTTAATAATGATAATAATTTTCAGGAACAGGGAGATGTTGCTTTAATTTCTCAGAGATTAAATGAATCTTTGTGCTCTGTTTTAGAAAAAAAGAGTGAAATTAATGATAATCAGAAAAATATTCATAAAGCTAATATGTTTTCAGAGTTAATGGCAGCGCAAAAAGAAGAGATGAAAGAATTTCATGAAGCTTTTAATAGAATAATTAAAAACGATCATCTCGAAACTCATATGGCCTTGGAATATTTAGAGCCATGTTTAGCAGAAAATGATGACAGGGAAGATTTTTCGACTTCTAATGATTCTTCAATAGACTATTTTAGTCAAACAGCAGAAAAAAATCAGTCATTGTTTAAAAAGTTTATAGATCTGTTTAGATTTTAAAATAACTATAGCTTTTATTTTTATTAATTATTATCTTTTAATAGTGTATCACTTATGAAAAATTTATTACGTATCGGATTAGTTACTATTTTTGTTGTTTTAGTTTCTGTGTATTATTTTGCTAATTTAGAAATATCCTTAGATAAAACTTTATTAACTATATCAACTTTTTTGTTCGCGATATTCTCCGGTTTTTTTATCTCTCGCCAAAGTTCTCGTTATGGAGATATTCGGAAGAGCGATTCTGTTATTGATGGTAATTTTTCTGCTATCTACCGGTCTTCTAGTCACTTGGGATTGAAATTTCAGAAAAAAATGGGGGAACTGATTAAGGTTTATTATAGTAATATTTTAAGCAATGATTCTTGGGATTATAATTTTACCAATAAGACCACAACGTTAAGTGATATTCATGCGCTTCTGGAAAAAAACTTTGGCGGTAAGACTTTAACAAGTTTAGAAAATAGTGCTTTAGGTAGAATAATGATGTCTTTGGGCGCTATTCAGCAAGAACGGAAGAACCTAGTAGCTCTTTATGAGGAAAGAATCCCAGTTTTTGAATGGATTCCAATTTGGTTTTTGGCTGGTGTTTTAATCTTAACTTTGTCTACTACTGTTTCGTCATACTTGTCACTTTTAGATTCTGTTTTGAAAGGTATTT
The DNA here is from genome assembly GCA_037138515.1 of Candidatus Falkowiibacteriota bacterium. Taxonomy (GTDB): domain Bacteria; phylum Patescibacteriota; class Patescibacteriia; order Patescibacteriales; family UBA12465; genus CG1-02-41-21. Next base: position 8,261 of record JBAXIF010000027.1, read on the forward strand.
TTGGAACATCAGTTTTAGTAATTGTTATTCTTTTGAAACGTTTAGATTCTTTAAGGTTATTTGAGGGAATAATCGGTGAACATTCTGCTCGAGATGTTGTTGATATTATCGATGGAAGAAAATAATTAAGATATCAGAATTGTATGACCCCACAAATATTAAAACTAAAAAATATTTATTTAGGTTTAGGTTTAGTTACTTTGGCAAGTATTATTTTTCTATTTCCTCATAAAGCTTTAGCAGCTGATTTATCAACTCAGCTTTCAGGTAAAATATTACTTCAAGTCGAGTCTCATGGTGAAGCTTGGTATGTTAACCCCGTTAATAAAAGACGCTACTATATGGCAAACGGGGGAGAGGCTTATAAAATAATGAGGAATCTTGGTTTAGGTGTAAATAATATTAATTTGGATAAAATTAAAAATGATAAAACTTTTGCTAAAAGGTTTATTGGTAAAATATTATTGCAAGTAGAGGCTCATGGCGAAGCTTATTATGTAGATTTCAGTGGAACAACTCATTATCTAAAAGATGGGGCGGCTGCTTATGAAATTATGAGAAGTCTGGGTTTGGGTATTACTAATAAAAATCTAGGACTAATACCACTCCCGATTAAAAATATAAATGGCGTGAAATCTGAGAAGAAAACTGTTAAGACCACTCAAGGCGATTTTGTTGTTGATATTTTAACTGTTGATTTAAGCCAGGAAAATTTAGAGGTGCTATCCTTGACGGCTTCTGATTCTGACTGTCGAGATAATTGTCCGGCCAAAAGCTTGAAAGACTACGTAGCTGAGTCTGGGGCTGTGGCGGCTATTAATGGTGCTTATTTCTGTCCACCCGATTATGCTGATTGTCAAGGTAAAATTAATTATTATTTTTATCCTTTTTATAACTCCCTAAATAAGACCTTAATTAATGAAGGTGAGATCAAATGGCTTAAAGGAGCTATTTTGGTTTTAGACGAGAATGATAATTATTATTTATTTCCTAGTGGCCCCGATTTTAAAAGTATTAGTAATTTTGAGTCGATAAATAAGGTTAAAATTAAAATGCTAATATCTAATTCTCCAGCACTAGTCCAGTCTGGTCAAAATATCGTCGCAAAATCAGATTTAGATCAAAAGCAACTAACCGCTAAGGCCTCTCGTGGTGGAATAGGGTTCAAAGGTAGAACTATGTACTGGTTTGTGGCTAAAGCAGCTACAGTGCCTGATTTAGCGGCTATTTCCAGCAATCTAGGGCTCGATGTCGCCTTGAATTTAGATGGCGGCGGTTCTAGTGCTTTATATTATCAAAATAGTTACTTGGTTGGACCAGGTCGTTTATTGCCAACTGCTATTGTGGTGAGAGAAAAGAGTGGCTATTAACAGATTGACATAATTAGAGTATTCATGTTATGATTTTTTTGTTGAAGCAGTTCGTTTAAAAAGTTGAGGTTTAGGGTTGATATTCAGTTATTTGTTAAGTTTCTAATTGTTTTGGAGGCTTATAGATGACTGAATTTTTTAACCTAAATTTTGTAAGTATGACAGAAACACCCCTGAATCTTTTACCGAGACACATTAATGATGGTCAATGTTTTTTCGGAAGCAAAATTAGTAATAATGAGTCTGAAAAAGTTATCAGAAACATTGTTACTCTCCAGAAGAATTTTAATCTTCACGCTTGGACTCCATTTTCAGCTGAGGATTATAAAAGTCATTTCAAACATGAGGTGACTAGTGAGGAATGTAGTATTTTAGATATTTTTGTGGTTGGCGGTCAACCAGATAAAAATTCTACAAAGACAATCTCCAGTGGTTATTTGATAAAAGATGATAACGGCAAATATCAAGTCACTGAAAAGTTTCTTGAAGTCGTATCAGACTTTATTGTCTAGCAAAAAACAAAATAAAAAGATAAAACGCTAATAATCAATATTAGCGTTTTTTTGTGCTTGCAATCTTAAAGTGGTATAATTAAATAATAATAAATAGGTTATATTCTTTATGTCTAAACCCAAACCAGCCTTCACCCTCATCGAACTTCTAGTCGTGATCGCCATCATCGGCATCCTAGCCACTATCTCCGTTCTAGCTCTCTCTAATGCTCGAGCTAAGAGTAGAGATGCGAAACGGGCTGGAGATGTAAAACAGATTCAGACTGCTTTAGAATTATTCTTCAATGATAATAACAGATATCCAACTGTTGAAGAATGGAATACTGGTAAGCTTTATTCTACTACCACTGGAGTAACCTCCACTTACATGCAAGTAATCCCAAATGCTCCAACTCCAGCTGATGGTCTTTGTACTGATG
>JBAXIF010000028.1:0-10558 GCA_037138515.1 Candidatus Falkowiibacteriota bacterium
TTTTAATGAGAAACTAGTTTTTTGTATCGTGTCTACTAAACGGGGTACAGTTCAACGTTCTGGTTTTTTGTTTATAGATTTGAACATATTATGATTTTGTTGCCAGCGCTAATAGGCATGGTATAATAGTATTGTTAATAAATTTAAATAAAACTATGCCTAAAACCAAAAATGGTTTTACTCTCATCGAACTTCTTGTTGTCATCGCCATCATCGGCATCTTGGCGACTATTTCAGTTCTAGCTCTCTCTAATGCTCGTGCTAAAAGCAGGGATGCGAAACGTGCTGGAGACGTCAAACAAATCCAGACTGCTTTAGAACTGTTCTTTAATGACAACAATAGATATCCAACTGTTGAAGAATGGAATACTGGAAAGATATATTCCACTACTACTGGAGTGACTTCTACCTATATGCAGATTATTCCTAACGCTCCAACTCCGGCTGATGGAACTTGTACTGACGCTAAGAATACTGTTGGTTATACTCCTTCGGAAGACGGCACTTCTTACTCCATCTCTTTCTGTCTGGGTAATACCACTGGTACATTAACCCCTGGGCCTAAATGTTTGACTCCGGGTGGAATTATTGATGTAGATTGTAGTGTTAGCGAAGCACCTTTAGCTTCTAAGTTTATGGTTAATAATCTGAATAATGGTGGATTGGGTGGAAAGATGTATGCTTATTCCATTCTTCAGGCTGATGATGGTAATTATGTCGGAGCGGGACATATTAGTGCGAACGATGGTGATGGAATATTGTTAAAAATTGATAATAGTGGAAATTTAGTCACCGATTTTGCTACAGGAGGAAGATATCTTAGTAATGCCTCTGGTCAACAGACTTTCTACTCGACTGAAAAGACGGTTGATGGTGGTTATATCGCGGTTGGAGCACTGGAAGATATTGGCGGAAATTTTGATTCTTATTTTGTGAAATTTACCTCTAGTGGTGTTTTGGATAATAATTTTGGAACTAATGGAGTTATGGCTGTTTCTGTCGGTTCATCTTGTTATGTTAATTCTGTGAAGCAAACAGCTGATGGCGGTTATATTGCCACTGGGTTTTATTCTGATACTGGTAAGATATTGGTTATTAAGTTGACTCAATCTGGAGTTTTGGATACCGCCTTCGATTCAGATGGTATTGTTGTGCTATCTCAAAATGGTGATGGAAAATCAATCATCCAAGATTCTGCTGGAAAATATTTATTAGTTTCTAATAATATGGTTGTGGTAAAACTTGATGTTAATGGTTCTTTAGACACTGGTTTTGGTACAAATGGAGTAGTTGTTATTAGTAATCCTTCTTATTATTTTAATGCTTATTCCATAATTAATGTTTCTGGTTCTTATGTTGTGGTTGGCGATATGGAGGATAATGTCAGTGGTTCATATGATTCATGCTTGGTTAAGTTAACTTCAAATGGTTCTTTGGATAATAGTTTTGGTGTTAATGGTATTAGCAAATTAACTATAGTTGATAATCAGAGTTTTTCTGCAGTAGCTCTTGATGATGACGGAGGTCTTGTGGGTGCGGGGTATTATTCTGATGGTAGTATTCATCAAGGCTTCGTGGCTAAGGTCAGTTCTTCCGGCGTTATAGATACTAGTTTCGGTAGTAATGGATCATTTAAATTCGGTAGTTCAAGTTGGAATTCTTTTAGAGATATCAAAAAAACTTCTGACGGTGGCTTTATTGCTTTTGGCGATTCAAATGCTACTGGTTCTTATACATTCTTTGCTGTTAAGATGGATGGACAGGGAAGTTATTAAAAACAAAGAAATTTATTTTTTAAAAATTAAAAAGAAGTTATTAATTTAACTTCTTTTTTATTTGGGGAAATACTTGTTAATTTGTTTTTGAGCCTTAAAAATGGTAAACTTTAGAGGTAATAATATTAATTAATTTTATATGACCAAAAGAAAAATCATCTTTATTATCTCGGCCTTTGCCATCGCTTTTGTGGTGATGCCTATCGTTGTTTGCCGTTTATATCTTTCTTTTCAGCCGGAGAAAGCATCTGTTTTGAATGAAGAAGAGGGAAAAACAGAGCTCAATGAACCAAGTATCGGCTTTGTCCCGTCTTATCATGAAGAACGAGTACCTCTTAATCTGGTAGCCAATTACCCAGCTCTTAAAACTAAGTATGGTTTGAGTCTTACAGCTGAGCAGGAAAAGTCTTTGGATGCTAATCGTTTCTTGTTGGTTGATTCAGCTCAAGTCCCATTCTTAGAGTCAGGTATTAATTTTGATCAATGGCTAGTTGATGCTGATCGTTTAGGTGGCGGTTCAATTTATGATCGTAAGCCGGAAGATGCTGTGTTAATTAATCCTGACTTGGTATTGCACTCATATCATAAATATTTTTCATTAACTTTAGAACAGTTAGAACAGCGCGAACTTAATCAATCACTGGGAGAGTTCTTGTCTGGTTTGCATGCTAACTTAGCTAATGCTGCTGCCAACAGCCGTGGTGAAGTACAGAAGCGCTATCAGAATCTAGAAGCACAGATTGTTTTAGCTCGAGTTGTATTTGAAAATAAGAATATTGCTAAGCCTAGTTATTTTGCTAATCCGGAAGATGAACAAAAATATAACGAGCAAGATAAGACTATTGATTCCTTGGAAAATGCTAATAAGATTTTAAATAAATATTCTAATGATTTGTCTCCAGCTTTTGTGGCTGCCATTAAAGCAGATTTAGTTGGTGTTTATGCAGCTGACACTATTGGCGCCTCACCTCTTTTCAGCCAATATGATGATCAGATTAAGACCGATTATACCCAATTTACTCCACGCAGTCATTACACTAAAAACTCTATTTTACGGGCCTATTTCAGAACTATGATGTATTTGGGTCGAAGCAGTTATCTGCTTAAGAGCGATTTAGGATTGGCTGATACTAATTTATTAGTTAAGCAAATGAGCGTTAAAAAAGGTGATGCAGTGGCACCGCTAGATTCTTGGAAAAAAATAACAGCAGTCACTGATTTTTATGTCGGACAAGGTGATGACCTGACTTATACTGAATGGAAATCTTTTACAGAAAGCATCCTAGGGGCTGATTTAAGTTCAGATGAAGCCTTGATTGCACCGGAGAATGTTAAAAAGTTGGCGGAAAATTTGGACAAGCTGCGATTACCTAAAATATTATCTGATGTTATTGTTGATGAAAATATGGCTAATCGGACTAAGGCGGATCTATTGCGTCAGTCTTTGTCTTTCAGAATTTTTGGTCAGAAATTTTCTTATGATGCTTGGATTTTAAATGACTTAACGGCCGGACAAGAAAAGACTGAAGTCAGATTGCCATCAACTCCTTCCTCCTTATTTATTCCAGCAGCTTTTGGTGATTTGCAAGCTAGAAATCATGTTCAAGAATTTTTAGGTAATAAGCTGGGATTTAGCGCCAGTGAATTGCTTGGTTTTTTTACTAAGCTTGATCAGAAAAAAACTGATATTTCTAATGTAAAAGAGGAGTTGTGGTTCAATTCTTTGGGTAGTTCTTGGCTTTATGTTTTAGGCTCTTTGGCTCATAACTACGGACCACACTATCCTTTGTATATGCAAGCTACTTCTTTTTTGGATAAACAAATTCAGACATTCCTCGGTTCTTATACTGAGCTGAAGCATGACACTTTGCTTTATGCTAAGCAAAGTTATGCCGAATTGGGAGCGGGTGGAGATAATCGTCCAACTCCACCAGCGGTTAAGGGTTTTGTTGAGCCTAACTTAGAATTCTGGAATAAGTTTAACAACTTACTTGATCGGACCGATCAGCTTTACAAGGAAAATAATTTATTCGCTGATGGCAATGCTTATGATCGTTTGCGCCAGTTTAAAGAAATCTCTTTATTCTTATCTAATATTGCTGAAAAAGAATTGAAAGACGAAGTAATTAATGATGATGAATATGAAAGACTCCGGACCATTAAGTTATCTTTTATGGCTCAGCCTTTCGAGATGCTTGATCCTGATGAAAAATCTGGCAAGACAGCTCTGATTGCCGATATTCATACTGATGCTTTGCAAAATCAAATTCTTTATGAGGCCACAGCCAAGCCATACTTGATGTTGGCGATTGTTGCTAATGAAGAGTCACCCCGAGTGGTTGCCGGCTTGGTTTATAATCACTATGAATTGACTGACAAAATTGATAAGCGTCTAAGTGATGAAGATTGGCAGAAGCGGGTCTATGAGGATAACACTCTTTTGCCGGAGAAGAATTTTTGGTACGATTCTTTATTGATAAAATAATGAACAAAGCTAAATTAGTTTTAATTCCTGTTTTTGTTGTCTTAGTTTTTTTGGCGGCTGGTTTTTTGTTTAAAACTGATTCTTTGTCAGATGACCAGATAGAGATTAGCGTTCCCGAGATTGATTATAGCGATCCTATTGGGGCTTTATATACCGATACATCATTATTTCTCTCACCTATTAAACAGACTAAGACTACTACCACTCCAGAGTTTGTTAGCGGCTTAATCGTGCCGCATCATCTTTTAGCCGTGGACATGATAGCTGAGGCATTTGCTTCTATTTCTCATTATAAATATTCTAAGATAGTGCTTTTGAGTCCTAATCATTTTGATGCTGGTAATTTTGCGGTGTCAGTTACGGAGCATAATTTCTCGACGGTGTTCGGCGAGGTAAAGACGGATGTTAATATCTCTAAAAAACTTAAAGCCCTATCATTTGTGGGTGAGGGAGATTTTTTTTATCGAGAGCACGGGTTGCAAGCTGAATTGCCATTCATCAAATATTATTTTCCTGATTCCGAAGTGACTGCTATAACTTTCAAAGCGACAGCCTCTCAAGCAGAGTTGGATGATGTTGTTAAGGTATTAAAAGCAGAACTACCCAAGGATTCTTTAATTATCCAGAGTACTGATTTTTCCCATTATTTGAATCCAGCCCAAGCCAATGAAAAAGATGCGGAGTCAATCAAGATTCTAGAAAAAAATTCTCCAGAAGGTATTTTAGAGCTCAACCAACCGGACAATATTGATTCACTCGCGGCTTCATATGTTCAGATGAGCTTGCAGAAAGATGTTTTTGCCTTAAGCTTGAATATTTTGGGACACAAGAATTCGCAAGATTATACTCAAGAAAAAGTTAGCTCATCAACGAGTTATTTGACAGCTGTTTATGCTCAGTTAAAAAAAGTGGTGGATAGCAATCAGGCTGAGCTTATTTTTGTCGGTGATACTATGTTGTCACGTTATATTGGCAGTGATATGGCTAGCAGGAATGACTATGATTTTCCTTATGCGAAAATAAAATCATTTCTAAGTGAAGCTGATTTAGTTTTTGCTAATTTAGAAAGTCCTATTTCCAATTTAGGGAAGTCAGCTGGACATCTTTATTCTTTTCGAGCTGATTTGAAAAATGTATTAGGATTAAAAAATTCCGGTATCGACGTTTTGTCGGTAGCTAATAATCATACTTTTGATTATGGTTTAGAGGCTTTTTCGGACACTCTTAATAATTTAAAAAATGCCGGATTAGCTTATGTCGGTGGAGGGTTTAATTTTAAAGAAGCTCATCAAGGAGTTTATAAAAAGATTAATGGAATTAAAATTAGTTTTTTGGCTTATACTGATTTATTGCCTAAGAGCCAATCCGCCACTAATGATCAGGCCGGTTTCGCTTATCTAGATTTGAATCAGATGGCGACTGATATCAAGTTGGCAAAAGAAAAATCTGATTTAGTTATTGTTTCTTTCCATTGGGGCAGGGAATATGAAACCAAGCATAATGTACAACAGGAGAAAGTAGCTTTAGCAGCTATCAAGGCTGGCGCTTCTTTGGTTGTCGGTCATCATCCTCACGTCGTTCAAGATGTGAGCTCTTATCAAGGTGTTACTGTGGCTTATAGTTTGGGTAATTTTATCTTCGATCAGAATTTTTCACCTGAAACTAAAACAGGTTTAGCGCTTAAGGTTAGCATTAAAGATAAAAAAATAGAGAAAGTTAGCCCTCAAGTCATTTATTTTAATCGTTATTATCAGCCTTATATTGTCAGGTAGTTGTCGTTTGACTTCTTGGGTTGCAGCAGGTAGAGTTGCTTTATGGCAGGTATTTATAAAATAATAATAGGAAATATGAAAGAAAAAATAGCTCAAACAGATAGTAATACTGAAAAGAAGTCCCATGGTTGTTCTGGGTCATCCTCTGGCGGTTGTTGTCAGGGTGGTGGCGGTTGCGGTTCTGGTGATAGTCTAGAGCTCAATCAGTGGCCGATTCAATTGCATTTGGTTGATCTTGAGTCATCAGATTTTAAAGAGGCTGATCTTGTCATTTCAGCTGATTGTGCGCCGTTTGCTTATCCCAAATTTCATGAGCGTTTTTTGAAAGGCAAGAAGCTTTTGACCCTTTGTCCTAAGTCGGATATTGATCAAGAATCCTATGTAGAAAAATTAACTAGATTGTTCAAGACTCAAAATATCCGTTCCGTCACTTTAGTCAGGATGGAAGCCTCTTGCTGCAGTGGAATAGAGCAGGCAGTGGAGAAGGCTCTTGGTGACTCTGGTGTTAACGTGCTTATTAAGGAGTATATAATTTCTAGTAAGGGTGAGATCGTCTAATTAATATTATTAATTTAAATTTATGAAAAAAACTTTTGGATCAATTATTCTTCTTTCTTTGATTATCGTTTTGTCCGGTTGTTCTAGTAATAACTCTTCTGAGCAAGCAGTTGATAATAATCCTGGAAGATCAATAAAAAGTTCTAAGGAGGATTGTGTCGACGGTTGTAAGACTTTGTGGAAATCAAATCAGAGTAATGTCGGCAAATCAGACGATGATATGATGAAAGATTGTAATTCTCTATGCGATGCCGGTCAGGGAATGCAAAATAATGATGTTGATTCTTGTGCTAAATCAGAAGGTATTTTGAGAGATACTTGCTATGGCGATGTGGCTAAGAATACTAACAATCCAGCGCTGTGCGAAAAGATAATCAGCAAGCTTTTCATCTCTTCTTGCTATATTGATATTGCGGAAAAGACTAAGGATAAAACATTGTGTGACAAAGTGACCGACAAGATAATGAAAGAAATCTGTCTGGAAAAAATAATCAAATAATTTTATCGAAAATAAAAGCGCTCCATAAAAGAGCGTTTTTTGTTATAAAAAAACAGTTTCTATCAATCTGGTAATATTTTTTGGTTTGTTGTTAGTCACTTGTTTTAATCCCAATATTATTAGGGTTATAGATAGATGGCAATAAATTAATTAGTTTTTGTGCTATAATATCAATATTAATAATTAATCATAAAAATATGCGTTTAGAAGGAAAAGTTGCAGTTGTGACCGGTGCTTCTTCCGGTTTAGGCAAGGCTATGGCTGAGATGTTTGTTAAAGAAGGTGCTAAAGTAGTTTTTTCTGATATTAATCCATACCCAGAAACTTTGCCGGAGAATGGCCGCTTCTTTAAGGCTGACACTTCAAAGAGCGCTGAAGTTGAGGCTTTAGTGGCTTATACAGTGGAACAGTTTGGTAAATTGGATATTATGGTTAATAACGCGGGCATTGGTTTGGCTGGTGAATTATCTGGTTTGTCTAATGAAGATTGGGATAAGGTTATTTCAATCAACTTAAGTGGTGTTTTCTATGGTATTCGCTCTGCCTCAGCTTATATGAAGGAGAAGGGCATCAAGGGCTCTATTATCAATATCGCTTCTATCTTAGGCCAAGTCGGTTTCAGGACCGCTGGAGCATATTGCGCTTCTAAGGGTGGAGTTAATCAGTTAAGCAGAACAGCGGCCTTAGAACTAGCTCCTTCAGGCATTAGAGTTAATTCTATTGCTCCAGGGTTTATCAAGACTAATATGACTAAAGGTATCCAAGATAATGAAGCGGCTAATGCAGGACTAAATAGTACTATACCTTTAGGACATATGGGTGATCCGGAAGATATCGCTCATGCGGCTGTTTATTTAGCATCAGATGAATCTAAATATGCCACTGGTTCAGTCTTGTATGTTGATGGAGGCTATACAGCTCAATAATTTTTTTGAGTCTGGAATTATATAAATATTAAAAAATTGATATGTTGCAAGAATTTACATTACTAGGAACAGTAAAAGAATTAAAAGCGGAAGGATATAAGTTAGCCGAGTCTCTAAAAATATCCGGTATTTATGTGGTTGTCTATAAAGGTTTTGATGAACCTCGGTTTTTATTGCCAGAAGGTACTGGTGGATATTTCAAGGGGAAGAACCCAAATGTTATCAAGGAGGATTTAATTGAAAAATGGGTTAATTTTAAGTCGAGCGATGATAAAATATTGTATATTGGTTCAGGTGAGGATATTAGAACCAGAATCAAGGCTTTTATTAAATTTGGTAGCGGTAAGTCAGTGGCCCACCGTGGTGGCCGATATGTCTGGCAATTAGCCGACTCTGATGATTTAGAAATTTATTGGAGAGAGGTCGATAATTCAGTTGAAGAGGAGAGATTAATGTTAGAAGAATTTAAAAAAGATCATGATGGAAAGTTGCCTTTTGCTAATTTGATTAATCAATAGAAAGATATGTTTAAATTTAATCACTCTGCTTATCGGATTTTAGTTTTTATCGTTGGAATTTTAGCCACCGTTTTATATCGTTTAACTATTATTGTTAATAATTATAGTTTCTTTTGGTTTGAAGTCTGCTGGTATTTGGGAACTTTAGGCTTTATCTGGTATTTTGGCCATCGTTTTAGAGTGGAGAGTCGCCGGGACAATTTGATTGAAGAGCTTAATTTAGTGGAGAAGGTTAAATCTGGTCAGCCGTTAAATGCGGAAGACAAAGAAGCTGTTGTTTCGGTTCTGAGTGGTTTAAGTACTAGTTTGGCTAAGTGGAATTATATTGCTATTTTTGTTTTCTCATTTTTAGCGATAGCCTATGCATTGTTTATGGATATTAATAAATATTTATAATAATAAAATATCTTAAAGATATGTTTAAAAAATATCTCAAAACTATTATTTTTTCTCTCGGTTTTCTAATCATTTTTCCTGGCATAGCCTCAGCTCATCAGCCTCGTTTAGTAAAAAGTAATCTGGTAGAAATAAAGAACCCAGAAATATCTCAAGCTTTTTATGGGGAGTTGAAAGGAGTTCCAGCTGAATTTCGTATTCAGCAATCTGGCGATTTTAGATTGTATGTTGGATTATTAGTGCCAGATGTTAAGGATGTTAAAAAAGATTTGTCAGTAGAGATTACCAGAATGACAGCAACAGGTAATGAGTTGGTGGCAGTTTTAAATGGCCGTGATTTTAATTGGACTCCGTATTTTGAAGAGTTTGCTAAGGATAATTATTTTTGGGGACCAGAGTATCAGTCCAGAGACTCGCAAAAAGGAGTAGCTTTAAAGGGCCAATTGGTTCAGGGCGGAATTTATAATATCAAGGTGTTTAGTCCTTCTAACCGGGGCAAATATTCATTGGCGATAGGTGATTCAGAGGTTTTTCCAATTAAAGAAATGATTAATACCGCCTTAATTCTTCCTGGTATTAAATCTCAATTTTTTAATGATTCGTTTTTAACTATCATGTCTTCACCTTTTGGTTGGGGTTATGTTTTAGCTTTATATCTATTATCATTTATCTTTGGATTGTTATATCGCTTTCTTCTGAGAAAATTATCTCGGGCAGCTAGGTATAAAAGAAAGAAGAACATCGGGCAGCTGGATCGTTATTTCCGAGTCGGTCTAGGTGTCACCTTATTGATTGTAGCCGTTTTGACTTCTTGGAGCGCCTGGTTGATATTCTTTTCCGGTTTCTGTTTCTTTGAGTCATTTTTCAGTTGGTGTGGACTTTATGCCGCTTTAGGAAAGAATACTTGCCCGTTAAATTAAAACATATGTTGATTAAAAAATCTCAAAGGATAAAAAAACAGATTGCTCCAAACGGTTTTGTTTACGAATATCCTGATGCCAATAAAGATTTAGGAATAGCCGTCTCCGAACTTCATGGCCGCATTCCGGCAGAGGGGAAGATGAAAAATAATGTCTGCCATGAAGCTTATTATGTCCTGTCAGGCTCAGCTCGCGTCTTTATAGATGGCCAAATATTTGAAATCAGTGAAGGCGATGTCTTCCAGATTGAACCCCAACAGGAATTTTATGTGGAGGCTCAAGATTTGAAATTAATAATTCCAACTACACCAGCTTTTTATCCAGAGCAATGGGAAAATGTGAAATAGCCGTATTGTTGACATTAATATTCAGATTGGCTAATATCGACTTAACAGTGTTGGAAACTGACCGATCCGCACCTCTTCTTTTAAGAAGCGACATGTTAAAGGTTGTTATTGACCTGTAAAATAGCTCTAAGTAGTGGCGAGCGAACAGACGGTGAGATTGTGGCAAACGTTCTTGTATCAAAGCTTTCTCATTAATATTTTGCAGAAATCAATAGCTTTTTAGCCATCAGAATTTTATAAAACATAAAGGTAGTGATAAAGACGGAATTTTATCATTATTCGACTAACCTTAAAGGGGTCATATTATGTCTTGTAAAGTCTGATGGCTTTTTCTTATAGCCAAAAGATTGACATATTATGTA
>JBAXIF010000029.1:0-10266 GCA_037138515.1 Candidatus Falkowiibacteriota bacterium
AAGTATAATGATTTAACCGAACTTATTGGAGGTTATAATCCGGCTGGAAATGGCAAGTTAGCTGATAATGCTAATATTAAGAAATATACTAATGTTAGCTATAAATACAATGTTTTATATCCTAAAAATTGGACGTTAGATTTAGTTGATAAAGGCGCTTCAGTTATTTTTACTGCTGATGATCAGTCTTTTATTCAGGTGGTTACTCAGTCTAATGACAAGAAATTAGATATTAAGAAATGGTATGAAACTGAATTTGCCACTACTATTGCTGACACTCAAATGGTCAAATATAATAATTGGGAGGGTGTTAAGAGTGTTGATGGTTTAGTTGTTTATTTGACTGATAAGAGTTTGAAGAACATCTATATTATTTCCTATACTCCAGTTTCCGATCAGACTTTGTCATACTTGAATATCTTTGAGGTGATGATGAGATCATTTACGATTGATAAGTAATTGAAAAAAATTTTTAGATAATAAAAAATAAGCTCTGAATTCAGAGCTTATTTTTTTGAGTTTATTTTAAGATTGTTTTTTGATAATTTTATCAATAATACCGTATTTTTTAGCTTCTTCAGCATTCATATAATTATCTCTGTCGGTATCTTTTTCAACGGTAGCCATTTTTTGTCCAGTATGTTCAGCAAAGAGGCGGTTCATCTTATCTTTAGTTTTTAGGATGTGTTCGGTTCTAATCTTGATATCTGAGGCTTGGCCTTCAGATCCACCCATGACTTGATGAATCATAATTTCACTGTTAGGTAACGCTAAACGCTTTCCTGGAGCTCCAGCAGCTAGCAAAAACGATGCCATGGAGGCAGCCATGCCCAAGCAGATGGTGGAAACATCCGATTTAATGTATTGCATGGTGTCATAAATGGCCATTCCGGCAGTAACTGAACCGCCAGGGGAATTAATATAGAATTTAATGTCTTTAGTTTTATCTTCAGCGTCTAAGAATAGTAATTGAGCAATAATAATATTAGCTGTATGGTCATCAATGGCTTCGCCTAAGAAAATGATGCGATCTTTGAGTAAGCGAGAATAGATGTCGTAAGCTCTCTCAACATGGCCTTCTTTTTCAATAACTGTAGGTATTAGTGGCATATTTTTAATTTTAATTTTTTATAAGTAGTATATAGATTATAAAAGAAAATTGGTGCCTTGTCAATTTTGGTTTTATTCACTCTTTATGCACTTTTTCCCCTTGATTTTTATTTCTTTTTATTTTAAGATAGTTTCATAAAATCTTGGTCAAATACCTCATGTTTAACATTAGTATTCGACCTTTTATTATAAATATTATATGAAAAAGAACTTATTTCAGAGGGTGTTTAATTCTAGTCCACGTCGTCGTACTTGGTGGATTTTTGCGGTTATCATGTTAATTACTATCGTCGCGCTGTTAATCAGTGGTGGTAATTATTATAACAAGATGAGTGATTCTTTGGCCGGTGCCACTAAGAATTTTGTGGTTTTACCAAAGGTTAAGGATATTCCTTTCCGCCAAGGTCTTGATTTATTGGGAGGTAGCCAGTTAATTTATGAAGCTGATGTTACTGCTTTGCCAGAGGCAGAAAAGAATACTGCTTTAGAAGGTGTGCGTGAGGTTATTGAACGTCGTATTAATATCTTTGGCGTTTCTGAGCCAGTAGTTCAGGTTAATAAGACTATGAACGGTGATTATAGAATTATTGCTGAGCTTGCCGGTATTAAAGATGTAAAAGAAGCTATTAAGATGATCGGTGAAACTCCATTATTGGAATTCAAAGAAAAAGATGATAGCGCTGTAGCGACTACCAACGTTGATACTAAAAAATTAGCTGAAGTTAATAAACTATCAAGTGACCAGGCTAAAAAAGTTTTAGATCAAGCTGTAAAAGGTGAAGACTTTGTGGCTTTAGCTAAAACTAATAATCCAGCTTCTAGTGTTGGAGTTGGTGAAGACGCTTTAACTGTCGGTGCGGAAAATGATGGAGATTTAGGTTGGATAACTGAAGATGTTAATCCAGATTTAGTTAAGCCAGTTAAATCTTTAGTTAAAGGTCAGGTTTATAAAAATTTAATTACTACTAAAGATTCATATCACGTTGTTAAATTAGAGGACAAGAGATTGCGGGCTGATAAGAAAACTATGGAATATCATTTACGTGATATCTCTTTCCAGATTTATACCGCCTCTGATATCGCTGCTGCTACTGCTAACAGTGCTGATGCTAACTGGAAAAATACTAAGTTAACCGGTAAGCACTTAAAGAGAGCTGTGGTTAATTTTAATCCTAATGATGGCGCTCCAGAAGTATCATTAGAATTTAACGATGAAGGTTCTAAATTATTTGAAGAAATTACTGCGAGAAATATTAACAAGCAGGTGGCTATCTTCCTCGATGGTTATCCAATTAGCGTTCCAAATGTTAATGAGAAGATTACCGGAGGTAAGGCTGCTATTAGCGGTACTTTTACTGCTCAAGAAGCTAAGTTATTAGCGCAGAGATTAAATACTGGTGCTTTACCAGTTCCAATTTCTTTAGTTAGTCAACAGACAGTTGGAGCTTCTTTGGGTCAGCAGTCAGTCGATAACAGCGTTAAGGCTGGTTTATTTGGCTTAGCTGTTATTGCTCTATTCATGATTTTCTTCTATCGCTTGCCGGGCTTATTGTCAGTTTTAGCTTTAGTTATTTATGGCTTTATTTCCTTGGCTGTTTTCAAGCTTTGGCCAGTAACTATGACCTTGACTGGTATGGCTGGCTTCATTCTGTCTATTGGTATGGCCGTTGATGCTAACATTTTAATCTTTGAACGTTTAAAAGAAGAACTTCGAAATGGTAAAGATTTAGGCAAGGCGATTGAAGACGGTTTCAGTCGTGCTTGGCCATCAATCAGAGACAGTAATTTCACTACTATGATTGTCTGTTTCGTTTTGATTGAATTCTCCACTACCGCTATTAAAGGTTTTGCCATTACTTTATTGTTAGGTGTTATCATTTCTATGTTTACCGCTATTTTTGTAACTAGAAATTTCTTGAAATTAATGTCTAATAAATGGTTAACTAAATTTCATTGGTTAATTACTAGTGTAAAAAACAAAAAAGAAGTCTTGCCGGCTACTGAGTCCAAATAATGGGCTGCCGTCTTACTCTATCTCAATATTATGTATAAAATTATACAAAAAAGAAAAATTTGGATCGGTATCTCAATTGTTTTGTTTGCCGTTGCTATCTATTTCATTGCCGCTTTTGGTTTAAAGCTGGGTATTGATTTCACTGGTGGCAGTTTATTGGAAGTTAAGTTCGGAGCTAATAAACCGAATGTTATGGAAGTCTCTGAGGCTGTTAAAGATTTAAAATTAAATAGTTTGTCAGTTCAACCATCAGAAACATCTTTTATCTTGCGCTTCCAAAATAATGATGAAGAAGCTCATCAGAATGTTTTAGCTTCTTTGAAGAAATTGAATGATTCTAAAAACCCAGCTACCTTAGAAAAGAAAGGAACCAGTACTACAGCGGTTCTGAATACTAATAGTGGTTTTGAGGAATTAAACTTCACTGCTATTGGCCCTTCCGTTGGACAAGAATTACAACAGAAAGCAGTTTATTCTATTATTTTAGTTTTAATTGCTATCAGTTTGTATATCTCTTATGCCTTCCGCAAGGTTTCTAAGCCAATATCTTCTTGGAAATACGGTGTTGTAACTTTAATCGCTTTGTTCCATGATACTATTATTGTTATCGGTTTCTTTGCTCTTCTAGGAAAGTTCTGGGGAGTAGAAGTTAATACCTCCTTTGTGGCCGCCATTCTGACAGTTTTAGGTTTCAGTGTTCATGATACTATCGTAGTATTTGATCGTATCAGAGAAAACTTACCTAAGTCATCTGATAACTTCGAAGAAACTATCAACAAGAGTGTTAATCAGACTCTGACTCGTTCTATTAACACTTCAATGACTGTTATGTTCGTTTTATTGTCTATTGTGATGTTTGGTGGTGAATCCATTAAATATTTCGCTTTAGCTTTATTTGTTGGTATCTTCTTTGGTACTTACAGCTCTATTTTCTTAGCTTCACCATTGCTGGTAGTTTGGAATAATATGAAGAAGAACGCTTAATAGAAAATCGATATTGATTATAAGAAAACCACCTATTTATTAGGTGGTTTTTTGTTTGGCCTTTATGGTATAATAGTCTGGTAATAATATGATTAACTATGAAATCAATAAAATTAGGAGAATTTAGTTTTAAAAAAGTTTTAGAGATGCTCATTGAGGCCACTTATCTTTCAGTCTTTTTTGCCATTCCTTTGGCTATGGCTTTTTTCTTGGCAACTGATAATGTTTTTGAGTTGAACAAGATTGTCTTATTTAGATCTTTGATTTATATTTTGTTTTCTTTAACCCTGGCTAAAGCCTTATTCTTTCCCAGCAAGCAGAGGTTCTCGTTGCGTTATTTGGTTCCGGTTTTAGCTTTACTGATATTTGGAGCTTTCTCCTTATTTTTTTCAACTGATCCGACTAATAGTTATTATGGCTTGAATGATCGCCAGCAAGGTTACCGCAGTTTATTGTTTTATGCTTGGTGGTTTTTCCTTTTACTTTATAACTTGGCAACAGCCGATGATTTTGATAACAAGATTTCTAAGATTTTTTGGGTGATAATGGGATCTTCTTTCTTAGTTAGTCTTTATGGTATTTTGCAGATATTGGGCATTGATTTTATTGCTTGGACTGAGCCAGCCTTTGTTACTTATCGGACTACTTCGACTTTGGGTCAGCCTAATTATCTAGGATCATATTTGATTCTGGTAATTCCTCTCGTTATTTATGGACTAATGAAATATCGCCAATTGTGGCCTCGTTTTATCTTATCTATCATATTGTTGTCCCAACTTATAACCCTGATAACGACCGGTAGTCGCTCAGCTTGGCTAGGATTATTGGTAGCCTTAGCTTTAGTGGTTTTTTGGACCCTATATCGCTTCTGGCCCAAGATTTCGGCCGCTAGAAGACGTGGCGCAATATTGATTATTATTCTTTCATTGGCCGTGACTGCCTTACTTTTATCGCAAAATAATTATATTTCTGAAAGATTTAAAAGTACCTTCGATTTCCAGCATGGTAGTGTTTCAGTTCGTTTTAATTTCTGGTCCGGAGCTCTGGAGTCTATTTCTAAAAAACCACTATTGGGTTATGGAATAGAAAATCAGGGAAGAGAGTTTATTAAATACTATCAAGCTGATTGGGCTAAGACCGGTTTTGTTAACGCTAGCACCAACAGAGCTCATAATTTAATATTGGATATTCTTTTGACAGTAGGAATTATCGGTCTGATTTTTTATGTCTGGGTTTATACTAGTTTTTTCAGATGGGCTAATAAGATTAGGGCTGATAAGAAATATTGTTTATTGTCTGAGGTAATAATTGCTTCTGTCTTGGCTTATTTAATATCCCTTTTGTTTGGCTTCTCGGTTGTTGTTACTGAGATTTATTTTTGGTCTTACTTTGCTATTATCGTCGCTATTAGTACTAGATTAGATGGTACAGCAGAGAGCGATTTAAAGATGAGATTGAATAAGTGGTTTAAAATAGGGCTAATAATCTTAGCGCTAATCTTTTCCTTTCGTCAGATTTCTAATGATTTTAAGGTGTTAGCGGCTGATAATTATTTTTTGGAGGTTCGTCAGGTATTAACGCAGAATGATTACCCTAAGGCATTATTTTATTATCAAAAGATTAAAGAGTTAGGTGTTTATAATTTTAACTATGATTATTATCTAGTTGATTCCTTGCCTTATGATTTGAATACGGCGATTAGTCCGGTGATTGCTAATTTAGCACAGAAAGAGGTAAAAGATATTCTGCCGACTTTGGCCAGAGATGATTATAATCATTATTATTTGAAGGCTAAAATCTATACTCTGCTTAAGGACTATCCTAGAGCTGAAGAGGCTTATCAGAAGATGATCGAGATTAGTCCGAATCTTCCTAAAAATTATTTTGCGCGCGCTAAGTTTTATGTTGTCTTTCAAAAAGATGATTTAGCTTTGATTGATTTAGAAAAAACTTTAGAGCTTTTGCCGGCACCAGAAAATTATCCCGAATCCTTAAGTACTTCGGAAAAGTCAGTAGCTTTTTATCGGAGTTTAGTCTTGAAAGAAATGGGAGATCTTTACTTCCGTCAGCAGAAATATGATTTAGCTGATGAAAATTACAGAGCTTCTTACTTGTTAAACTTGAAAGACCTGGCTACTTATAAGAAAATTGCTGACTCTTATTTTATGCAGGGCGATTTAAAGTCCGCTATCTGGTATAATTTGAGGGCAGGGGAAAGGCATCCGAATGATTATGTTTGGCCATTTTCTTTGTCTTTTTTATATAATCAACAAGGTGATTATGAAAATGCTGTTAAGTATTTAGATTTAGCTATTACTCTTGATACTCAAAAAATCATCTCGGTTGAGATGATCGACAGTATTAAGAAAAAATCGAATTAATATTTTTTGTTTTGGTCAATGTCTTTTTAAATTAAAAATTAATTATTTTATATGCCTTATTTTTTTCTAGGATTCTCTTTAGTTTTCGGTTTGATTATCGGTAGTTTTATTAATTGTTTGGTTTGGCGACTTTATAAAGAAGAGACTCTGATGGGTCGGTCTCATTGCCCTAAATGTAATAAGCAGATTTCTTGGTGGGACAATATTCCGGTTATCAGTTGGTTGCTTCTTCGTGGTCGTTGTCGTCATTGTCAGAAGCCGATAGCGATTCAGTATCCACTGGTAGAATTTATTGTGGGAGTTTTATTCGCCTTAGTTTTTATTAAATTTTATGGCGCGGGATTCGCTTACTCTGATTATGATTTTTATTTTTGGGTTTTTTCCGGTAATAAGTTTTTATGGTTGCTGGTTAATTGGTTGGCTGTTTCTATTATGACTATTATTTTTATCTTTGATGCTCGGTGGTTATTGATTTCTCTTCCGGCAATTCTGTGGAGTGCTGCTTTTATTTTTGGTCTCGATTTATTTTTAGGATATAGTTTGTCTAATATCTTATTGTGCGTGGCTATCGGCGCTGGCTTTTTTGGTCTACAATTTTTGCTTACTCGAGGCCGAGGAATCGGAGAAGGGGATATTTGGTTAGGAGGATTGATGGGTTTAATTTTTCCGGATTGGCACTTATTGCTTGCTGCTATTTTTATTTCTTATATGATCGGTGGAGCGACCGGAATAGTGATGCTCGCAGCTTGGGGAAAAAAGCTAAAAACCAAGCTTCCTTTAGGGGTTTTTCTGGCTTTAGGGTCCATTATTGCCTTATTTTTTGGCCAGTCCTTAATTGACTGGTACTTAGGTCTTTTGGGGGTCTAAAATAGTTGGCAATTCTGTAGTTTTCTAGTATAATTAGATTATACAATTAAAATAAACCAATTCGATTTATGAAAGAGGAAATAATCGCTGGTCTTGATATTGGCTCAACCAATATTCGTTTAGTTATCGGCCAAAAAGTCCAAGGTTTTGAAGCTGAAGAAATTCAGATTATTGGTGCTGTCTCGTCTTTAACTATGGGCGTCTCTAAAGGAAATGTTAATAGTATTGAAGATGCTACTTCTTCTATTTCAGCTTGTTTAGAAAAAGCTGAACGCTTAGTCGGCGTACCACTGGAAAGTGTTTGGGTTAGTATTAATAGCCCAAAGATCAAGTGTCAGAAGAGTAAGGGCGTGGTTGTTGTCTCCAAGAGTGACGGTGAAATTGATGAACATGATGTTGAAAGAGCAATTGAAGCAGCTCGGTCTATGGTAGTACCAAACAACTACGAAATTTTACACGTTATTCCAATTAAGTTTACAATTGATAATCAAGAAGATATTAAGGATCCAATCGGTATGAGCGGTGTTCGTTTGGAAGTGGAGACTTTGATCATCTTGGGTTTAAGCAATCAGATTAAAAATCTAACTAAGGCGATTTATCGCACTGGTTTAGATATCGAAGGTTTAGTGCTTTCTTCTTTGGCTGTAGCTGAAACTGTTTTTGATAATCGTCAGAAAGATTTGGGAGCAGCTCTGATTAATATGGGAGCTACTACTACCAGCTTATCGGTTTATGAAGAGGGCAACTTACTCCATACTGCTATTTTACCAATCGGTTCCGACCATATTACTAATGATATCGCTATTGGTCTTCGCTGCCCAATTAATTTGGCAGAAAGAATTAAGATTGAATACGGACATTCCGAATCAGAGATGTTTACTAAAAAAGACGAAGTTGATATTAGCCAATTAGTTAAGGAGGAAAAGGTTAGTGATAATATCGGTTTAATTTCATTAAAGTATGTGGCTGAAATTATTGAAGCTCGGGTAGAAGAAATTTTTGAAAAAATAGATGAAGAATTGAAGAAGATTGATCGTTCTGGAATGTTACCAGCTGGCGCTGTGCTTGTTGGTGGTGGTTCTATGCTTCAGGGCGTGGTAGAAACAGCTAAACGTAAACTTCGTTTGCCGGTTTCACTGGGTGAAGCGAAGAATGTTAAGATTGCGATTGATAAAGCTCGTAACTCAGAGTTCTTAACAGCTTTAGGTTTAGTTGCTTGGGGTGGTCATTCCATGCCTAATTCAACCCCAAATCATTTGAAAAAGAATATTAGCAATGCTTTTAGTAAAGTTAAAGGATTCATCGGAAAAATGATGCCCCAATAATTAGGGTTGAGTTTTTTGCTTTACTAGGCTAAGATGCTAGAAATGTTAAATAATTATTAATCAATATATATGCCAGAAGTTAAACCATTAGCCGAAACTTTTGCCAAAATTAAAGTAGTTGGTGTCGGCGGTGCCGGCGGTAATGCTGTTAATAGAATGGTGGAAGAAGGTATTCAGGGAGTAGAATTTATTGCTATTAATACTGATGTTCAAGCTTTACATAATAATAAGGCTGATATCAAATTGCATATCGGTAAAACTGTTACCCGCGGCTTAGGCGCTGGTATGAATCCAGATTTAGGTCGTCAGGCTGCTGAAGAATCACAGGCAGAAATCAGAGATCTTTTGAAAGGATCTGATATGGTTTTTATTACTTGTGGTATGGGCGGTGGTACTGGCACTGGCGCTTCTCCTTTAATTGCTGAAATTGCTAAAGACCTAGGTGCTTTGACTATTGCCGTTGTAACTAAACCTTTTTCTTTTGAAGGTGGCCAGAGAAAGCGAATTGCTGATCGTGGCTATGAAGAGTTATCCGCTCAAGTTGATACTATTATCACTGTTGCTAATGAAAAGTTATTAACTATTATTGATAAGAGAACTTCATTGTTAGATTCTTTTAGAATTGCTGATAATATCTTGCGCCAAGGCGTTCAAGGTATTGCTGAAATTATTACTGTTCCTGGTATCGTTAACGCTGATTTTAATGACGTGAGAGCTATTATGGCTAACACCGGTTCAGCTTTGATGGGTATTGGTCAGGCTACTGGTGAGAATAAGGCAGAAGAAGCTGTCCGTGCTGCGGTTAATTCTAATCTACTAGAAACTTCAATTAATGGCGCCAAGGGTATCGTCTTTACTATTACTGGCGGACCTGATTTGAGTATGATGGAAGTCTCTGAAGCGGCTAGAATCATCAACTCCTTGGCTGATGAAGATGCTAAGATTATTTTCGGTGCTGTAGTTGATGAAAGACTTAAGGATGAATTGAAAGTTACTATCGTGGCTACTGGATTTAGCGACAAAGAAGCTCCAGCTAATGATTTTTCGGCAGTTGAAGCTCCAGCCACTCGATCGTATACTCCCAATAACTTTGTTAAAAGAGAAGAAAATAGAGAAAAGCCAGAAGAAAAAGAAGAGGCCAAGGATTCTAAAACTTCTAATTTAAATTTCTCTTGGTTTGAAAAGAAAGAGAAGGCTCCGGAGCCTAAGAGTGAGCCAGTCAGACCGGTAATGAAGCCTCAGGTTAAAAAGACTGACGATGATGAAGATGAAGAGCTTAGCGTTCCAGCCTTTATTCGGAAGAAGATGATGTAAACAATTTTTGATATATAGAAACAGCTTGTGAAAAGGCTGTTTTTTGTTGGCAGATAATTTTAAAATAATTATAGATGCAACGTAAAATAAAAAGTCTTGTGGATAACTTTTTAAGAGTTAAAAAGGAGTCTAAAATTAGAGAAAATTTGAGCGTTGTAGCTACTTTCTTTTTTTGCTATAATAAATATTGTACAACATGTTGTGGTCGCTCACTAGATTAGACCACTAGATGTAGTAAAATCATCACATTTGATGAGATTTGTAAAATCGT
>JBAXIF010000030.1:0-10228 GCA_037138515.1 Candidatus Falkowiibacteriota bacterium
CATAAACATCAACTCATCCAGATATTCTAAGCGTCCATGATTGTTATATGCCGCAGCAGTTAACGCCTCCATCCGAATCAAGGCCGCTGCACCGGTAAAACCAAAAATCATTTCCGGCTCAGAACCAGCCAACTCTTCACCCTGATGCCTATCAGAAAAACGGTGGCTAGAAGTAACAGACACGCCATCGCTATCAATCGTCTTAGTTCGAATATTATTTTTAAAATCCCACTGGAAAATCCGTGGTGCCACTGCCCCCAGAGATTTATCATTATCTAAAGCTTCAATCAACTTAGCGATGCTATCAGGAGCTAGAACGGTATCTGGATTAATCATTAAAAAATACTCAGCACCAAGGTCACTCGCCCGCTTAATCATTAAATTGTAGGCTCGAGCAAAGCCTAAATTGGAACCAGCATAGCTCAAAACTATCTCCGGATAATTATCCCGCAGATAAGCCTTATTCTCATTCTCCTCTTGGTCGCTGTTATCAATTGCTAGAATGGAATAATTTTTTTCCACCCCCAAAGCCACCTTCAAGCTAGGCACGAAAAAAGGCAAGTATTTAGCCGTTGAATTGTTGTAGGTTATAAACCCGATAGCTATTTTCATATCCCCATCATTCTACAATATATTTGACAAAACTGCAAATTATGTTATACTCATAACCAGTTATTTACAATTAATCGAAATACTAACGAAAAAAAATCATTCCAATGTCAAGCAAAGCAAAAAATCAAGAACCACGAATTCCTAGTGAGTACGCTAACTGTGTAAGAAATGCTAACCGCGAAAAAACTAACCGAAGAAAAAGGGGGAAAATAAGAAAACAAAAGCTTTATAAAGACTAAACAATAAGAACTAAAAACCAAAAGAGGACCTTAAAAAAGGTCCTCTGTTTTTTTATATCCAATTCTTATTATTTTTTAATATCACTAATACTCTTTTCTTTGTCTGATACGAAAGAGTGAACTTTTTTCAATTGTTCTTTTTGTAGTCTAATCCGAGTCTTAAGAAAGAAGACTAAGACAAGAGCAGCTATAAACAAAAATCCAAGTATTCCTGAAATAAGATAAAGCCAAGTTGGAGAAATTATTGTTGTGTTCAGAGAATCGTTCATCCACTTTTCTTGGGACTGAGCCAAAAATGAATTTTTTTCAATTTTCCAGTTAGACAAATGCTTATCAAAAATTGAAACCAAGTCCTGGTTCCGGCCCTTAGCTGTGGCAAAATATAAATCTAAAGGATTAAAAACGACTCCTGATTTTTTCAAATTATATTTATCCTTATTAGCATTACCAAAAGTGATTCCCGCGATTCCAGCATCCACCTTTTTTTCCTCTACAGCTCGGAAGACATCATCGTAACTAGAAAACTCCACGAACTGACAGTTAATATTAAACTGGGAAACTAGGTCTTTAAAATTTTTCGCATTAATATCCCCAGCCATCACTCCAACAGTCTTATCGGAAACTTCCAAGATACTGTCTATTTCTGACCATTCGGGGATATAAAGCTCTCCCCAAACCGTTAAGATTGGATTTTTATGATAATCCATAAACAATGATCGTTCTTCAGAGTAAGCCACACTAGTCAGCATATCGACTTCTCCAGACTTGATACGATCCAAACCCTCAGACCAAGAACCAATTAGATACTTGAAATAAATATTTTCTTTCTTACCGATTTCAGTCAAAACATCAACATACATTCCCTTAACAACCCCATCAGTATCTTTAAAAATAAGCGGATAGTTTTCAAAAGCGCCGACATTGATTGCTCGAGCTTCGGTTGTAGCCAGAGACTGACGAAGTGGGATGAATATCGCAACTGCCGCACATAAAAACAGTAGTATTTTTTTCATATGGATAAATTCCAAGCTATTCTAGCGAGGTAACAATTAATTTTTTAAACATAATAACTATTACCTTAATTATATCATTTTTCTAAAAATAAGACTATTGCCCCAACCAAAAGAGGACCTCAAGAGGGTCCCCTATTTTTATATCTACTAACAATAAAATTATTCCCAGCCCTTCCCTTGCCGAACTAACAAGTCAAAAGCTTTTTCTGGTTCCGCCATCAAAACCTTTACCACCTTTTCCATCCGAGCGCCTTGAGAACCTTTAACTAAAATCAGATCACCCTCAGAGATAATATCTAAAATATTTTCAGCAGCTTTTAAGCTGTTTTCCATATAAATTACTTTCTTCAGACCGCATTTAGCCGCCTCTTCTCCGATCACTTTTCCCTTCTCTCCCACAGCCACCAATAAATCAACACTCTCGGCTACCTTCTTGCCAACTTCTTTGTGGCCAGCATCACTATTATTACCAAGTTCCAACATATCACCCAAGACAGCAATCTTGCGACCTCGAGGAATATTAACCTCAGACAAGATAGATAAAGCAGCCAAACAAGAATCGGGCGAAGAGTTATAAGTATCATCAATTACTTTGGTCTTCTTGCGGCCAGTGATCAGGTTCAATCTACCAGCTGGCAAACGGAATTCACTCAGTGATTGAGCAATATCAACCAAGTTGATACTGTAATGAAGTGCCACAGCAGAAGCCGCTAGAGCCGCATAGATCGGCGGATAGCCGATAACATGAGGCAAGAAGACTGGAACAATAGCACCGCGATAATTCAATTTGAAACTGACACCCAATAAGTCTTCATCATTATTAATCTTCTTAAAATTGAAATTAATCTCTTGGGCCATAATATCCGCGCCTTCAGTCAAACCATAATTCAAAACCTGACAGATAACCTCTTCTTTCATATCTCGAGTCAATTCATTATCATAATTCAAGACAGCCAGAGAATCTTTAGTCAGACTTTCCACCAAGACTCTTTTTTCTTTCTGAATATTTTCTGGCTTATCAAAAAATTCTAAATGGGAAGATCCCACTCCAGTCACCAGTCCAATCTTCGGACGGACGATACTGATTAGATATTTCATATCACCCGGACGATCAATTCCCATCTCTAGAATAAGAACGCTAGGATAATTTTTATCTTTAATGATTAAGAGTTTAAGGAAGTAACCTAAGACTTTAATCCAACCAATAATTGATTTTCCCGGAGAATCGATACCCAAAATAGTTAGGGGTACTCCTAATTCGTTATTATAATTCTTCAAACTGCGACGGATATGGAATTTATCCTTAAGCACAGCATAAACCGCTTCCTTGGTACTAGTCTTGCCAACACTGCCGGTAATACCAATAACCTCGGGTTTGTATTTAGCAAGCACCATCTTAGCCATCGTCTTTAAAATGAGTTGTAGTATTTTTTTCATATGTTTAGTTATTCCCGCTCCTTCGGGACCTGATAATATTTTAACAAGAAGTCAGCAATATCGCCAAAAATTGGAGCCGCTGTACTTTCTGCAAATTGAAAGCCCTTAGGCTTGTCTAGCTTAACTAGCATGACAAAGCGAGGCTTGTCAACTGGAGCCATGCCCACAAAGGTATGGATATATTGAGATTCTAAGTATCCGCCCTTAGGAGACGGGATCTGAGCTGTACCAGTCTTTCCACCGACATAATAACCAGAAACACCAGCCTGCTTAGAGTGCCCTTTTTCAACCACCTCAGCCAACATCGCTGAAACGGTCCGAGCAGCTTCCTCAGACACTACACGACGTAACTCTTGAGGTGGAGTCGCCACTCTAGTGCCATCCGCTTTAACAACTTCCTTAATCAAATATGGTTTCATTAAAACTCCGCCGTTAGCAATAGCGGCATAAGACATTACCATCTGAAGTGGAGTCACGGCTAAGCCTTGGCCAAAAGAAGCGGTAGCCGCATCAATCGGACGAATCTTGTCCCGCAGCAAAGGGTTAATGCTACCCGTACTTTCATTATTAAGCTCAATACCAGCATCTTCACCAAAACCAAATTTTTTCACATAGTCAGCGAAGACTTTGGCGCCAACCTGTTCCATGGCAAAAATTGCTCCTAAGTTCAGAGATTTTTCTAACATGGTTTTCATATCAACAACACCATGAGCTCCAGCGGTTTCATAATCAGAATTAGCAATCGGTTTTTTCCAACCTTCAATAATTCTCTGTCCAGTGTCAGTATAGGTAGTACTCGGACTAATCTTCTTCTGATCTAAAGCTATAGCCGTAGTGATAGTCTTGAAAACTGAGCCCGGTTCATACTGGCGACTGATAACTGGATTAGAAAAAGTCTCCGCTTCTTTAACGTCAGCATAATTATTCGGATCAAAACTCGGCCAAGAACACATCGCAATAATCTCGCCGGTTTCCGGCTTAACAATCACAATGGAAGCGCTCTCATATTTATAACGGGCTTCTGATTCTTCCAGCTTCTTACAGATATAAAACTCCACGGCCCGATCAATAGTCAAAACTAAGTCCTGCCCAGCTTCCGGTTTAACATACTCGCGATCATTGACGATAATCGAGCTGCCACCGCTACCCCGTTCACTTTTCAGTGAGCCACTCTTACCGCTCAACTCAGTATTATAATAACCTTCCAAACCATAATTACCGACATTCTGGTAATTAACAAAACCTAAAATATGAGAAGCTAAATTATTTTCTGGATAGAAACGATATGACTCCATATCATAACCCAATCCCTTGAAGTTTATCGGATCACCATTAACACTCTCCCCTTTTTTGAAGATCACACTGTTTTTAATTTCTAAATCACTTCCAGAAAGATTAATTCCGTCTAAAGTCAAAATCATCGCATAAGCTTTGAGCAAATCTTCTTCGGAAACTTTCTTTTTCAAGACTTCATAAGGATCACCTGGTTTCTTAATCTTTTCCAGATAAGTATTAACGATAACTGCTTTACGTTCGTTAATTTCCAAGTCACGTTTCATCTTCCTAAATTCACCCCACTCCTGTTCGTTTGATAATCCGGAAAATTTATTATTAACCTCATCCTTTTTAATCTTCTTTTCTTCAGCGGATAAAGACAAGCTATCAATATAATTAAGTTCCTCGCTTAACCCCTTCTTGTCTTCTTGCGCTAAAAAAGTATCAACTTCTTTTTCCACGGTAGCAGCATCAAAGATCTCATAAAGCTTCTGCGCTAAAGGCTCTTGCTTTTCCACTGGAACATCTTTCGGTACAACATAGAGTGTCGCAAAGTTCTTATTGGTAGCTAAAAGCGACAACTCATTCGTGCCCAAGCTCTTACTGTAATTATTAATAAAAATCTGACCCCGAGAAGGTTTCAATTCATTATAAGTCTGTTGCTGTTTGCTGGCTCTATCAGAATAGCTACCACCATCTTTAATCTGGAGGATATAAAGACGGAAGACTAAAGAAAGGCCCAATAAAAAAACAACCGTCAAAACCAGATTTAGACGATTGGAAGAAAAATCAGTTTTTTTAGTTACCAGGGCCATAAATTAGAAAGCCATCCCTAAGCCAAAAATTCATCGTGGCCTAGACATTTATTTTTCAACGATAATATTATCTAAAAATGCTACCCGCTGGTTTATTTCCTGCGTATCAAGACACTTGGAAACAAAACTATTGATACCAGTAAAATAGAAACCGCCAGAAACAAAAACTAAAATAGTAAGAAGCAAATTAATTAATTTACCTTTAATAAATTTTAATTCTTCGTGGTTTGATGGAGCCATATATTTAGATTTTAATTATAAATAAATATTTGGAACGACTTTTTTCTATTTTTCAAAGATATCGGTTAAACCGCCATTTCTAGACCATAATTCATAATGCTTAAAGGTCGAGCCTTATGAGCTATGGCCTAGACAGCCTAGATATTTATCTCTTAGCGACAATATCCTCTGTGGCGGTTAGATAATCAATTTTATCAATCGCTACCATATTCAGATCGCGCAATTTGCTATCAATATTATGATAAGATTCTAAAGCAACCTTACGGGCGCTAATTTCCTGATTCTCATTAGCCAAAGTCTGAGCCTGACGTTTTAATTTCTGAAGCTCAAACCCCTTCACTACTAAATTATTCATACCAGCTAAATAAAAACCACCAGATACTAAGATCAAAGCGACTAAAAGTAGGTTAACGATTTTAACCTTGAAGATGTTTGATTTTTTTGGATTTATTTGGCCCATATATTTAGAGTTAATTATATTTAATTTTTGAGAGCGGCACGGAGCTTGGCGCTTCGGGCTCGAGGATTATTTTTAGCTTCTGATTCGCTTGGGATCAAAGCTTTCTTGGTAATTATTTTAATAATCGGTTCATGGTGGCAATTACAGATCATAACTTCCGGTGGGCAGATACAAGTCTTAGCTTGGTCTTTAAGAAAATTCTTGACGATCCGATCTTCTAGACTATGAAAAGAAACAACTACTAATCTTCCTCCCGGTTTCAGTAAGCTAATAGCTTGAGGCAAAACCATCTCTAAGTTCTCTAATTCCTGATTAACGGCTAAGCGCAAAGCTTGGAAGGTCTTAGTGGCTGGATGGATCTTTCTAAAACGAACTGAAGCTGGAACTGAAGCTGAAACGATTTCAGCTAATTCAGTGGTGGTTTCAATTTCTTTCACTCTGCGAGCAGTGATGATATTCTTGACGATCCGGAAAGCAAATTGCTCTTCACCGTAGACATTCAAGATTTTCAACAATTCTCTTTCAGTTAAGTTATTAACCAGGTAAGCAGCGTTCTTAGTTTCATCTTGATCGAAAGCCATTGATAGCGGTGCTGTCTTTAAGAAAGAGAAACCTCTTTCAGCTTCATCAACTTGGACTGAGGATATTCCTAGATCAAGAACAACTCCATCAAGCTTAGCGTCAGCACCGAAATTTTTATGAACGATCTCTTCTATATTTCTAAAATTATCTTTTACTAAAGTGACATTATCAATCTTGTTCTGAGCAATTAACTCCTTAGCATTATTGATAGCAGTTTCATCTAAATCAATTGATAATACTTTTCCGGACTTCCCTACTTTCTGAGCAATGGACATAGTGTAGCCAGCTCCGCCTAAAGTTCCATCAACAAAACATTCGCCTAGCTTCGGATCAAGATTCTCTAACACTTCATCCAACATTACCGGGATATGGTGATATGTCATTTTTTTTAAGATTAAATTCCCAAATCGCCCATCTCTTCCGCAATGGCGTTACTATTCTTTTCAGTTTCAGCTTTATAAGTATTCCAAGCAGCCTCATCCCAGATTTCTAAATGATTATACAAACCAGTAATGATAACTTTTTTCTTCAAGCTGGAAAATTGACGTAAGTATTCTGGTAAAGTAATACGACCCTGATTATCAAATTCCAAATCCATCGCACCAGCTAATAAGTGACGAGCGAAAGCCCGACTCTTGGCTTGGCTGATTGGCAGAGCGGCGAAACGAGCAGCAATGGTTTCCCATTGATCCTTGGTATACAAAAATAGACAGTTATCTAATCCCTTAGTCACCACTGCTCCTTTTTTTAGGATAGCGCGAAACTTAGCTGGAATAGCTAATCTGCCTTTGTCGTCTAGAGTATGATTGTATTCACCAATAAACATAGTTTTAGTAGAATTAATGGTTCACCACTCGTCCCCACAATTCACCTTAATACTATAATTATACACCACTGGCCGCCTAAGGTCAACACCCAGAACCAAAGCAAAAAACAACAAAAAATAGGGATAAATTTGCATTTATCCCTATTTATTCACTTTTTATTTAATTGTGCATTAAACGCTACCCACAACTTATCAACAAGCTGGACTAATCCACTAAAGTGATGAATAAGTCCTCGTTCGGTTCGTGCGGTAAATGAGTGATATTATTGATGTAATTAATCTTAATATAGCCATCACGATCAATCACTAATTTACTAATAGAAGACTGAAAGATCTCTAGTGACAAGAAGCCGATGATATCAGCATCTAGGATACTGGTAATCATCGATTTGATAATATTACCATGACAGAACAAGGCTACTGACTTCCCTTTGTTGTGCTTATAGATATCAGCAATCAAGCGACGGCCGACAGTCTGCATCTTATCCAACTCTTTATCTAACTTCTCATATTGCTTGAAACGTTTCATTCTGGTTCCCTCACTCATGTTAAAATACTTCACCCGATACCAATCCTTCCAATCAATCTCATTCAAACGATTATCGATAATCACCTTCTTGCCGGTCAGATTAGCGTAAGGACGAACTGTTTCTTGAGCTCGGAGCAATTCACTGCTGTAGACCTTGTCGATTTGTTTTTCCAAAAGATGCTTAGTCAGGTATTCGCATTGCTTTAAACCAATAGCTGACAAAGGCATATTGAAATCACCAACCAAATGTTCGCTACTATAATCCGGATTACAATGACGTACCAAATAGATAATAGTATAAGGCCGACGGATTTTCGGTTTTAGCTTCGAATAAGGACTCTGGTATTTGGGTTTAGTCATATTTTTTAGTTCTGGAGTTGCTTCTCGGCAAAATCCCAGTTCAATAAGTTGGTAACAATATTCTTAAGATACTCCGCGCGACGATTCTGGTAGTCCAAATAATAAGCATGCTCCCAAACATCAACCACTAACAGCGGTTTCTGGTTATGAGCAATAGGAGTGTCAGCATTAGTTGTCTTAACGATTTTTAGCTTTCCTTCTTCCAACACTAACCAAGCCCAACCGCTGCCGAATTGGCTCAGAGCTAAAGCGGAAAATTGCTCCACGAATAATTCCAAGCTGCCAAAACTAGCTATGATCATTTTTTCCATCTCAGTTCCTGGCTTAGTAGCTATTGGGTTAAGACTCTGCCAATAGAAATCATGGTTATAAACCTGAGCGGCATTATTGAAGATAGCTACCTGCTCTGGTTGGTTAAAACTCAAAGCGATAATTTCCTCTAAGCTTTTATTTTCCAAATCAGTCCCAGTAATAAACTTGTTCAGATTATCAACATAAGTTTGATGATGCTTGCCGTAATGGAATTCTAAAGTCCGAGCTGAGATATGCGGCTCTAAAGCATTAGGTGCGAAAGGCAAAGGAGATAAAGTAAACATATGATTTATTATTTAGTTTTTTTAACTACTTTTTTAACAACCTTCTTAACGACTTTTTTTACAGCTTTCTTGACTGCCTTAGCCTTCTTGACCTCGACTGTAAAGCTCGGATTAGTCTGCTCGTATTCAGCGATCACTTTCCTTAACCCTTCCACCGCCAAGATAGAGCAATGGACTTTCTGATTAGGCAAGCCGCCTAAATCATCAACGATCTTCTGCCAATCTAAGCTCTTAGCTTTCTCAATAGAAGTTCCCTTCACCTTTTCAGTTAAGACTGAAGCCGTAGCGATATTAGAGGCACAACCAAAAGACAAAAATTTGATATCCTTGATGATGCCATTCTTCACCTTAATGGAAAAAGCTAATTGGTCACCACAGACCATGTTACCAACACTAGCTCGAGCATCAGCATCCTTGATATCCCCCAGATTCTGAGGGTGCAAGAAATGACTGATAGTTTTTTTAGTATAATTCAGTGACATATGTTATTAATTAATTTATTAGATAATTGGAGTAAACATTCTTAAACGTTTCACCGTATCTTTCAGACACTTCACAGTATAATCAATTTCCGTCTTGGTATTATAACGTCCCAGTGAAAAACGGATATTGCTATTTAGGTCATTCGGATCAAGTCCAATAGCTTTGAGTGTGGCAGAAACTTTCAAATTCTGAGCAGAACAAGCTGAACCGGTAGAAACATAAATTCCCTTAAATGACAGATCCATCAGGATAGCTTCGCCTTCAATTCTTCTGAAACGAATATTTAGATTATTTGGAGTACGTTTCTTGAATGATCCATTAATATAGACATCGGGAATTTCTTTCTTAATCTTGTCCCAGAAATAATCCCGTAAAGTTTTTACCTTCTTAATGTAAGCCGTCTTCTCTTTATAACTCAAAAGCAAAGCCTCAGTTAATCCGACAATACCAGGAATATTATAAGTACCAGCTCTCAAGCCGTTCTCTTGGCCACCGCCAATAATCAACGGTTTGATCTTGATTTCTGGATTAATAAAAGCCAATCCCACGCCCAATGGTCCATAGAACTTATGGGCCGACAAGCTCATGAAATCAATCTTCAATTTTTTGATATCCAGATTTAGATATGGTACAGCCTGAACAGCATCAGTGTGGAAGTAAGCTCCCTTAAGGTGAACGAGCTCAGAAATTTTAGCGATATCCTGAATAACTCCGATTTCATTATTAACCGCCATCACAGAAACTAGTACAGTGTCCGGTCT
>JBAXIF010000031.1:0-10134 GCA_037138515.1 Candidatus Falkowiibacteriota bacterium
ATCTGGAGACGCGGGTTATCTTTTAGGGAAAAATATTTTCGAGCTAAGTCCGTCAGCTTCGGATCAATTTCCACCACATCCATAGTAGACTCCGAATACTCTCTTAAATAATACTGGGGGTAGATATAAGCTGCTCCACCGATCATTAAAGTATCTTTGAATCCTGGATTGAAATGTTCCATCAAGCGGTAGAAACGACCATAATCATAAGACAAATCTGAGCCATCGGTAAACATCGTGGATTGCCGTCCGAAACGATCAGTCGACAGACTCAAAGTTGGACGACCAGTAGCGGTATCAACCCCCTTAAAAATGGAAACCTCGTTATAAGGAGTGCTGAAAGAAATATTACCAGTCCGCTCATACTGTCTTTTTTCTGACCAAGAAGTAACAAAAATGGAAGAGATTAAAAATAATAAAACTAATAAGCGATACCAAAATTTATCCGATAAAAGGAATAGTGATAATAAAACTAAGACAGCGGATAATAAGAAGATAATCTTGGTTACTCCCATTAGTGGGATAATTACAAACCCCGCTAAAAAAGTTCCAACAATACTACCAGCAGTCGATAAGGCATAAAGATTGCCAACTGTCTGTCCTGAGAGATTAAGATCCTTCATTTTCAAACGCACAGCATAAGGCGAAACAACTCCCAATAGAAAGGCTGGAATAGAAAATAAAATAATGGACGAAAATAAAGCCGCTACATCCAATTGATTAAACACCCTCAGAAAAGACTCTAGCACTATAGTCTTAATGAAAGCTGGAATAACCACACCAATACCAGCCATAAATATAATCCAACCTAAATTAGTATAAGTAGCTGATTTGTCAGCCAGCTTTCCACCAATAAAATAACCTAGGCTCATACTAGCTAGAATAACTCCAATCAAAGCTGTCCAGACATAAATAGAGGTACCCAAGTATGGAGCGACCAAGCGTGAACCAACCAATTCAAAAACCATCACGACTGCCCCGCTGATAAACACCGTAATTTCTAAGAGGTATTTTTTCATGCTATTTTTTTTCTAATTGATAATTATAAACCCACAAAGCCAAGAGCATGATCCAAGCGATTCCCAAAGGATGATTGGCGTAAGGCGTAAAGATATTAGCGGCCATCAAAGCGACAATGCTGGAAGCTAAAGCGATATTACTCTTCCATGATTTCTGAATGATTAAAAACAATAAATAGAGATAAGCCAAGAAACCGAACAACCCTAACTTCAACCAGACATCCAACCAACCCCATTCAAAAGCATAGGTGGTATACATCTTGTCAGCCGTTGTTTCCGCTACTCGAGGATCGCTTGATTTGTAAGTCACTAAAGCACCAAAACCAGATCCAATTATTGGACTCTTGAATAGCTCTGTCTTCAAAGAATCAAGCAAAGCCCAACGAGAGGAAATGGCTGATTCATCCTGAGTTAAATTGGCTCGGTCAGCAAACAAAGATAAATTGAATGATCCAGAAACCGGCGGAAAAGGAAATTTGACTATCGCTAAAACTAATATTAGAGATAAGACTAAAATAACCACATACTTGTAAGCATCAATCAAGGCCGCCTTGATCCCTTCTCTCTTCCAAACAAGCAAAGACATCAAAAATAATGAAGCTAAGAGGGCCAACCAAAAACTACGAGACATGGACACGATTATCCCCGCCCAACAAAGAACTAGCAAAATCCAGAGAGACCAAGATTTTTTAGCTCGTAATCTCCAAATCAAAAAGGGTGAAGCTAATAATAAGAAAATATGAGATTGGAAAAATATTCTAAAAAAACCACCCGGAGCCGGAGTGATCTCCCCTACTCCGCTCAATCTCACCCAACGATACAGGTCCGGTAAGATGCTCGGAATATTATGAGTGAAAAAATATAATAATAATAAAGTTTTGACTGACAACCATAGAACCACAATCACCAAAATCTGCTCCAATCTCTCCCAATTACGCTTCTTATCCTGACTAATAATAAAGACATCATAAAAAGGTAAAAGTAATAAGAAAAACAGCCAGCCATTGAAATCAAAAAAGAGATTAGAAAAATCATGGCCACGCAAGAAGCCATTCAACAAGCCAATGACTACAAAAAAGGCTAAAGCGCCAAGAGCCCAGATAAACGGAAACTTCTGGAAATCAGGCCAAGGAAATTTCTTGTCTTTCAGCCAGCGAGAAACGAATAATACCAGCCAAACAGTCATCACTATCAACCACAAGATAATTCTCAGTGACACTTGGACGCCCTGAGATTCAAAATAAAAAAGATAGCCCTTGGAACCGATAAACAATTCAACCAATAACAATAAAACACCATAGTCTAATCGGTACAAGGTTAAAACTAAAGCCAAAACAGCAATCAACAAAACGGCCGAGTTATTAAAAAATGGAACATAAAGGGTAAAGACCGAAAACAATTCTGCAAGCACAATCAAACCTAATATCAGTATACCTTTATTACCAAAAATTTTATTCATAAATTTTAAACTAAATTATGTTTAGCTTTCACTATTTTCATCGCCCCCTTATACTTCTTTACAGCCGGCAAGAATGGAAATAAGACATAAGCAGCCGCCGGCAACCAAGAACTGATAGTTCCCCCCGGAGACACTTTGAACAACACCTTGTCGACCCAATAACCACTACAACCCTGCTCCAACATCGTCAGCCACAAATCCCAGTCTTGCAATTTCTTGATACTCTCATCCCAGCCAGTTGCCGGGAAATCACTTTTCCTGATGAGCGACATGGTATGGATATATGGCGCTTGTTGTAATTTAACCGCATCAAAGGGACCGAGCTTGAATAATTTCTTGCCCCATAGGAAAGAAGAATAGACATAACTGACATCCGGACGGACACTCAATTCACTCAGCATTATCTCCAGTGCATTAGAGACGAAGACAGCGTCAGCATCGCAGAATAATAGATATTCGCCCCGAGACTTACGCCAACCATTATTCCGAGCTGAAGGAGCTCCCTGATTCTGTTGGTGAACGATAAAGAAAGTATTGTTAGAAGTGGTCTTGTTCAAAAATTTCTCCAAAGCTCCATCCAGATTATCCCTCGATCCATCATTAACGATAATCACTTCAAAATCTTGATAAGTCTGAGCGACAAGACTCTCCAAAGTCTTGGTGATCTTGTCGGCCTGGTTGTAAACGGGAATAATAACTGAAATCATATATTAGGAATTAATTTCTAAATGAATTTTCTTAGCCTGCACTTTCCAACTAAACTCTGTCTGAGCTCTCAAGTATCCTTTCTCACCCAAAGCCTCCCTGAACTCCTTGTCAGCCATCAACCTGACCAAGCTGAGTGCAATGTCATCTTCGCTGTTAGGGTCGGCTAAAAGGCCGTTTATACCGTTTGAGACAGCATCAGATACTCCACCGCTATCGCCAGCTAAAACGGCTTTTCCGGCTAAGTTAGCTTCTAGATAGACAATACCGAAACCTTCAAAATCACCGGCAATATTTCGGGAAACCATCGCGAATAGATCACAGAGATTGAGCCAAGCCCATTTGTCTTCCTCGCTGATAGCTCCGACAAAAATCACAAAACTATCCAAACCTTTATCGCGACAGATTTTTTTCAGATATTCTTCATCCGGTCCAGAACCCAAAACAACATAACGCCAATCAGTAATTTTTTCTTTACCAATATATTCCAAAACGGATAGCATCATATCAACTCCCTTTCTTTTAACCAAGCGACCAATGGTAACAATAACTTTCTTATCAACTAAATCATATTGCTGTCTCAACTCTTCTACCTTCTTTGACTCTACCTCCAAAGCTTCGCCAACACCCGGATTAACCACGACGACTTTGGGCGACAAGGCTGGAGAAAAATCGCGCACTAATTTAGCGACATAATTATTAGCACAGATAATCTTTTTGGAACGGCCCAAGATTCTTTTGGTCAATAATTTTTTCTTGCCAGAAGAGATGGCTAATGGAAAATCCATCCCGTGTAAAAAGACGGCGTATGGTTT
Organism: Candidatus Falkowiibacteriota bacterium; assembly: GCA_037138515.1. Classification (GTDB taxonomy): domain Bacteria; phylum Patescibacteriota; class Patescibacteriia; order Patescibacteriales; family UBA12465; genus CG1-02-41-21. The sequence continues at coordinate 3,999 of JBAXIF010000031.1, forward strand.
GCGGAATAATAAGCTGAAGAGATAAGCGACACTACCTAATGGTAAAACTTGTCCCACTAAGATATAATCAATCTTTTCAGTTTTGACAGCCTGATATAAATCCTTGAAGTATAATAAGTATTGAAAAGGATTAGGAAAATATTTTTTAAATAAGACCTTGAAGCTATCAGCCTCCGGCCAATTCTTTTCCAAGTTATGATAGTAACTGGCTACCCCGCCCTGGAAAGGTGGATATTCCATTGTAAATAATAAGGTCTTCATAATTATTCTATTTCACCGGTAGTTTTTTCTTCAGAAACAACTTCCGCTGCCCGATCCGATTTCGGCTTCTTGAATGATTTTATAATATACAAAATATCAGCGCGGCTGAAACCGCCAAACAGGTAAATGAAAGAAAAATAAAGCACCATTGATATCAAGGTGATAAATACCACATTTAATACTGGCTTAAGAAGATAAATAACAACCGCCATTAGTATTGAAGCTAATAAAGCTTTGACGAAGACTAACAGGTTCTTCTTGGGACTGTAAACGATAATCTTCTTGACCCAGACGATACCCAAAATAAACATCAAGAAATTGGTTAATAAAACGGTAATACTAGCACCAGTTGTTTTGAAAAGCGGAATCAAGATCAAATTCAGACCGATACTGACTAGAGTAACGATAAACATATTAAAAGTATTCCGTCTCTGTCTGTCGCAAGCATTGAGCAGCGATCCAATCGGGAAATTGACGAAGATAAAAAACAAAGCAACGATAGTAATTTGCAAAGGCAAAACCGCTTCGGAGTAATTACTCTTGAAGATCAACACAATCTTGTCCGCCAACATGATAGTACCAAAGATAATCGGCAAAGAAATGATAATCAGATAATTCATCGCTCTCTCAAAAGCGATAGTGAGTTGTGGTTTGTTGGTCAGCCAATAAGTGCTCATCGCCGGATACAGCGAAGCGGTAAAAGCTAACGGTAAAAATTGCAAAGCGAAAATAATCTTGAAAGCCACCTGATAAAGACCGACATAATAATCGCCAGCCATCAGTGACAGGAAGACTGAATCCAGATAAGTGTAGAGGCGCTGGAAGATGGCAAAAAGCGCAAACGGTAAACTGACCCGGAAGATTGACCTGGTTAATTCCGCATCATACAGAAGCTGCAACTTGATTCCGATCTTGTGGCGCAAAATCCAAAAGGAATAAATAAAATTATAAATACTAGCCAGGGCCAAGGTACTCAAAACCCAACGCAGATTCAAACCGAAGTACATCGCCAATAAACCAAAGGATAAAACAATCAATTGAAAGATAACCGACGAGATACTCTCGTACTTCAGATTATGAAAGCCTCTGATGGTGGCAAAGAAAGTGGTGGTAAAGGAATCCAACACCATGCAGATAATGGAGATATACACCAAGTCCCTGGTCAATTGGTCGTGATTAAAAAGATTGATTACTACTAAAACCACGATAGTGGTCAGAAAAGTCAGGATCAATTTGATGCTCAAGATATTGCCCAAAAGCTTAGCCGCTGCCTCCTGTTTCTTGGCGACTTCCCTAGTCAAGAAATTGATAAAGCCTAAATCGATGAAAATGGCAAAAATGGTAGTAAAAGACAAGGCAAAATAATATTTACCCAAGCTCTCCGGTCCTAAATTTCTAGCTAAAAAGGCAAAATAAGCAAAAGAAATCACCTTTTGCATAATTAAGGCGATGGTCAAATATGAAGTGTTTTTAGCAATGTTGTTTACTTTAGTCATCTGGCTCTTATTATAACACAATCCAATATAAAATGTTAAGGGATTTAACCAGCTTTTTTGACTAAATAATTATTTCATGTTATTGTCAAAAAATAATCAATTTAGTCATGAAAATCACCCTGTTCTTTTTAAGCCTAATACTCTCGCTAACCTCATCAGCCCAAGACTCCACCCTAAACAATCTGATCCAAAAACACTTCCCTGGCCTAAGTATTGAAGAATACCTATCCCGGAAAATAGTAGCCATTCATCATAGCCAATATGATGTCACTATGCCGAAGGAGTTAATAATCATGATTGAATCTAGTGACGAAATTGACACCGATCTTCAAGAAGCTATTGCTCTCTATATCAGCGATCAAGAAAATTTTTCTCAACTGGTTAAATCAGCCCAAACTTATGGTGAAAATTTTCCCAATTCCAAGCTCCTAACCGAAGAAGATGTCGCCATGGTTTTTAGGTCAATTTTGAAAAACTGTTTCCCGATTGAGTTTGTCTCTAAGATTCAAACGATTCGGATGCGAGAAGAATAACAAAATCCTCATTAAAATATGGGGATTTTTATTTTTTACCAAAAGAAATTATTTTATAAAAACTTTATGTGCCATATGATATAATATAACCATTAATAAAATAAACCGAACAAACAATATGCGCATCCTCTTGATTGAAGATGAAAAAGACATCGCCGAATTCATTAAAATGAATCTAGTTACCGAGTTTTATACCGTCGATATCGCCCTTGATGGCGAAAGGGGTTCTTTTTTAGCCCGAACCAATGATTATGATTTGATAATCTGCGACTACATCCTGCCTAAACAAAATGGTCCAGAAGTAGTTAAAGAAATCCGCCAAGAAAACAAAGATGTTCCAATTATCATCCTTTCGGTTAAGTCAGAAATCAATTCTAAGGTAGGCCTATTTAATTTAGGCGTAGATGACTACTTAACCAAGCCTTTCCTCTTTGAGGAGCTTTTAGCTCACATCAAGGCGATACTGCGTCGACCAGCTAAACGAGAAAACCCGATATTGAAAATCGACGATTTAGTGCTAGATACTGATAAGCACTTGGTAAAGCGCGGCCGCCAAGCGATAACCCTAACTAAGAAAGAATTGTCCCTCTTGGAATACTTATTAAAAAACCGCGGACGAGTAATGAGCCGGGTCATGATTATGGAACATATTTGGGACGCTAATGCCGACCCCTTCTCCAATACTATTGAATCTCATATTACTAATTTGAGAAGGAAAATAAATCTGCCGGGCAAGAAAGAATTAATCCATACCGTTTCCGGCCGAGGTTATAAAGTTGACTTAAGGAAATAAAAAAGCCGCTTCTTTTTAGAAACAGCTTTTGACTCACATTTTTTATTTCTTCAAATTAATAACACCCTCTTCGCCAGTATAAACTTTAGTACCGCTTCCCAAGCTCTTGGAAAACACTTCAAAAGTAAATAAGGTGTGTCCACTCTCGGTAATGGTTCCTAAAACTCGAAAGCCACTCCAAACTATCTTCTCATCAAGCCTTAAAATTTTCTTTAAGAAGGTTAGGATATTTTTTTCATTTTCCCGTCTTAACCAATATTCAAAAGTCCGATCAGAGTCACCAAAACTTTTAGAAAAAGACAGCGCATCATATTGCCTAGACTGATTACTCCAGATGGTGACAAGTTCTTCGTCTTCCCGATAATCAAAAGGAAACTTAAATTGACGAATCAACATATAACTAGCATTACCATACGACTCCAAAGCCTCAGGCCGATAAGGCGTAGCTAAAATAACTAAATTTTTCTTCATGATAACAGATTTTTAAATTACTTTAGATAAAATTAACACACGGCCATAACAATGTCAAAAGTAAATAAAAAAGCTGCTTCGTTTTAGAAGCAGCTTTTAACTTGCAAAATCATTTTTTAACTCTGACGTTAGGAGCCTCATCACCAGAATAAACCAGGGTGTTAGATTTAGGATCTTTGGCAAATAATTGCCAAGTAAAAATAGCGTGGCCGTTACCAGAAACAGTTCCCATAATTCTAAATCCAGTCCACTTAACATTTGAATCAGCCCGCATAACCTTCTTTAAAAAAGAAAGGATCTCATCTTCATTTTTTTCTCTAACTTGATATTCAAAAGAATGATGAGTAAAGCTAAAACTCTGATAACACTTGTCAATGTGTTTATTGTCCCAATGGTAGGCTCGATCACTGTCGACGGTAATTAACTGTTCGTGGTCATAACGCTCACTAGGAAATTGAAATTGTTTCAAGAGCATATAACTAGCATTACCATAAGACTGAAGGGCGCACATTCTGTAAGGCTCAGCTGGCATAACGATAATCTTTTCAGGGACATTGTTTTCTTCCATGATTAATGTTTTTAATTAACTGCTCCAAGGATAACATATTTATAGCCAAATGTCAATAACACCAAACAAAAAGCACTATAATTATAGTGCTTTTTAAATATTCTCTTTTATATAATATTATTGAATCATTCCACTGCGACGCAAGATTTCTGAATCCACTAATCCTCTATCTTGACCGAACTTATAGCGACTCAGGGTTCTAATCTTCTTCGCCATATCTTCCCTGGCAGTTCCCATTAGTGGCCAAACAGTCTGGAAAGAAAAAGGTCTAGTAGTAGAACCATCGACTAATAATTTCATAAAGCCACCACGACCAACATTGACCATATCATACTCATTGAAGACTGGACCGAAATCTTTGGTCAAGAATTGAGCGTCCTCAGAACCGACTTTGAAACTAATCATCGTACCAACGTTACCAAAAATAGCATCCTTAATCTGACTGTCATTGTTCTTGCTAAGCTGACCGATATACTGATGGGCCACAGTCAAAGACAGAGCATATTTTCTGGCTTCAGATAGAATCTGGCAGATAGAGTTGGTGGTAAAGTTTTGGAACTCATCGATATAAAGATAGAAGTCTTTACGTTGCTCCTGCGGAATATCAGTTCGAGACAAAGCCGCCATCAAAATCTTACCAACCATGATCATACCTAAGAGATAAGCGTTAGTTTCACCGATAGCACCTTTAGGTAAATCAACCATCAAAATCTTCTTGCTATCCATAATATCTCTCATGTTGAAAGCACTCTTCTGCTGTCCAATAATCGGACGCATCATATCGTTAGCCACAAAAGGAGTAAGCTTAGAAGTAATATACGGAACGATATTAGCCAAAGCCGCGTCACCGCCAGCCTTGCCAGCTTCCTTAATCCAGAAATCAACTACTGTCGGGTTTTTACACTTGCTCAGTTTCATTTTCCGGAAATTTTCATCAGCTAAAACTTTGGAAATCTCCATTAAGGTTGAACCGGTCTCCGGATCATCCATAATCAAGAGCAAAGCGTTTCTCATGTATTGTTCAAACATCGGACCACCAGTCGCTTTCAAGTCATACAACTTATCGAAGATGCCGATCATTTCATTAATAACAAAACTCTTCTGCTCGGGATAGCGTTCATCAAATTCTAATAAATTCAAACCCATTGGACGCTCCATATCAGCCGGAGAAAAGACGATCACGTCTTCAGCTCTCTCAGGTGGAATACGATTTAAGATATCCTCAATCAAATCACCATTAGGTTCCATGACGCAAACACCATCGCCATTCTCAATGTCTTGAATGGCCATATTAGCCAATAAAACGGATTTACCAGTACCGGATTTACCGATAGCGTAACAATGGCGGCGGCGATCAATTCTCTTTACCTTAATATCGGTTCTGATACCGCGGAAGATATTATAACCCAAAGTAATACCTTCATTAGGGATATTATTCGGAGCTGGAGCTGTCTTAGAAACTAACCAATCAATATTCGGAGTTTCAGTGTGAGGCAATGGAAAATGAAATAAACTACAAATCTCTTCTGTATTCAACAAGAAGTTCTGACCCTCAATAAAACGACGATAGATAAAATTATTAATAGTCTTTAATTGGTTCTTCTTAACCATTCCACCGAAAGTATTACCGTATTCATAATAATTATATTCACTAAAAGCATTAGCCATATTGTCCAGATACATCTGAGCTCGAAGTTTGTCTGGAGCTGAAACTACTAACCGGAGATTGATATCCAGGCCAGCTTTAGAATTCTTTTCTTCCATTTTCTTTAACATCTCCTTTTCTTTTTCAGTCAATTCCTTCTGCTTAACCTCATTGTCCTTAGGCTTAGCCGCTAGCATACCAAAAGGAGCCAGAATAATATTGTGAATAATAAAATTAGAGGCACCACTAAAAGCTGAGTTGCCCATTTTGAAAACTTCACTGACGCTTTGTTTCTTGTAAGCATTAGAAACAACATCTTTCATCACCTTATGCCAGCCCTTGTTAGCACTTCTGACTACATACTGAACA
>JBAXIF010000032.1:0-9846 GCA_037138515.1 Candidatus Falkowiibacteriota bacterium
ATCATACATATCTTCAATCCACTGCTTAAAACGTATCTTTTTACTTATTACCTATCTAATTTAGTGGATACTGTTAAGGGTTATGCGGCTCATGAACAAGCTACTTTGGAAAAAGTAATTATGGCTCGTAACCAAGCAATGCAAGCTAATGATAAGGGAAGTGCAGCAGAACAAATTAAGGCAGAAAATGATTTGTCTTCAACCTTAAAATCAATCTTTGCTTTATCAGAAAATTATCCTGACTTAAAGGCTAACCAGAACTTCTTGGAATTACAGAGAGAGTTAACTGATACTGAAGACAAGATTATGGCTTCTCGCCGTTTCTATAATGGTAATGTTCGTGACTTTAACACTAAGTTACAAGTATTTCCAACTAATATGTTTGGTAAGAAGTTAGGTTTCTTGTCTTATCCATTTTTCGAAGTTACTGATGAAAAAGAAAAAGAACCGGTAGCTGTAAAGTTTTAATTAAGGATTAGAATTTAAATTAAAATATATGACTGAATCTTTAGCGGACGTTGCTCCAAAGGTAGGTAGTGGTTTTACTTTTGGTGATTTCTTGCCAGTAATTGGTATTTTAATTATTGGTGCTGTTGTCTTCTTGATTGTCAAAAAATATTTTTTTGATTAATTTATGACTCTTTATAATAATGTTGCTTCTAACAAGCGTAAAACTTGGCTACTTTTAGTCGGTTTTTCTATCTTCATTATAATTGTGGCTTTTATTTTTTCAACAGCCATGAACCAGCCGGCTATCCTATATGCAGTGGTTATTTTTAGTATTGTTTCCAGTTTTGTCAGTTATTGGTGGAGTGATAAGATAGTACTCGCCATGAGTAATGCCCATGAGGTGGTTCATGATTCCAATAAGGAACTTTTTCATATTGTGGAAAATCTTTGTATCACTGCTGGACTACCAGTGCCTAAGATATACTTGATTGATGATAGTGCTCCAAATGCTTTTGCTACTGGTCGTGATCCGGAACATGCTGTGATTGCGGTTACTTCTGGGCTTCTAGAGAAGTTAGAAAAAAATGAATTGGAAGGAGTTATTGCTCATGAATTATCCCATATCGGTAATCGCGATATATTATTAGCTACCATTGTCACTGTTTTAGTGGGCATCGTAGTTCTTTTGGCTGATTGGTTTATGCGCTGGAGTTTTTTTGGTGGTAGAAGAAATAATGATGAAAAGGGTGGTGGAGAGATAGCGGCAGTTATTACGATTCTAGCAATTGTGCTCTCTATCTTAGCCCCATTCTTTGCTTACATGATGCAGTTTTCTATCTCTCGCAAACGTGAGTTTATGGCTGATTCTAATGCTGCTCTTTTAACTCGTTATCCGGAAGGGTTGGCTCGAGCACTGGAAAAGATATCAGCTGACACCGAACCTTTAGAAGTGGCCAATCGAGCGACAGCTCATCTTTATTTTTCTTCACCGTTCAAGGGAAGAGAGAGTAAGAAGATTTCTTGGTTAACTAAGATGTTTATGACCCACCCTCCAGTAGAGGAACGGGTTAGGGCCTTGCGCGGTTCAGAAAAATAGTGTATAAAGCAAGAGTTAAATATAATTAATAATTTAATTTGCCTAAATTAAATTCCGGTTTTTTCATCGAGCGGAATCTGAATTATAATTTAAAACCCCGGTTTTAAAGTGTAATTTTGATTTCTGCTCAAAGCTAACCGGATTTAAGGTTGGCTTTTTTATTGCTATGAATACTAAAATAATTGCCACTATTGGCCCAAAATCTCAGGAATATGAGGTTATGAAACAGATGATTGTTGATGGTGTTAATATCATCAGAATTAATTTTTCTCACGCAACCCCAGAACAATACCATGTTATTAAAGCCAACATCGACAAGATTAAGGTTGAAACTGGTATTGAAGTTAAGATTTTATTCGATCTTCAGGGTCCAAGAATCCGTGTTGGTAAATTAGCTCATGAGATTGAAATGAGAGAAGGTGAGATCTATTCCTTTATCTACAATGCTGGAAATATTGATAATATGGAAGTCCCAATTGACGATGATAGCTTGGTTAATGACATGAAAATTGGTGATCCTTTCTTCTTGGCTAATGGTGATTTAGAATTGAAAGTAGTTGATATTAAGGATGGGGCTATTGTGGCCAAAGTTGAAAGAGGTGGATTATTACTTTCTAGAAAAGGTATTAATATCCCTAAAACTGTCTTGAATCGCGATATTTTGACTCCAAAAGATTTAGAGGATATCAAGTTTGCCTTAGAAGTAAAACCAGACTACTTGGCTATGTCTTTTGTTCAGACTGGTGATAATGTTAGACGCTTGCGTGAACTTTTAGGAGATAGCAAGATTGGTATTATCGTTAAGATTGAAAGAGCAACTGCTTTGGATTGCGTTGATGATATTATTAGAGAGTCAGACGGCGTGATGGTGGCTCGTGGTGATTTAGGTATTGAAATTCCATTGGAAGATTTGCCTATCGTTCAAAAGAACTTGATTCGTCATGCTCATTGGCATGATAAACCAGCTATCGTTGCGACTCAGATGTTAATCTCTATGGTTGATCACGCTCGTCCAACTAGAGCGGAAGTTAGCGATGTAGCTAACGCCATCTTTGATGGCGCTGATTCTGTGATGTTGTCTGATGAGACAGCTGCTGGATTATACCCGATAGAAACTGTTAAGACTATGAAAAAGATTATTGATAGAACTAATAATTACTTCAATAACCGTAACTATTTTGAAGATACTGATATTATCTACAAAAAATAAGCTTAGATCTGAATATAAAGAAAAGAGGCAATTGATTTTGCCTCTTTTTTTGACTTTTAGCCTTAGATTTTATATAATAGAAGCAATTGAGACAGGCGGATAGCCGCCCTTATTTTATGTAGGGGAGGAAAGTCCGGACTCCTGGGCCCATTTAGGGCTAGCGATAGTGGGTAACGCCCACCGGATCTTTAATTAGATTTAGGGAAAGTGCCACAGAGACAATACTAATCCATCTTTGATGGATGAAAGGTGAAAAGTTGGTTATTTATAGCCTTCGCCCTCTGGCGACAGAGGTGCGTGGTAAACCCTATCGGGGAGCAAGAACAAATCTTATCTTTCGGGATAAGAAAAAAGTAGTTCGCCAGACCCTAACAGTAATGTTAGGGCTAGATAAATGGCTATCCAGGGAGATTAATTTCTCCTGGACAGAATCCGGCTTATAACCTCTCTCAATTATGCAGAAATTAAAAGCCAGAAATCAAATTGTTTTGATTTTTGCATCTTAATTTTTGATAAAACATTAAATTATAATATGAAAAAATCTGAGTTTATTTTCTCGCTACTTTTAGTCCCACTCGACTATCTAATGATTTTTCTAGCCGGAATCTCCGCTTATTATTTACGTTTTTCTGATTTTCTTTCTGGTATCCGTCCGACGCAATTTGATTTTGATATCACTTCTTATGGTTTGGTGGTTTTAATAGTGTCTCTGATCTGGGTGATTATCTTTGCACTATCAGGGCTTTATGCTATCGCTAGTCCTAGAAAGATTGCTCAAGAAATTTGGGGCGTGATTGTGGCCTGTTCTTTGGGATTAGTAGTTTTGGTTATTTATATTTTCTTTGTCCGAGAAATGTTCAACTCTCGTTTTATTGTTTTGGCTGGATATTTATTCGCTATTCTGTATGTGATTATTGCTCGTCTTTTAGTCCGTTATCTGCAAAGAATACTTTTTCATTATGGTGTCGGCGTCCGCAAGGTTATCCTAGTTGGAGCTGCTAAGACTGCTGATAGTTTGGTTCATGAATTCTTTTCTCGGGCTAATTCCGGTTATGAAGTGGTCAAGAGAGTGCGCGATTTTTCTTTAGATACCGTTCATGAGTTAGATGATTTTATCAAAGAGTATGAGAGTGGAAAAATCGAACACAAGGGTGAGCCGGTGGTTGATGAAATTATTCAAGCTGACCCTAATATGAGTAAGGTAGAGACCTTACGTTTATATGACTTTGCCAATGATCATCATTTAGTTTTTAAATACGTGGCTGATTTATTGGGTGTTAAGGTTTTGCGCACTGAAGTTTCAGAAATTGCTGGTATCCCAGTGGCCGAAGTGAAGAGAACTACATTAGAGGGATGGGGAACTATTACTAAGCGACTAGTGGATGTAACTTTATCCGGTTTGATTATCTTAGTTCTGTCTCCGATTATTATTATCACCATGATTGCCATCAAGCTTGATTCTCATGGTCCGATTTTCTTTTCTCGTCGTGATGATGGTTCTTATGTTTACCGTGTTGGTCGAGGTGGAAAACCATTTAAGTATTTCAAATTCCGTTCAATGATCCCTGGTACTGATAATATGCGTTATAAGGAGTTGGCTGATCAGAATGTTCGCGGTGATGGTCCGATGGTGAAAATCAAGGATGACCCTCGCGTGACTAGGGTTGGTAAATTTATCCGCCGTTGGAGTATTGATGAATTACCTGAGTTATTCTTAGTGTTTATTGGTCGTATGAGTCTTATCGGCCCTCGTCCTCATTTACCGGAAGAAGTGGCTAAATATGAACAACATCACCGCAAGACTCTGACAATCAAGCCAGGTATCACCGGTTTGGCTCAAGTTTCTGGCCGGAGCGATTTAGCTTTTGAAGAAGAAGTAAAATTAGATATTTATTATATTGAAAATTGGTCTCTATTGTTGGACCTATCAATTCTGTTAAAAACTCCCTTGGCTGTTATTAAGCACCGAGAAGTTGAATAATTTATGAAAGTAGCTTTAGTCCATGATCACTTAGCCCAAGATGGGGGAGCCGAAAAAGTTCTTCAGGTTTTTGCTGATATGTATTCTGATGCCCCGATTTATACTCTTCTTTATGAGGCTGAGAATGCTAATAAAAATTATCATGGAAAGAAAATTGAAACTTCAGTTATCCAAAAGCTTCCAGGTGGCGTCAAACATTATCAATGGTACCTACCTTTTATGCCTTTGGCGGTAGAGTTTTTTGATTTGCGCGAATATGATTTGGTGTTGTCTGACACTAGCTCTTTCGCTAAAGGAGTTATTACTTTGCCAAATACTCTTCATGTCTGTTATTGTCACACTCCAACTAGATATCTGTGGAGTGATACTCATCAATATATCAATGAGCTGAAGTACAATAAGTGGATGAAAAAAATAATCTCATTAATTTTAACTCAGATTAGGATGTGGGACAGATTAGCGGCTGACCGGGTGGATGTTTTTATTGCTAATTCTAAAACTGTTCAGAAAAGAATTACTAAATATTATCGTCGTGATAGCGTGGTTATTTATCCTCCGGTTGAAACTGAGCGTTTTAGTATTGCTGAGCTTAATCCTATTAAACAAGAAAAACCATATTTCTTGATTGGTTGCCGCTTGGCGCCATACAAGAGAGTGGATATTACTATTGAGGCTTTTAAAGCTCTGGGAGATGAGTATTATTTAAAGATTTTTGGTGATGGAGTGGATATGAAGAGACTTAAGAAGATTGTTGGTGATTCTAAGAATATTGAATTTGTTGGCCGGATTAGCGATGAAGAAAAAGCTGAACTTTATAAGAATGCTTTAGCTTTTATTAATCCCCAAGAAGAAGATTTTGGCATCACTCCAGTTGAAGCTATGGCTTCTGGTCGTCCGGTTATTGCTTACCGTAAGGGTGGTGCTACTGAAACTATTGAGGAAGGGAAAACCGGTTTATTCTTTGATGATCAGACCTCTGAAGCGATAACTGATATCGTGCACAAATTTTATACAAAAACTAAAAATGGTGAATATTGTTGGGATAGTGCGGCAATTCGCCTTCATGCTGAGACTTTCTCGGTAGCTAATTTCAAGCGACAAATCACTGAGTTTATTGCTAATCATTATAGTAAAAGATAAAAGAGGCAATTATTTTGCCCCTTTTTGTTTTGTTTCTTTTGTTTTTTTCATGTTCGACACAAATAATCATCATAGAAATCGATAATTTCAATTCCTATTATAAGGATTAATAATTTAATCCCCGGAAGAATACAGGCACAAAAACTCTTAATGTTTTTAATAACTTTTTTCATTTTTTACCTCCCCCTATTTGCTGTTAATATTATAATAATTACTATTTTTTTGCAATATGCTTAAGATCGGAATCGATATCAGAACTTTAATGGATGAACACTATAGTGGTGTGTCAGAATACACTTTTCATTTGGTTAATGAATTTTTAAGGTTGGATAAAGATGATGAGTTTGGTTTGTATTATAATTCCGGTCGAGATATCTCTTCTCGCTTACCGTCATTTTCTGAAAAGAATGTAAAAGTTGTCGGAACCCGTTATCCGAACAAGATTTTTAATTATGTCTTACAGAAGCTTCTTGGTTATCCCAAGATTGATAAAACTCTCGGTGGGGTTGATGTCTTTTGGAGTCCACATATTAATTTCTTGTCTCTGTCAAAAGCACCTCGTAAATTTTTAACTATCCATGATTTATCGTTTCTACGTTACCCGGAGTTTTTTAATAAACGAAAGAATCTTTGGCATCAGCTGATTAACACCAAGAATTTAGCAAATAACTTCGATCATCTGATTGCTGTTTCCCAGAATACCAAGAATGATATCGTCGAGCTTTTGCATATCTCGCCTGAGAAGGTGACTGTTATTCATTCTGGAATTGATAGTCCATATCATCTTGTTTCTGATTTTGAGAAGTTTGAGAAGGTAAAGATCAAATATGAATTGCCGGAAAAATTCATTTTATATTTAGGTAATGTTGAGCCTAGAAAAAACTTGATTGGCTTAATTAAGGCTTACAATGAATTGCGCTCTAATCACCTAGAGTTGTTTGAATTTAAATTAGTGATTGCCGGGGCGACCGGTTGGAAAATAAAAGATATTTTTAATGAACTGTATTCGTCTGAATATGAAAATGACATTAAATTTTTAGGTTACGTCGACAAGGAAGATAAGCCGTCGCTTTATAGTCTGTGTTCAGTATTTGTCTATCCTTCTTTCTATGAAGGTTTCGGTTTTCCGCCACTTGAAGCTATGGCCTGCGGAGCACCGGTCGTAACCAGTAATGTCTCTAGTTTGCCGGAAATCGTCGGTTCAGCCGCTTTAACGGTTGACCCCTATAATGTTGGAGCTATATCTGAGGCCATGGTTCAGGTTTTGACTGATGATGCTTTGGCGGAGAAGTTGAGACAGGAAGGATTTAGACAGGTAAAAAAATTCAGTTGGGAGAACACCGCTCGACAATATCTAGAACTTTTTCGGAAAGATAATTAAATTGAAATGAACAAGAATTTAAATAAAAAAAAGAGAGTATTGGTAGCGATGTCTGGCGGAGTTGATTCGGCAGTAGCTGCTCAGCTATTAGTGAATCAAGGTTATTCTGTTACTGGAGTCTTTTTGCATTTCTGGAAAGATGGCGGAACTTCTATGGCGGAGAACAAATGCTGTTCGCTCCAAGCCTTGAATGATGCTAGGAGAGTGGCTAAAGAGGTTGGAATCGAATTATATACACTAGACTTCAAACAAGCCTTTAAATTGGCTGTAGTGGATAATTTTTTATCAGAATATCAGAAGGGCCGGACCCCGAACCCTTGTGTTTTGTGTAACAAGAAAGTGAAACTGGGAAGGTTGATAAAGTCAGCGTTAGCGATGAAGTTTGATTATGTCGCTTCTGGCCATTATTTGAAGATAAAAAAAGTGGGCACTAAATATCATCTTTATCGAGCTGTTGATAAAAACAAAGACCAATCATATTTTCTTTATACTTTTGATCAGAAAGAATTGTCCCATCTTATGTTTCCACTAGCTAACTATAAAAAACCTCGGGTCAGGGAACTGGCTAAGAAGTGGAATTTACCGGTAGCGGAAAAAAGCGAGAGCCAAGAAATTTGTTTTATCCCTGGTAAGCATCACAATGATTTTTTGAAGAAATATATTTCTCTTTTTCCGGGTGATATCAAATTGATGGATGGAACAGTTTTGGGTCAGCACCAAGGTTTATCTCTTTATACTATCGGCCAGAGACGGGGAATTGAGATTGGCGGAACCGGACCATATTATGCGGCGAAGTTCGATTGGAAAAATAATATCTTATATGTCGTCAAAGATTTTGATGATTTGATTTTTTATAAGAATAAGCTTATTGCTAAAAAAGTTAATTGGATTAGCGGTAAAGAACCGAAGTTGCCTTTCGCTTGTTCGGCTGTTATCCGTTACCGTCATCCGGCAGTGAAGTGCACTGCTGTGTCTAAAAATACTAGAGGTTATGAAATAGTTTTCAAAGAAGCGCAAAGGGCTATAACCCCTGGTCAAAGCGTAGTTTTTTATCAAGGACAGGAAGTTTTGGGTGGTGGGATTATTGATTAATGTTTTTTAATTTTTAGATAATAAAAAAGAATCTCGCGAGAGATTTTTTTTTGTGTAATTTCTAATTATTATTTTAATATGTTATAATATTGGTATTAAGTCAGTGATATCAAAATCATGAAAAATAAAAAAGCGTTTACTCTCATCGAACTCCTAGTCGTGATTGCCATTATCGGCATTCTCGCCACTATTTCCGTTCTAGCTCTCTCTAATGCTAGAGCCAAAAGTAGAGACGCTAAACGTGCTGGGGATATGAAGCAAGTTCAAACCGCTTTAGAGTTGTTTTTTAATGATAAGAATAGATATCCAACTACCGAAGAATGGAACACTGGTAAAATCTACTCTACTACCACTGGAGTCACTTCTACCTATATGCAAGCTATTCCAGCCGCTCCAACTCCGGCTGATGGAGCTTGCACTAATGCTAAAAATACTATTGGTTATACTCCAAGCTCTGATGGTGCTTCTTACTCTATCTCTTTCTGTTTGGGTAACACCACCGGAACATTAACCCCTGGACCTAAATGTTTAACCCCAGGTGGAATTGTGGATGTGGATTGTTCTCCAATTACTGTTGCCCCATCATCTCTCTCTTATGTCTCTCCCAATATACTTATAGTAGATACCGCAATATCAACACTTTCACCAACTATTACTGGTTCAGTCGATAGTTATTCTATTTCGCCGGCTCTTCCAACTGGTCTTATACTTGATTCTTCAAGTGGTCAGATTACTGGCACCCCCACTGTTAGTACTAGTCAAACAACCCATACAGTCACCGCCACTAATATTGTAGGCTCTACCAGTTTTGATATGGTTGTAATGGTTTATGGTACAGTCACTGGAGCTAATAGCAGAATATGGCTTGATCGTAATCTTGGAGCTACTCAAGTAGCATTAAGTAGTAATGACAGCGCGGCTTATGGCGATCTTTATCAATGGGGACGAGTAAATGATGGACATCAGCTTAGAACATCTGTCATGTCATCGGGTCAGGTTTCAAATGTGGCTCCCGGAACAAATGCTTTTATTATTCCAAGTGCCGACTGGTCCAGTGTTGACAGCTCTGGTGCTATTCGTACAGCAAATTGGGGTGTCAGCGGTTCAAGTAATCCTTGTCCAACCGGTTTTAGGCCACCTACTGATTCGGAGTTGGATACGGAAAGAGCAAGTTGGAGTTTGCAAAATGCCGCTGGCGCCTTTGCCTCCCCTTTAAAATTAACTGTAGCTGGGCTTCGTGATGCTAGTGGTTCTTTGAGTGTAGTTGGTTCTTATGGTTATTATTGGTCGAGTGTTGTCAGTGGTGTTAATTCGCGCTATTTGTATTTCTTTAGTGGTGGTGTCGGTTCGTTTAACTACTATCGTGCGCGTGGTTTAACTATCCGTTGTATTAAAAATTAAATTTATTTTAGATAATAAAAAAGAATCTCGTGAGAGATTCTTTTTTTGTGTGCCGCGGGAGGGAATCGAACCCTCATGGCATCGCTACCACACGA
>JBAXIF010000033.1:0-9718 GCA_037138515.1 Candidatus Falkowiibacteriota bacterium
TTCGAACCCTGGACCCCTTCGGTGTAAACGAAGTGCTCTAACCAGCTGAGCTATGTGCCCTTGATGCTTGTGGGCGAGAGAGGATTTGAACCTCCACAGCCGTGAAGCTGCAAGCCCCTCAAGCTTGTGCGTCTACCAATTCCGCCACTCGCCCTGAAACACTATTTGACTACTTTAACGGTTTTTTCTTTCAACTTTTTCTTGTATTTTTTATCTCTCAAGAAATTTAGTTTAGCGCGTTTAACTTCCGCAATCTTTTTAACTTCAATCTTAGTGATAGAAGGTAAGTTAAGTGGGAAGATCTTTTCAACGCCAATTCCATCAGAAGATTTTCTAACGGTAATTGTTGCAGCCTTCTCTTTGCCGTGTTTACGAGCAATGATAATGCCTTCAAAATATTGAATTCTCTCTTTTTCTTCACCTTTGGTATTCAATTCTTTGATCTTTTGGTGAACCCGGACAGTCATGCCTGGTTTCAGGTCTGTAGTTTGGTCTTTTTTAGTCTCGGCCATATTATTATTTACAAAATCGCTAAAACGCCCATAAAGTGGCGCTAGTAGCTTAATATATTATTATCTTATCCAGCTTTTCCTATAATATAAGTAAAATTAGCTCTTGTCAATATGAGATCTAACAAAAGCATAAACCTGCTCTAGGGCCTCTTCTGGACTAAGATTGGTGGCGTCTAGATAATAATCATAATGGTTTTTATCGTGGACGTCAATATTATAATATCTCTGGTAACGATCAATGTCACTTTGGAGTCTTTGGCGCATACTGTTTAAGACGTCCTGCCAATTATTTATATCGCTATCTTCATTTTGTCTTTCACCTTTTTCAGCAATATCTTTCCAGATTCTTTTAGCCCCAACCTCTTCATCGGTATCCAAATAGATTTTGAGAGAATGAGGGATAAAGTGCCAAGAGGTTCTACCCTCGATAATGAAGTTATCTTGAGTTTTCCCCAGTTCTCGCTGGTACTCATCCACTTCTTGGTCGGTTTTAGGGTCGTTTTCTCCTAGCTTATTGTATTCCGCTAAAGTCAGTCCTCGTTTCAGGGCGGCTTCGCGTCTTAATCCTCCCATATAATATCTAGGCCATCCTAATTTTTTGGATAATTCTTTGGCTAAAGTTGATTTACCAGAACCATGGGCTCCGCTGATAGATATGATCATAGATTATTTTACTTTTTTAAAAAAATAAATTATATTATAACTATAACATAATCGACAATAAAATAAAAAAAAGAAAATAGCCCAAATCAGGGCTCTTTACTTTATTTGTTTATGTATTTAGAAAAGTTAGAAATTCAGGGCTTCAAATCTTTTGCCAACAAGAACTCACTGGTTTTCCCCGGTATTATTGAAGGTACCCGTCGGGGACTAACCGCCATCGTTGGACCTAATGGTTCCGGCAAGTCTAACACGGCTGATGCTGTCCGTTGGGCTTTGGGTGAGCAGAGTATTAAAACTTTGCGTGGTAAAAGGAGTGATGACGTTATCTTTTCTGGTTCTGATCAGAAGGGTCGTTTAGGTATGGCTGAAGTTTCTTTGTTTTTAAATAATGCCGATACTAAAAGAAAGTTAAAACCAGTTGTTGAGGGTGAAGCTCCGGCTCCGGAAGATCGAATTGATACTCTTTTATCTAAAGAAGAAATCGTGATTACTCGTCGCATTTTCCGTGATGGTGAAAGCGAATATTTAATTAATAATACTCGTGCCAGATTAACTGACATCCAGATGCTTTTAGCTAAGGCTAGTTTCGGTCAGAAGACCTATAGTGTTATTGGCCAAGGTATGGTAGAGGGATTTTTGAATACTAGTCTTTCTGAACGTAAAGACTTCTTTGATGAAGCGACCGGCGTTAAGCAGTATCAGATTAAACGCGATATCGCTCTGAATAAATTACAGGGTAGTTATGAAAATTTGAATCAAGTTGAAATATTGTTAAATGAAATTGAACCACGCTTGAAAAGCTTGACTCGTCAGGTAGAAAAATTGAAGAAACGGGAAGAACTAGAAACAACTCTGAGCTCTTGGCGTAATAATTATTATGGCCATAACTGGCACGGACTCAATGACCGCTTGAACGAGCTTAACACTCGTTATTTAGAGTTAGAAAAAAATAAAATAACTAAGGAAGATAAATTAGTTTCCCTAAATGCTGAACTCAGCCAGATTGAAAACCAACCAGCTATCGGTGATGACTTTAATCAACTCCATCAATCATTATCTCGCAAGAGAGATGAAGAAGATGCTTTGTCTCGCCAGTTGAGCCGTTTGGAAAATTGGTTACGGATGAGAGCAGAAATGCCAGAGAACAGCGATCCACGTGAACTGGAAAAGACTAAGGCTGGATTTATGGAACAGATTAATGCTCTTCAAGCTGACATCGAAGCAGCTAAAAATCAGAGTAATGGTTTTGTTGGTTTGGATGAAAAAAGAAAAATTTTATCAGAACTGCAATCAGAAAGAGATAGCGCTGAAAAAGATTTATCAAAATTAAACGCTTGGTTGGAAATGAAGATGGAATCATCCGGTCAGTTTGATTTGTCTTTCTTGAACAACAAGAAACAAGAGTTGACCAAAGAGATTGTGGTCTCCGAAGAAGAGTTGGTGGAAATTCAGAATTTTGTCGCTTCCAATCGTAATAAATTATCTCAATTAGTTTCCGAGCGTGAAGCTTTGTCAGCTAAGATTATGGAAGAAAACAAAAGCTTGCGCGGTATCAGTTTGGAAGTTGGAGACAGTGAAATCAGCAAGATTAACGAACAACTAAAAGCATCTTTAGATAAGTTAGAGTTAGCTGAAAAAGAGTCAGATTTAGAAAAGATTAAGACCGCTTTGAATGAAATTAGAGTCGATATCAAGGCAATATTGGAGCTTTCTACCGGCGCTAAAGGACAATCAGAATTGAGCCAAGTTCAGGCTAGACTAGAGGCATTAAATCAAGAGAAGGAAGCTCTTAGCACCAAGATTAATGATTTAAATCTAGAGACTTCTTCCAAAGAACAATTGTCTCGCATGATTACTGACAAGAAGCGTCAGGCTGAAAAAGAATTATCCGGAATTACTCAGAAATTATCTCAGAGTCAGACTAGTGTTGATACCAAAGAAGTGGAAAAACAAAAAGTTGATTTGGAAAATAAAGTTAGCGCTTTCAATGATAAGATTAAGGTTCTTAGAGAAGAGTTGGAAGTCTTGAATCGCCAAGCAGAAGAACAGCGCGATAATCTTTTTGCTAAACAAAAAGAATTGCAGCATTATCAGAACCAAGTTAATACTATCAATAATCAGTTAAATGAAATCCGAATCAGTTTTGCTAAATATGAAACTAGATTAGAAGATTTAGAATCAGCTTTGAAGAAGAATAGAATCAGTGATGAATTGAGCGATGTGAATGATGTTAATATTGGAAAAGAAAAAACTGTCATCGCTGGTCGTTTGCAATCACTTCGACAAGAGATTGCTTCTTTGCGTGAAAGAATTGATAAGTTCAACTCCGAACAGCAGAATAAACGCGATCACCTTCTAGGCTTACAAAAAAATATCCAGAGCCTGCAATATGAAATCAATGGACTAGGAGGAGAATTGAATGATTTGAAAGTCAGTGCTGCTCGGCAAGAAACAAAATTAGAAGACTTGGAAAATAGTATCAAGGCCAATGATATGGATTTGGCGGCTATTAGGAGCAAGAAGCCAGAAGTGGAAATTGATCTTTCTCAGGCTGAAGAAGAAATGAGTCGCTTGAAGCATCAATTAGATTTGATTGGTGGTATTGATCCGGAGATTGCTAAAGAATATGACACTACCAAGGAGCGTTATGATTTCCTATTCACTCAGACTAATGATTTGAATGACGCTATTAAGTCTTTGGAAAAGATTATTTATGAATTAGATTTGACCATCAAAGAAAGATTCGATGCTGAGTTTAAAATTATTTCTGAAAAGTTTACTGAATATTTCAAGATCTTATTCAATGGTGGTTCTGCTCGAATTGTTAAGGTGATGGCCACTGATGAAGAGTCTAAGGAAGAAAAGAAGAACGAGTCAGGAGAGGATGACGAAAAGACTATTATCTTGAATCAGAAACAAGTTGATTATAACAACCTGAACAAAATTAAGTTTTTGAAGAAGCATAATGCTACCGGTTTAGCTGGTATTGAAATTGAAGCTACTCCTCCAGGAAAGAAAATTAAATCTGTTTCCATGCTTTCCGGTGGCGAAAGAGCTTTGACTGCCATTGCTTTGATCAGTGCTATTATCAGTGCCAACCCATCACCTTTCGTGGTTTTGGATGAAGTCGATGCTGCTTTGGATGAAGCCAATTCTGAGCGTTTAGCTAAGATTTTGGATGATTTATCCAACAAAACTCAATTTATCGTTATTACCCATAATCGCGCTTCCATGCGCAAGGCCAGTGTCTTATATGGTGTTACCATGCAAGCTGACGGTATCTCTCAATTGTTGAGTGTCAAATTAGATGACGTAAAGACGAATAGATAGATTATTTTTTATTTGAATTTTAAAGACCGCAATTGAGTTGCGGTCTTTTTGTTTTTTGTTATTTTGCGTTTTAAAGAATGCTGTGATATTATTTAAGGAGTTAATAGAAAGCTCTAATCAGTGGAACTTATGTTTTTCTTATTTTAAGAAAATTTCTGGGGACCATTTAAAATCAATATCTATGAAGCAAAATTCTCATAGAGAAGTTAAAAAAGCTTTTACTCTTATCGAACTTTTGGTGGTAATTGCCATTATTGGAATTCTAGCAACCATTTCTGTTGTCGCTTTTCAAAACGCTCGAGCCAAAGCTCGTGATGCCAAGAGAGTGGCTGACATTAAGCAAATACAAACCGCTTTAGAACTGTATTTCAACGATAAAAATCAATATCCTTTGACGGCCGAATTTACAGCTAATGGACTTTCCTCTACCTCAACTCTTGGTACTACTACTTATATGGTTAATGTTCCGACTGCTCCAACTCCAGCTGATGGAACTTGTTCTAATACTGATAATTCTTTTTATTATAATTCTGATGACGGATCAACTTATACTATTTCGTTTTGTCTTGGAAATAATATTGGTGATTTGACTGGTGGTCTTAATACCGCTTCTCCCGCCGGTATCACTTATGGTGGCGCTGGCTCTGAGGGTAATAATGCCGCTGTCTGTTCTTGCGATAACGCTTCATTGCCTTGTTGTAATTTATGTCATCCGTCTCTAGCTGTTTGCCAAGGAGGTGACCACTGTGCTCGTAACAGCAATTGCCCAATGGGCCAAATTTGTAATGGTGGCACTTGCACCGCTTGGACCTGTGGGGAACAAGTTATAGTTTCAGCTGTCTCTGGTCATGCTTGTAATGAAGGCTCTCCGGATTATGATAAATGTACTTATGATACCGTGTCTATTGGCACTCAGTGCTGGATGAAACAGAATATTAATATTGGTACTATGGTGGCTGGTGCTAACAATCAAACCAGTAATAGTGCTTTAGAGAAATATTGTTATAGTAATACTATCGGAAACTGCCAGACTTACGGTGGGCTTTATCAGTGGGATGAAGCCATGCAATATGTGGTAACTCCAGGGGCTCAGGGTGTTTGTCCGGATGGCTGGCACTTACCAACTGACACCGAGCAGTACACTCTAGAAGATTATCTTAAGGACTCTGGCCAGACTTGTGATGCTAATAGACTTAGTTCTTGGCAATGTAGTGGTGCTAGTACTAGAATGTTAAATTCTAATATTTTTAATGTTTCTTTGTCTGGTATTAGAAATACTAACGGATCATTTATTGCTATGGGAACTGATATTACTCTTTGGTCGTCTACGGTTAGTGGCACCACTGTCTTTGATCGGGCTTTGGGTATTAATAATCCATCAGTTGGTCGTTATCAGGAGTCAAAGAGCTTTGGTCTTACCGTCCGTTGTATAAAAGATTAATCAGTCTCTGTAAATTTTAAAGGCCATGGTTCAGCCATGGCCTTTTTGGTTGTATATCAACTATTTTTTTGTTATAATAGAACTAACTTATTATTACTTATATGAACAAAAAATTAGTCACTCTTTTTTTGCTTTTTACCTTTATTTTGACTTCTGGTTTCGGCTGTAAGCAAAGTGCTCAGCAGGTCCAAGAAGCCATGAAACCGCTAACTCTAAACATCTGGGGTGTTTGGGATAATTCAGAAGATTTAACCCCAATTATTGAGAGCTATAAAGCTCTCCATCCTTTTATTACTATTAATTATCGCAAGTTTCGTTATAACGAATATGAGTCTGAACTCTTAAATGCTTTTGCTGAAGATCGTGGTCCGGATATTTTTTCTATTAACAATACTTGGGTTAGAAAATATCAAAGCAAGCTAATTCCAGCTCCAGCTCAGATCCCAATGGTTTATCCGGTGATTCAAGGATCTATTCAGAAACAGATAGTACCTGAAACTAGAGTCACTACCAGTTTAACCCCTAAAAATGTTAAAGATTTTTTTGTGGATACTGTTTATGATGACGTTATTATTGATGGTAAATTATATGGCCTACCAATGTCTCTCGATACCCTGGTTATGTATTATAACCGTGATTTACTAAATAACTCTGGTGTTACTGATATTCCAGCTTACTGGAATCGAGATTTTCAACAGACTGTTAAGCGTTTAACCAAACAAGACTTGAAAGGAAATTTAATCCAATCTGGTGTTGCTTTGGGAGGTAGTCATAATATTGAAAGATATAGCGACATTTTGTCGGTTTTGATGATGCAAAATGGTGCGCAGATGACAACTAATGGTAGTGTTTCTTTCCAATCAGTTCCAGTTGGTTCTAAAACCCAAGATTATAATCCAGGTTATTCTGCTTTGCGTTTTTATACTGATTTTTCTAATCCCGTTAAAGAAGTTTATTCTTGGAATAATGATTTAAATAATTCTGTCGACTCTTTTGTTAGTGGTAATTTAGCTTTTATGTTCGGTTATGCTTATCATTTACCAACTATTAAAACTAGAGCACCGAAGCTAAACTTCGGTATCGCTAAGTTGCCTCAGATTGAAGGTGCTCCAGCTGACACTAACTTTGCTAATTATTGGCTAAACACTGTTTCTAAAAAGTCTAAATATACTAACGAAGCTTGGGATTTTGTTCAATTTATGGCTAAGTCAGAACAAGTGAAGTCTTACTTGGCTAAGGTTAAAAAACCGACTGCCTTAAGATCATTAATTAAAGAACAAAGAGAGGACCCTGAGATTGGAATCTTTGCTGATCAGGTTTTAACTGCTAAAAGTTGGTACCGTGGTTATAATGCTATTGCTGCCGAAGAAGCCATGGCTGACATGATTGATGGCTCTATTAAGGATGAAACAAAAATTCCAGATGCTATTGGTTTAGCCGTTAGTCGCATTCAACAAACTTTGAGTCAATAATTTATAAATATGAAAAATATTTTTAATAAGAAATTTTTAATAGCTATTATTTTTTCTATCGCTTTGGTCTCAATTCCTTATTTAGCTTATGGCGCTGGAATTATACCGCCTGAAACCGGACCATCGGTTTGTGCTCCTGGGCAAGAAGGCCGTTGTGGTAATTATTCTTTAAATGATGGCGTTCAATTAATGGTTAACGTCGCTAATTGGATATTAGGTATTGTTGGATCTTTAGCTCTGCTAATGTTTGTTCTTGGAGGATTTATGTTTTTAATTTCAGGTGGAAATGCTAAAACAGTTGAGATGGGTAAGGGTATTCTAATCGGAGCGGTTATTGGTTTAATATTAGTTTTTTCTAGCTATATGATTATTCAGTTTTCAATGTCAGCTATGGGCCTTACTTGGTCTGGTAATACTAATTTGCCTACCCCAGCCCCGGTTGCTCCTATTCCGGCAGCTCAAGAACCTTGTGCGGTTCAGTTTGGATCCCAGGGGTATGCTTGTATGGTATTGACCAATGGACATGATTGTAAGACCACTCTTTATCTTTGCCCAAATGGAAATAATACTATCAAGTGTTGCCTACCAAATTAATCTATGACAGCCTTTACTGCCCGTCAGGTATTATCAGAATATAAAAGTATTGGAGACCAATTACGTTCTACTCGTTTGCAAAAAAATTGGAGCGTTGATGATGTTTCTAGACGCTTAAAGGTCAAGTCAGAGTATGTCCGTGCCTTAGAAGATGAAGATTATTCTTCGTTGCCTGGTGGTATTTATGGTAAGATTTTTTTAAAAAAATATGTTAATCTTTTGGGACTGGATTATAAAAATATAGTTAAGAATTTTATAAGAGAGAGAAAGATATATGCCAGTGAAGAAGATGATGTTTTTTCTAAAAAAGTTATCAAGAGACATAAATTAATCATTTTTCCTAAGGTTTTTCGCAATATTTTAATTGTTTCAGCTGTTGTGACTTGTGTTCTTTATCTTGGTATTTATTTGAAAAAGATTACTGCCGCCCCAGATTTAGCAATTATCCAACCAATCAGTAATCAGGTTCAGAAAGAAATGAGTATTGAAATTATGGGAGAAACTGAGCCGGAAAGTGAAGTGGCTATTAATGGACAGGTTGTTTTAATTGATAAGAGTGGGGGGTTCTCTCAGACTATTGTTTTAAAAAAAGGTGTTAATATTATTGTCGTTAAAGCTAAAAAAAAATATAGCCGGGAACAGACTGTTACCCGCCAAATATTAGTGGAATAAAAATATGATTACTAAAAATAGTTTATTAAACGTTGATTTAATTTTAGGAGAAATTCCTAAGGGCGATAATTTGCATGTAGCCGATCTGGGTTGTGGTAATTTTGGTTTTTTTGTTTTTCCATTAGCTCGTTTAGTCGGGAAACAAGGTAAGGTTTATGCTGTCGATATTATCAAGAGCTCTCTTGATGAGGTTTCTCGTCGAGCTCGATTGGAGACCTTAAATCAAATTGAGGCTGTTTGGAGTAATTTGGAGATTTTTGGTGCTACTAAAATAGAAGCCGGAAAATTAGACGCCGCTCTGCTTGTTAATACCCTTTATCAAGCTAGTAACAGTCTTGACATGCTCAGTGAAAGCATTAGAATGATAAAACCAGGTGGTAGTTTGATTATTGTTGACTGGAATGATGAACATCCTGTCGGCCCGGTCAAAGATCGTCACATTAAGGAGGCTAAGCTAAAAACAGCCCTTAGTCAGTTGAATTTGGAGTTAGAATCGGAGTTTAATCCGGGAAAATTCCATTACGGCCTGGTTTTTAAAAAATTAAATTAAAATTATGGGAGATTTATTAACCTTACATTTCTGGTTCAATTATTATTATATGCCTTTGTCTGATAGGGCCAAAATTGTTTTATTGTCTTTTGCCATCCTTTTGGTGGTTGGGATGATTATTACTTTCTTTTTGAAAAAGAGAAAAGATTTATACGCTAAGTTATATAATAGTTTGTTTAATTTCTTTTTGACCAATGCTATTATTTCTGCTTTTTTGGGTTTTTTCATTTATGAAGAAGTTCCGTTCTTTTCTTCTCATTTCTGGTTCTTGTTGATGCTGATTGAAATGGGAATTTGGTCTTGGAGTTTATTTAAGGGTTTCAAGAAAATTCCAGCAATCAAAAAGAGGGCAGAAGAACAAAGAAAATTCAGCAAGTATCTACCTAAGTAATCAATTCATTTTTTTGAAGATATAAAAAACAGTCCTTCTGAACTGTACCCCGTTTAGTAGACACGATACAAAAAACTAGTTTCTCATTAAAAG
>JBAXIF010000034.1:0-9544 GCA_037138515.1 Candidatus Falkowiibacteriota bacterium
TCTCACGGCATCGTCCAACAAGTATTGAATAGCTGGTTTATCAACTATCGGCAACATTTCTTTGGGTTGTGCCTTAGTGGCTGGCAAGAAACGGGTACCAAAACCGGCTACTGGTAAAATCGCTTTGTTTATTTTTTTCATATAATTAGATATTAATTATTTTCTAACTTTCCATTTCCAGAAATATTTAACCCAAGACTTAATATGTTCTTGTGTTAACTTATCGGTAAATGGAGCAATATACCAAGGATTCTTTGCGCTTTCGCGGGCGTGATCATGAATAACAGTCGCCAGAGGATTATAAACTACCTTCTTTTTAAAACGCCAAGCTCGACGACAGACATCAATATCTTCGAAATACATAAAGAATCTTTCATCAAAACCCTCCCAGCCATCACCTCTAACCAACAAACAAGAACCCATCAGCCAATCCACTTCCCTGATTTCTTCATGATCAAAATCAGTCATCATAAATTTATCCCGACTAGAGCTAAAAACTTCTCCCAAGAAGGTCCGGCGCAAGATTGGAGTATAGACCTTCGGGAAACGGGAACAAGAATGTTGCAAGGTTCCGTCCGGATTCAATAATTTTGGACCGACAATATAAACATCGGGATGAGATTTCAAATAATCATACAAAGTAGTAATAGCATCCACTGAAAGTTCAGTATCGGGATTAAGGATCATAATAAATTTACCCTTAGCTTCCTTGATACCTAAATTATTTCCACCGCCCATACCTAAATTCTTGGAGCTATATAATAATTTCAATTCCGGATGTTGACCCATTAAGTCATCCAGATTATCGCCTGAAGCATTATCAACCACAACCACTTCGTGCTTCAAGCCTTTAAAGTCAGACTTAAAAATAGCCTTCAGGCATCTAGTGGTTTTCACCTTGCTCTTATAGTTAACGATAATAATTGATAAATCCATATTAGGCCCGTAGTAATTTAATTATATTCTTCACCAGCCAGAAATAACCGGCAAAAACAGGATTGACTGCCCGCAATTTCCAGTCATCAACTTCTTGATACCAGATTCGGCCAGAAAACATCGGAAGTAATTCATAGTCATTAACCTTCCGTTTAACTTGGACACTAGCTCTAGCCTTAATAATATAAAGCCAAGTAGCTGGGCGCAAAAAATATCCCCAAACCTTAAACTTTTCTTTCAGCCAACCACCCTTGATAGCAAACAATAATAATCCTAACTCCATTATAACAAAGGCTGGGAAAATTAAAACCAAAGTAATCAAACGATAGTTTTTCCAAATTGCCAAAATCCGATTCCGGTCCATCCAATAATATTTACTAATTGATTTAGAAAATTCATATTTATGATAAACCACGGCTGTTGGGGCTAGAATACAAGAATATCCCGCCAACCATAATCTCCAACCCAAATCTTGATCTTCATTATACATCCAGAAGACTTCATCTAATAATCCAACTTCACGCAGAGCTGAAACAGGAAACAAAACAGCTGCACCGGATGGATACATAATATTGGCAACCTTCATTTTCTTTTCATCCATCTTTTCACGATAGCCGAGACAATAACCGAAACCTAAAAAGTGAGAAGTGTTGCCCAAACTATTAATCAATTCTTTTTCCGGATGAAGCATTAAACGGGCTTGTACTGCACCAATCTTTTTGTCAGCCTCAGCCGCCTTCACCATTTCGCTGACACAATTTTTGGTAATAATAGTATCCATATTCAGCAAAATGACATAATCATAATCAAGCGCCATCGCCATCCTTATTGCGTCATTATTACCTTTAGCAAAACCATCGTTATTTTTATTACAAATGATTTCCGCTTCCGGCACCATCTCTTTCAGGTAAGCCGAACTCTCATCGCTGCTGGCATTGTCCACGATAAAAAGACGGGAGTGACCAGCATAATCTTGCTCGCGCAAACCCTCTAAACATTCTGATAAATATTTTTTAGCGTAGTCCTTGTAATTAATCAGGATTATCGCGACTTTTTTAGACATAAAATTTTAGTTACAATTAATATCGGCAGCCAAAAGATCCATAGAATCAAATATTCATAAAAAGGCCGCCATTTACGGAAATATTTTAACATTGAAGAGCGGAAATAAGTTTGAGTCACACCTCTTTTAACCTGACTAAAACTAGCTCCCACATAATCTTCACAACGAGTACTAGGATTATACCAAACTTCCCCACCTAAAGCATGAACCGATCGACAAAAATCAACTTCTTCAAACCAGATGAAATATCGCTCATCGAGCAATGGCAATTTTCCCGGATTAATCTTAGCATATCTAGACTTGCTAATCATAAAGAAAGAGCCACGAATCGAATCAACCTGCTGTTCTCGGCTATAATTAAAATCAGAATATAAATATTTTTTGGTTATCCCTTTGAAAAAATGAGGCAACTTCAAGACGATTGCCAACTGATCTTTCAACCTTGGGAATCTCCTCACCTGCTCAATTGTCTGTCCTTGACTATCAACCAAATGGCAACCGGCCACAGTAGCCGATTCTTTCTTCTTCATCCATTCCAACATTGAAGACAAGGTGTCTGGAAAAACTTTCATATCAGGGTTAAGTAACAACACAAATTCACCCGCCGACTCCTTAATTCCCTGATTACAAGCTTTAGCAAAACCAAGATTTTCCGGATTGATAATTAATTTCACCTGGGGAAATTCCATTTCAACCATCTTTACAGAATCATCAGAGGATTGATTATCAATCACAAAAACCTCAAAGCTGAATTTGCCCTGAGAATTATATAAAGCTCGTAGATTGGCCCTAAGTTTATCCTTGACGTTCCAAGAAACAATAACCACGGAAATATCCATATTTATGATTTGATAATCTTAATTAACTTCAAACGATCAGCGGCACCGCTCAAAACTTTCACATCCTTTTTGCCGACTCCCAACTCTTTAGCTAAAAAACTAATCAATTCTTCATTAGCTCGACCATTCTCTGGAGCAGCTGCCACATCAATCTTAATAGTCTCATCATCCATAACAGCCTTGAACTCAGTCTTAGGAGCTCCCGGACGCGCTTTAATACGGAGATAGACTTCGCCTTTATCCGTTAAGGTTTGTTGGTATTTTTCTAACATACTTATATTATAACGCAAGAAAGGAATTAAACAAAACATGATTGACAAAATCAATATAAAGTGGTATAATTAAACCATAATAGTCCTTTCAAACAACTCAAAAAACCAATAAAAGATGGATAATTCACTGATAATAATTCTAATAGCCGTTATTACCCTAATGTTTATTGCTAATAGCTCACTGGGCAAAGCTGAATCACCAAAAGCCATCAAAAACCTTAAATCCAGTCAACTTTGGAAAATAACCTTTTTCGATAATAATAAATGGTTAAAATCAATCATAATAATTATTATCAAATTTGGATCATGGTTAATATTTGGACTTTGGCGATTAATCTCAACAGGAATAAGACTCGGAACACCGAGCTTTTTCAAAAAAATTCAAAAGGGTTTCTAAAACCCTTTTTTTCTTGCAAAAAAGCACTTTTTTAAACGATATTAGCTATTCTGTCAATATTGCTTAGCCCTGTTTATTCTGTTAGAATGGGGTTGCGCCCTAATTCATTTATCATTAATAATATGAGCGAAAATGAATCTTATAAACGCCCCTCTTGGGACGAATATTTCATGGAAATTGCTAACACCGTTGCTAAACGCGCTACGTGCGACCGAGGTCGAAGCGGATGCGTTATTGCTCGTGATAAACAATTGTTAGTCAGCGGCTATGTTGGCAGTCCCAAAGGATTACCTCATTGCGATGAAGTCGGACACCAGATGAAAAAAACGATCCATGAAGATGGAAACATTACCCAACATTGCGTCCGCACTGTTCATGCCGAACAAAATGCAATTTGTCAGGCAGCAAAATTAGGAATCTCCTTACAAGGAGCAACACTATATTGCCGTATGACTCCCTGCCGAACTTGTGCCATGCTAATTATCAACTGTGGTATCGTTCGTGTCATCTGTGAAAAGAAATATCACACCGGAGCCGAGTCAGAAGAAATGTTCAAGCTAGCCGGAGTAACTTTAGAATATGAAAGCGAAGAGGTGATGCAATACGAAAAACAATAATTACTTTTAAAAATAAAAACAAAAAAATAAATATTAATTTTATATCTATGGCTAAAATTTTTGTATATGACGAATTTGGTCCAGAGGACACTGCGATGATGCAAGCCCTTTATTCTCGCAGCCCTAAAAGCGTTGTGGAACACGTCGACAAGGTAAAGCAAAGTGGTTCTGGTAAATTCATGGAAACCTTCTATGTGGGTTACGGCCATATGAGTATTGCTGATTGCGGTTCTACCACTATTTTCATTGAACAACTCAGCATGTTAGCTGACAAAGCTATTCAGGATAATCAATTATATTCCGGCCAAGAAACTTCTACCCGTTATATCGACATGAGCAAACAGCCAATCATTGACCCTCTTAGCACTCCAGAATCAAAAGCGATTCTTGATAAATGGATGGCGTTCTATATTAACAATCAAGAGAAAGTCCAAAATTTCATCAAACAAAAATATCCAAAAAGAGACGACGAAGATGAAGTTGTTTACGAAAAAGCCATCAAGGCTAGAACCTTTGATGCTATGCGTGGCTTCTTGCCAGCCGGTATCACCACTCAATTGAGCTGGCACACCAATCTACGTCAGGCCTGGGACAAATTAGCCTTATTAAACCATCACCCTCTAGCTGAAATGCGGGAAATTTCTAGCGGAATATTAGAAAAGCTTAGAGAAAAATATGCTCACAGCTTCAGTCATCCATCATACGAAGAACAAGAAACCTATCGGGGTTATACTGTCGCTAAACATACTTATTTCCAACCGGAAACTACTACTCCTTTTCAAATGACCACTAATATCAAAAATGCTGAACTGGAAAACTATACCGACATCATTATCAACCGTCCAATAAAGACTAACTTGCCAACCTTCTTAACAGAGTTAGGCCAAATCACTTACGATTTCATCCTTGATTTCGGTTCTTTCCGCGACATCCAAAGACATCGAAACGGTGTTTGCCGTATGCCTCTTTTAACCACTGAGTTGGGTTTCAATGCTTGGTATTTAGAACAATTACCAAGTGATTTACAAGAAGAAGCTAAAAAATTAATCGCGGAACAGACCGCTGCCTTAGAATTATTAGAAACCATTCCAGAAACTAAACAATATTATATTGCCATGGGTTTCAATGTTCCTTGTCGAGTTACTTACGGACTACCAG
Organism: Candidatus Falkowiibacteriota bacterium; assembly: GCA_037138515.1. Taxonomy (GTDB): domain Bacteria; phylum Patescibacteriota; class Patescibacteriia; order Patescibacteriales; family UBA12465; genus CG1-02-41-21. The sequence goes on from JBAXIF010000034.1 coordinate 5,283, forward strand.
CTGCAGTTTATACAGTAGAGTTAAGATCTAATAAGACTGTCCACCCTACTCTGAGAAAAATCGCTCACAAAATGCAAGCCGCTTTACAAGAAGCCTTCCCTAAATTATTATTGCATTGCGATTTAGGAGCTGATGATTGGGATATTCGTCGCGGACTACAAGATATTACTAAAAAATAATTCATATAAAACTATGGAAAACAGAATAGTTATCGGTTTAACCGGGCAAATCGCCTGCGGTAAAGGTGTGATCAAAAAACATTTAATGGAAACTTATGGGGCTAGCGACTATCGTTTCTCCACCATCCTACGTGATCTGTTAAAACGTTTACACCTAGAATCAACTAGAGAAAATTTGATGAACATCTCCACTGTCTTACGCGATAGTTTTGGTGATGATCTTTTAGCTCATGCCATGGCTGAAGACATTAAGAATGACACTCAACCTTTTATGGTTATCGATGGTATCCGTCGTCTAGCTGATATTAAATTCCTAAAAACTATTCCTGGTTTCAAATTAATTCGAATCGTCGCCAACGAAAAATTGCGCCATGAGAGAGTTATCTCCCGCAATGAAAATGTCGGTGACGACAAAAAAACTTTTGCTGATTTTCTAAAAGATCAACAACAAGAAACTGAAATCCAAATTCCAGAAGTTATGACTGCCGCTGACTATGAAATTGTTAACGAAGATACTTTGATGGCCCTCGATAAAGAAGTTGATAATATTATTGATGATATTAAAAAACATAAAGCTTAAGCTATGACTTTTTCTGATTATCAAAATGAATCAAAAAAAACCGCTATCTACCCTAATATTGGCAGTAATTTTATTTATCCAACACTAGGGTTAAGCGGTGAAGCTGGTGAAATAGCTAATAAAGTAAAGAAGATTCTACGAGACAAGAACAACGAAGTCAGCGAAGAAGACCGACAAGAAATCAGTAAGGAGCTAGGCGATGTCTTATGGTATCTATCTCAAATCGCTACTGAACTTAACATTTCCTTAGATGAAATCGCTCAAAACAATATAACTAAATTATTATCCCGCCAAGCCAGAAACGTCTTAGGCGGAAACGGAGACAATCGATAATTATAAATAATTTATATTCTATGGAAAAATTACGCGGTAAATTAATCGTCATCGACGGTGGTGATGGTTCCGGTAAGGCGACACAATTAAAACTATTAGCTGAAAAATTAAAATCCCTAGACTACCAGGTTGAGATTATTGACTTCCCCCAATATGGGCAGAAGTCGGCTGGAATGGTGGAAGAATATTTAAACGGTCGCTATGGTACGGCTGATGAAGTGGGACCATACGGCGCTTCAATTTTTTACGCTATTGATCGTTACGACGCTAGCTTCAAGGTCAAAGAATGGATCAAGGCAGGCAAGATCGTCTTATCCAACCGTTATGTCGCTTCCAACATGGCCCACCAGGGCGGAAAGATAAAGAACGACATCGAAAGACAAATCTATTTCAAATGGCTCCATGATCTAGAATATGATATTTTCTGCATTCCTCGACCAAACATCAACCTTATTCTTCATGTTAATGCCGAGGTTGGACAAAAATTAGTCGACAAAAAGGGTCATCGTGATTATGTCGGCGGCGAGAAACGGGATATCCACGAATCCAATCTAGACCACCTCAAAAGCGCTGTTGATGTCTACACTGAAATTGCCGCCACCTTCGATGATTTTGAAATGATCGAGTGTATGAATAATGGCAATATCATGAGTTTAGAAGATATCCACGCCAAAATATTGGAATCCGCCCTGAAGATTATTAAGTCATAAAACCAGATAAACATAAAAGACCCCTATTTTAGGGGTCTTTTTTTATACATCTTAACATTTTTTCTATTTTGTGTTATAATTAGGAGGCAATCTATCAAAAAATATGAATGAAAACAAAAACTTAAGCCAATTTATCCCCATCCTGGATTTCAATAATCCGATCTTTATAGAATTAGACCAAAAGATCAGACCATTATTAGAAAAAAAAGCCATAAACCTGAATCGAGAGCTGCAAATTAGGACAATGCTATATGTCAATTTCAACCGTTATCTAAACTTACTGTTAATGAAAATAGATGAAGACACAGCCATTAAAGCCTTGGAAGAATTACCTAATACCCCAGAGCCGAAGCAATTAGAACTAATTGCTACCGCCCTAAATCAACCAATAGATCAAATTATTAATAACTTTATGAATCTATTTAGTTTAAACAACTAAGTATTCATCAAAAAAACATATGGGATTTTTTAATAACATTTTCAAAAACAACAAAGCTGAAGCTCCAGCTGCTGAAGAAATAAAAACACCAGAAGAAATAATCTCTCAACCGGAAATTATTTCCAAAACAGAAAAAAATATCTCTGAAGCTGAACCGCAGAATTTTACCGAACGTTTAGATAACCTCAAAGAAGTCATGGACAACATGGAGTCTCAAGGATTGGAATTAAACAAAGACGTTTTAGAAAACATCATGCAAATGAATGTTGGAGATTTTATGGAATATGTTAGTGGCGGAGAAAATATCAAAGAGCAAGACGTCAAGAACTTGCATGAAAAAATATCCGAGGTTCTAAAAAGCGACTTAAACGAAACTCACCAAGGAAATCGCCTTAAAGAATTACTACGCAAACCAGCTAGCAAGATTGCTTTCGTTACCCTACTGCTCTTCTTGAAATTTGCTCCCCATTCTCAAGCACATGAAGCTCCAGTCAAGGATGGTGGTGACGTCAAAAACAAAACTGAAAAATTTGAAGGTGGTGATGGCACTAAACCAGATGGTGGTCCAGACAAAACTACTTATACTGTCGGAACTGAAAATATTAATCAAAATTCCATGGAAAACATGGCTTTTATGGACCTGACCAACAACTACGAAACTGACCAAGCTCTTATTTCTGAAACAGAGGCCAGTGAAATCCAAAATAACTTCAAAGCTTTCTTAGACAAAGTCAACTCCAAAAATATTGATGAAGTCATGAAATTAGACTTCAAGATTTATGGTTCCAGCGATGAACGTCCAACTAAAACTTGGAAAGGCGGCAATCTAGAATTAACTCAAACCAGAATCAATGTCGCCGAAGGTATCATGCAAAATGAATTAAAAAATCATGATTTCTCTAATTCAGACTTAAGTTTAGAACAAATTAAAAAATTACAGAACAAAGAGTTCAAACACGGCATCCCAGAAGACGGCGTCACCCACATCACTGACTTAGTTAACCCGGACACTGGAAAAAATTATACCGAGAAAGAAGTTGAAGGTTTGAAAAAAACCAACTTAACTCAGTACAACGAACTGCTAAAAAGTTGCCGTTATATTAAGGTTAACCTAATGGCTCATAGTGAAGAAACTAAACCAATCCTAGAAACTCCACCAACAATAGAGGTTATCACTAAAATTGAAATATCTAGAATAACTACTGATTTAATTTCCGAATACGACCAGACAATCATCCTATTTGACAACAGCGCTTCCATGGCCGACTCCAAGGCCTATATGGGCAATGAATTGCAAAAGATTGATAAAGAGGCTGATATTAAGATTGCCACCTTCACCAATGAATTAAATGAGATGACCGCTGCTAACAATTTCAAGCAAGCTGGAGAGGCCTTGAAGAATACTTCCAATAGAGGCAGTTCTCATGAAAGATCGGTCTTTGTTGCCAGCGAGGCTTTAGACAACTTTGATTTTACTGGTGATAAGATGACGGAAAGTAAGCTGCTTCTAATCAATACCGACGAGGCTATTCAAACCACCCAAGCCGAAATGGAAAAATTATTAACTGAATCCCAAATCAAAGGTGTTAAGGTTTATTTTAATCTTGGTTATGATGATAACAAACAGGTATTAAAAGTTTCATTAGAAGAAGTAGTTAAAAATTTCAACGGTCTGTATGATAAGAAAGTAGCAAAGATCAAATTAGATATTGAAAAATCTAAGACCCAACTAGAAAACAAAGAATTGACCAGAGAGTTCCGCAAAATCGTCAAAGATCGTTTAGAAAAACTAAACAAGCAATTAGAAGATTTGCCAAACCTAGAATTAAAAGTTAAGACATTCGTAACGCCAGATGGACGCGTTATCACCATGGAAGCCTCAGCCTAAATCTCTATTTAAAAAAACCAGCTATTTCAGCTGGTTTTTTTGTTAGAAAACAGTGGATAAACTCATTGACAAAACATGGTTAATATGGTAGATTATATTCAATAAATACACCATACTAAAATCAGAAAGGATC
>JBAXIF010000035.1:0-9226 GCA_037138515.1 Candidatus Falkowiibacteriota bacterium
TCGCCTAGAAAGACTAAATAAACAATTAGAAGAATTACCAAACCAGGAATTAAAAGTTAAGACATTTACCACGCCAGATGGACGTATTATCAATATGGGGGCCTCAGCCTAAACCACTATTTAAAAAACCAGCTATTTTAGCTGGTTTTTTTATTGGAAAACAGTGGATAAGCTCATTGACAAAACATAATTAATATGGTAGATTATATTCAATAAATACACCATACTAAAATCAGAAAGGATCGAAAATGAATAATAAAAAAGTTCTTTTAACATTAACATTTCTTTGGCTAGCACTGGTGACTCAATCACAGATTAGCCCAGAAATAGCAAAAAGCCTTCTAGGGGATCATTTCATAAGTATCAAGCAGGCAGCTGCCTCTTGGAAAAAAATTGATTCACTTGTTAGTTATAGTGAAGTTGATATTCCTTATGATGGACCAACCATTGAATGGTTTAAAGACCAAAATTTAAATGGGACCGGTGATTTCTACTTAGTTCCCACTATTGGTTTAAACGATAGCCTTTTGAAAAAATTTTGGAGCAATTACCGTGGAATAGACGGATTTCCAGAAAAAACTCAAATTACCTATCGGTTAATAAACCTTAAACCATCTGGAGAAAAAAATGCCGGAGGCCTTAAAGAATTACTAGACCCAGTAATAAATGTCGGCGGAGAAATTATGCCAATAATGGATTATCTAGAAACCATAGCGACTATCTTTATGGTGACTGGTAAAAATCTTTCTCCTCAATTTAATCAACTATTACTAAGCGTTGAAAAAATTGACCCAGACAAACTAAAGGGTCCAATGAAAAACTTTAAGGGAGATCTAGTTTTAGCTTATTCTGCTATCATTAACGGCAATTGTCATGAAGTGATAACAACTTATTACCCCAAAGAAAGTTTTATTAGTGGGACAATAAGTAACAATAAAATAAGCTTGCTGGCCACCGAAACAGACGGAGAAAGTATGATTTTTATTCCACTTACTATTTCTTGCTTAAGCGAGGAAAAAGACTATTATGTGGGGATATCCTACTTCATTAAACCGTAAGAAATTAAAAGAGCTTCAACTAAGAGGCTCTTTTTTATTTTTTATAAGATATCCCAAACCACCTAATAAAATCATCAGATTATTGACAAAAAACGATAAAAATGATAAATTAAATTATCGATCTAAACCGTCCTTTAAAAACCAAAAAACAACAAATAAAATGAAAAGAAAAGCGATTTTATTAGTCTGCGTGCTTATTGTGTTTCTAAGCGCCTCCGCTAAAAAAACAGTCACGGCCTCAATAAATCGAGCCGAAGAAATTCTGGGCGAAGAAAAAATTATTTCAGCAGAAAAGGCCATCGCGGCCTGGAGAAAAATTGGAATAAATGTTGAAATGTTTGCCGACACCACCCTCCCCAGCCTAGAGCTGATGCAAAAAGCCGCAAAGCTAAATTTAGAAGGATATAATATTTTTTTAATACCAATATTCGACTTAGGAAATAGCGATTTAAAAAGATTTTATAAAAACTTAAAACTCTACACGACGGTTAAATATCCAATCGGATATCGGTTGATAAACATCCCCGAAAAAGGCGAAAATAAAAACGACTTAAATGATATGAGGAAAAGCTTGCCTAAGAATAGCAACATTTTAGAATCAATGGTGCTCTACCAATCTTTCGCAACGCTGTATATCTCTAACTATTTTCGCTCAGACGAAATTATTCTAATACCAATCCCAAAGAATGAGTTTTCATTATTTACCACCGACGAAAGCCAAGATCACAGAACAGAGATAGTTTGTGGAGTAATAATTAGAAAACAAAAGGCAGAAATTATTTTTCTAGCCTTTCCGCAGAAATTTACCTGTGAGACTATCAGTAATGAAAAGATAACCTACCGGGTCAATAAAAAACAAAAATCTTTCTCTGAGTCATTAACCTATTTAAAATTAAATCTAATACCGGAAGATGAAGATTTTTATGTTAATTATGCTTTTTCGCTCTAAAAAAACAAACAAAAAACTAGAATATCAGGACTCAATTCAATTGGGTCCTTTTTTATTGCTTTTACGCCTTTATTTTGATAAAATGAAGATAATAAAATATGAAATATGATATCATCATCGGTCTGGAAATCCACGCCGAATTAAAGACGGCCAGCAAGATGTTTTGCCGTTGCCATAACAATCCTTCAAACCTAGAGCCCAATACGGCTGTCTGCCCTATTTGCCTTGGCCACCCAGGAACACTACCAGTCTTAAACCAAGAGGCGGTGATTATGATTTTAAAACTAGGACTAGCTTTAAACGGTGAAATAAATCGGGTATCCAAGTTTGACCGCAAAAATTATTTCTACCCTGACTTAACTAAGGGCTATCAGATTTCCCAATATGACCTACCTCTAATCTACAATGCTAAATTAGAAGTTGATAATGAAAATATTGACATCACCAGACTCCACCTAGAAGAAGATACTGGAAAACTAACTCACCCCGACAAAGAAGACTATACCTTAATTGATTATAATCGTGCTGGCACCCCACTGATTGAAATGGTCACCGAACCGGTAATTAAGAATGCCGCCTCAGCTAAAAAATTCTGCCAGAAATATCAACAAATCTTACGCTACCTAGAAATCAGCGACGCCGACATGGAAAAAGGCCAAATGCGCTGTGAGGCCAATATCAGCTTACAAGCTGAAGGCTCTTGGAAATATGAAGATGGCCAAATTTTGCCAACTGGTAAAAATAAACTTAATCCTAAAGTTGAAATTAAAAATATCAACTCTTTTAAGTCTGTCGAAAAAGCTATCAATTTTGAAGTTGAAAGACAAACTGAATTATTAGAAAAAGGTGAGAAGATTGCTGTCGAAACTAGAGGCTGGAGTGATACTCAAAATAAGACTATCTCTCAAAGAAAAAAAGAGAGCTCTGCTGATTACCGCTACTTCCCCGAACCAGACATTCCACCACTACAGATTAGCGAAGAAATTACTGATACTATTAAAACTCAATTAATTGAACTACCAAATGAAAAATCGCGTCGTTTCCAATCGGAATATGGCCTGTCTTTTGATTTGGCTGAGCTTTTATCTAGTGATAAGATTCTGGCTAATTGGTACGAGGAGGTTGTTTCCGAGTTAAGAGCCTGGATTGATGCTAGCGGTGACTCCTGGGAAAGACAAAATCAAAAACTATCAACTAACGCCGCTAATTGGCTGAGCAGCGAGTTATTTAAATACTATCCAATTAACTCTTTTGGTCAAATAAAGAAAGAGAACAAAATTAATGCAGAAAATTTTGCCGAATTGATCACCCTGCTTTTTCAAGATAAAATCAACTCTTCTGCTGGACAAAAAATCCTTTCAGTTATGGCTGAAAAAGGCGGTTCACCAGCACACATCATGCAAGATTTGAAATTAGAACAGATGGATAATTCTGATGAGTTAACAGCTGCTATCAAAAAAATTATTGAAAATAATCCTGACCAAGCCAGCGAATATAAAAATGGTAAAGTCAGCCTACTCCAATTCTTTGTTGGACAAGTAATGGCTGAAACTAAAGGTAAGGCTAACCCTAAAATATTAATTGAAGAATTAAAAAAAATATTAAGCGAATAAAATGAAATTTTTATCTCATAAAAAATCTTCTCACCCTTCTCGCAAAAAGCTTTTTACTCTCATTGAACTCTTAGTGGTAATTGCCATTATTGGAACCATTACTTCAATTTCCTTCGTCTATTTTGGTAACGTCAGACAAAAGAGCCGTGACACTAAAAGGGTTACGGATATTAAATTAATCCAGAAGACATTAGAGGATTATTACCGAAATGAAGGGTCTTATCCCGCCGCCTTAATCCCGGGACAAAATTTAGTAGGCTCTAGCTCTAATATTGTCTATATGCAAATCCCCGAAAATCCTAGTCCAAAAAATGATGGACCATGCTCTGACTCTGACTATATTTATGAAAGAAAAGACGGTGGTTATCTTATTAATTTTTGCGTTTCCGAAGCAACCAGCCAATTAAGTGCTGGAGAAAAATGTGCCACTCCCCAGGGAATTAAAAATGAAGGCTGTACGATTAACGCCTGCCAAGGAATTTCTTCAGTATCCTACGGCGGACAACAGTATGATACAGTTGCTATTGGGAGCCAATGCTGGTTCAGAGAAAATTTAAATATTGGCACTATGGTTAGTGGAATTACTCAGACTGATAACAGTATTTTGGAAAAATATTGTTATAATGATAATCCTAGCAACTGCCAAAATTATGGTGGATTATATCAATGGGCTGAAACAGTCCAATATTTAAATGGCGTTTCCAGCACTACTGACTGGAATCCGGCCCCAAGTGGAAATGTACAAGGTGTTTGCCCTACGGACTGGCACATTCCAACCAACGACGAATGGCTAACTTTGACAACTTATCTTACTGGTAATGGCTATCCTTTTGTAGGAGCAGCACTAAAAGCTAGCCCCACAGCTCTTCCTGTTCCTTGGGACGGTAATGATAACTTAAATTTTTCTATAGTACCTGGCGGCTTTAGATATCCGATTGGATCAGCTAACACATTCCTCTATTTATCAGAAAATGCTTACTTCTGGTCATCATCAACCAACGGTCCAATCAGCGCCTATTATCTATATTTTTTCACCGGTGAACCAGAATCATTTAATGGCGGATTTCAGCGTGGCTTAGGAATGGCCGTCAGATGCCTGAAAAACTAGTCTTATTATTTTTTAAATATATTTAAATTTAGAATATTATTATGAGTAAACCAAAAAAAGCTTTTACTCTTATCGAACTCTTAGTTTCTATTGCCATTATTGGCGCCATTATCTCTATTTCGATGGTTTCATTCAGTAATGTCAGACAGAAAGCTCGCGACACTAAAAGAATTAGCGATATTAAGCTTATCCAAAAATCATTAGAAAATTACTATCGCAATGAAGGCTCTTATCCTGCCTCTCTTACTCCTGGACAAAGCTTGATCGGCTCTAGTTCAAACGTAGTCTATACTCAAGTACCAGAAAACCCCTACCCAAGAAACGACGGAAATTGCCCAGACAGCAACTACATTTATCAAGCCAGTGGAAATAGCTATACTATAGATTTTTGTCTATCAGAAACAACCTCCCAATTAAGTGCCGGAAATAAATGTGCCACTCCACAAGGAATTAAAAATGAAATTTGCAACTAAATAACAAAAATAATATGAAAAAAATTAAGGGCTTTACCTTAATGGAATTAATAATAGTAATCAGTATAATCGGAATTATTATTACCCTATCAATTATCTCTCTAGGTGGAATCCGTCGAGACACTAATGACACAAAAAAAATATCAGATATCAAACAAATTCAATCGGCACTAGAATTATATCGTGCCAATGAAGGACATTATCCCGAGACACTAACGCCTGGACAACCATTAATTTCATCTTCAACCAACTACATGGTAACAATACCATCCAACTCGGAAACCAACAGCTCTGATACCTGTGTTGGTACTAATTATACATATACCAAAAAGGACAACGGTTATACTTTAGATTTTTGTCTAAATAAGGCTTCAGGAAATTTAGATGCTGGACCAAAATGCGCTACACCAAGCGGAATATTGAATCAGAATTGTTTTATGTGTGGTGAAGATCAATTAACTTTGGCTAATTGTGATTCCGGCGCACCTAATTATGAAAAATGTGTTTATGACACCGTTAAGATTGGGGACCAATGCTGGACTAAGCAAAATCTTAATATCGGAACAAGAGTTGATGGTTTTAGTATAGATTGTATTGATATTATAAACGGCCAATTATCTTGTCAGGTCAATCCTAGTGTGACTGAGAAATATTGTTATAATAATGATGACAATAATTGCTTAGTCTATGGTGGTCTTTATGAGTGGTCTGAGGCTATGAAATTTCCTTATGAATGTAATAATGCCGATTTTTCTACTGGTAGTAGCAATTGTGGTACCGGCACTACTTATACTATTAATGATGAGCACCAAGGCCTTTGTCCTTCCGGTTGGCACGTTGCTAATAAAAACGATATTACTGACCTTTATAGTTACTTAGGTGGCATCAGTATTGCTGGCGGTAAGTTAAAGGAGACTGGCACAACTCACTGGACATCTCCTAATACTGGAGCTGATAATTCTTCCGGCTTTACGGCCCTACCTGGCGGATACCGTAATTATAATGGTTCATTTTTTAGCGGTGCTTACAATGGTATTTTTACCTTATCAAACAAGCTTGATAATGTCAGTATTAATACAAACAGTATGCTCGACTTAGGTTTTAATAGCGCCGCGGCTAATGATTATGGCATGTACAGAGTAACTGGTTTAGCTATTCGCTGTGTTCAAAATTAATATAAAGATTCAGACAATAAAAAAACACCTTTTTAATAAAGGTGTTTTTTTTATTTAAGCGATAAATTTTTTGACTATTTTTTCCGCTTCCGAAAAATCTTTTATCCAATTGATTTTCTTTCCTTGTTTCTCCCAACGACGATACCAACTTTTCTGTCTCTTGGAAAATTGGCAGATAGCAATAAATAATTTTTTGACCATTTCATCATAATCCATCTTCCCTTGAAGATAAAAAGAAATATAGCGATATTCTAAACCGAATCCTTCTAATCTTTTCCAGGACACTCCTTCTTGATGAAGGCGTTTAATCTCCCCCACCATATCTTCATTGTCCAAACGATCAGTGACCCGTTTCAAAATTCTAGAATGCAATAATTCTTTTTCTGGACTAAGTCCTAACAATAAAAAATCATAAACCGGCTCTTTGGTCTTAGCTTGATAACTCAAATCACCACTTAAAACTTCAATATATCTGATTAAGTGACGCTTGTTTTTCTGGTCGCTTTCATGAAGCTTTTCCGCAAAAGATGGGTGCTCTAAATGCAACTTGTCATAAAGCTCAGAAGCGTCTAAAAGCTCAAGCTCTTCCCGCAACTTAATATCAGGCTTCACAGTCGATAAGTGGTAATTATCCACTACGGCCTGTAAATAAAGGCCGGTGCCGCCCACTATCAAAGGTAGCTTTTTACGGCTTAGAATGTCTTCTAAGGCCTTGAAAGCTCCTTTTTGGTACTTCTTCAAGTTAAACTCAGTCTTAGGGCTAGCGACATCAATCAAGTGATATTTAATCTTCTTCTTTTTTCCATCAGGTTTCTTAATGATGTAATCTGGCAAATCCTTACCGCTACCGACATCCATGCCGCGATAAACTTGGCGGCTATCAGCACTGACAATCTCGCCATCAAAAAGATCGGCCAGTTTGACTCCCAGCCCAGTCTTTCCACTAGCAGTAGTACCAAGAACTACAACTACTTTTTCTTTATTTTCTTTTTTATCTTTAACCTTATTCATATTGAGCAATTATTTTTCCTTCTAAAGCTAAGTCCCTAACCTTATTGATTTTTACCAAGACAAATGTTCCGAGTAGATTATTAGCTGGAGCTCCAGTGATCCGAACTAGTTTGTATGTTCTAGTTTTGCCATACCATTCTCCTTGGCGATTTTTCCCTTCCACTAAAACCGGAACAATATTTTTCAAATACTGTTTGTTATTAGCCTTTGCGGTCTGACTCAAAATCTTATCGAGTACATTCTCTCTCCGCTTCTTTTCAAGCTTCAAGACATCATCTTTCATCTGATATGAAACAGTGCCGAAGCGCGGACTGTATTGAGAGATATAGGCCATATCAAATTTAGTTTCTTTGAAAACTCGAGCCGTTTCTAAGAATTGTTTTTTTGTTTCTCCTGGAAAACCGACAATAACATCAGTCGTGATGGATAAAGGTAATTCTGGCTTATATTTTTTGATAGTAGTTCTGATTTTTTTCACCAAGTCTTGGAAATGTTTCGCGGTATACTGGCGATTCATCTGTTTCAAGATTTCATCATCTCCAGCTTGCAAAGCAAAATGGACATGCTCGCAAACCTTAGAACATTTGCCTAGCGCCTCAATCAATTCCGGGCTGATATCTTTAGGGTGACTAGAAACGAAACGGATCCAAAAATCACCTGGAATATCATTGATTTTAGATAATAAATCGGTAAAATTGGCCTGGCCGGAACGATAGCTATTAACATTCTGAGCAATCAGAACAACCTCCTTGTAACCGTTCTTCACTAAACTCTTAACCTCCCGAACAATATCTGTCGCTGAACGATATTTTTCCCGACCTCGAGCATAGGGCACGACGCAATAGGAACAGAAATTATTACAACCATTTCCAATTGGAACATAAGCGCTGAAGTCTGATTCATATTTAGGGATAACTGATAGATAATTTTTTGAATCTAAATATTCATCCGCCTTTTGAGATGACAATGATTTTATCTTTGAGATCAAAGAAGTCATCTCATTAATCGGTAGCCAGATGTCCACCTTGTCCTTTATCCGACTCTTCACATCAGCCCTCTGACTTAGACAACCAGTAATTACCACAACAGTCTTAGGATTTTTTTTCTTAGTCTGATGGACCAAACTATAAACACGATCTTCAGCTGATTGGCGAATACCGCAAGTAGTGATAATTAAAACATCGGCTTTCAGTTGGCTCTCCGCCAAAGTCAGATGATTGGACTCTAAATAAGCTGCCAGTCTTTCACTGTCAGCCTTATTCATCTGGCAACCGAAAGTAATAATATAGTAAGTTTTCATGTTATTTTTTTAAGCTCAATTTATATAAAGCAAAATCTTTGTTGATTACCTTAACCAACTCAATATCCAAACCAAAAGAAGCTAACTTCCTGGTCTTCAAATATTCAAAATCTTTCGGCTCAAATTGGAAATTCAAATAATAAAGTGGTGCGACCTTGGCTAAACGGAAATATAATTTATTCATAGAATCATCATTGAACAGTCCCATTAAAACTCTTCTATCTGGAAATAAAACCTTGTCATGATATTTGGTAATGATTACCGATTGTGGTGGGGTCAAAGCGATTACCTGATTATATAATTCATGATCAACCCGGTTGCTGTAAGTGACATTAACCAACCCTTCTTCTGATCCCAACATGACAAAAATGGTGGAATAAAGGAAGATGGCAAAGACGATAGCGAAAGAAAAAGCGCTGCGTAATAATCCCATTTTTCGGCTCAAAAAACGACTAAAATTGTCGATAAAATAAGCGGCCAGAGGCATTGCCCCTAGATAAATTGGCAACCAATACCGAGTATAGGAATTACCAATAGTA
>JBAXIF010000036.1:0-9178 GCA_037138515.1 Candidatus Falkowiibacteriota bacterium
CGGCCGTCTTTCAATCACTAATGGAGCTACAATTGGTACAGCTCGCCAGACTATCGCCCGTGAAGACTTACCTTTAACTGTTTTAGACTATTTTGAAAAAGCTTTCGCTATTGTTCCGGGAAACATCAAGAGCCGCATCAGTAAGGTTTTAGAAGCAGTTGATTTTGAAATTCCTTTAGATAGAATTGTTGGCGACCTTTCCGGCGGACAACAAGCTAGATTGCTTTTGGCCTATGCCTTAATCCAGGATCCTGATATTTTATTATTAGACGAACCAACTAACAATTTAGACAAGAAAGGTATTGATCATTTGATTACTTTCTTAATCATGTATGACAAGACCGTTATCGTTATTTCTCATGATGCCGATTTCTTAAACTGCTTTACCGAAGGTGTTATTTATCTTGATGTTTTTACTCATAAGACTGAGCTTTATGTTGGTGATTATTATTCTGTAGTGGAAGAAATCAGTAAGAGAGTGGAAAGAGAAATCATGAAAAATGCCCAGCTTGAAAAGAAAATCCAGGATCGCAAAGAGAAGGTTAACTTCTTTGCTAATAAGGGTGGTAAGATGCGTAAATTAGCTCAGAAATTGAAAGAAGAAACTGAAGATCTCGAAGAAAACAAAGTTGATGTCAGAAGAGAAGATAAGACTATTAGAGAATTTGAAATTCCTCATCAAGAAGTTGTGGGTGAGATTGTTAATCTAAAAAAAGTTAGAATTATTAGAAATCATGAACCGGCTTTTAAGGATATTAATAAAGTATTAGGTAAGAGAGATAGATTGTTGATTACTGGTCCTAATGGCATTGGAAAAAGTACTCTGCTTAGATCTTTGGTTTCTCAAACCCAAGAAGGAGCTGATATCTTGCCGGGAGTTATTGTCGGTTATTATAGTCAAGATTTTTCCACTCTTAATTTTGATGAAACAGTTTTCAAATCATTACAAAGCGCTTTAGCTGACGGCATTGATGAACAAGAGATGCGAGCAGTGGCTGCTGGATTTTTGATAACTGGCAATTTAATGGAAAATAAAGTCGGAGAATTATCTGAAGGTCAGAAAGGCTTATTGTCTTTTGCTCGATTAGTCTTAATGCGCCCAGGATTATTAATTTTAGATGAACCAACTAACCATATTAACTTCCGTCATATCCCAGTTATCGCTGAGGCTATTAATAGTTATAATGGGACTATTATTATGGTCAGTCATATGGATGAGTTTGTTAGTCAAATAAAATTTAAAGATGAGTTAGATTTAGGAAAATTATAATTTTTAAGCCTCTTAAATATGAACAAGGTTATTATTTTAGCTGCTGGTAAGGGAACTAGAATGGAGTCAGAATTGCCTAAGGTTTTAGTGCCGCTTCAAGGAAGACCGATGATCGAATACTTAATTGAATCAGTTTTAAAATCTCAAATCAGTGCTAAGCCAATTTTGGTTGTTTCTCCTAGTAATCAAGAAATTATCAAAGAATCTCTTCAAAAATATGATTTAGATTATATTGTTCAGGAAGAGCAATTAGGTACTGGTCATGCAATTAGCTGTGCTAAGGAATTACTTTTGGATTCAGGTATTAAGAATTTGGTAGTTTTTTATGGCGATCATCCTTTCATTCAATCTGAAACTATGGAGAAGTTAATTGTGAGCCATTATGATCCGATTACCATGATGACTACTCAGGTTAATAATTTTGAAGGTTGGCACAAAAATTTCATTCGTTGGGGTAGAATCGTGAGGAATAATGGAGAGATTAAGGAAATCGTTGAATTCAAGGATGCCTCACCAAAGCAACAAGAAATCAAAGAAGTTAACCCAGCCTTGTTTTGTTTTGATAATAATTGGCTTTGGCAGAATATTGAACAGTTAAAAAATGAGAATAATCAGAAAGAATATTATCTAACCGACCTCATTAAAATAGCTACTTCGCAGAAGATCAGGATTAACTCACTGGAGATTGATCCACAGGAAGCTGTAGGAATAAATAGTCAGGAAGAGCTGGCTGTAGCTGAAGAATTATTGAACAAGAAAAAACAGGCGCTTTAAAAAGGCCTGTTTTTTTGTAGAGTGATATAATTATTTTAATTTTAGTGCTATTATGATATAATAATCGTGTACACATAATAAAAGTATAAAATAAATTATGAAAAAAATTATTCTTTATGTTTTAATCCCAGTTGTTATTGTTGGCTTAATTTTGGGATTTTTTTGGTGGAATAAAAATGGTAAAAATGGATCTAATAGTGATCAATCTTTGAATAATGTAAAGAAGGCTGGCAAACTGGTTATAGGTAATAATTATCCTTATGGCGTTATGGAGTTTTATGATAAAGATGGTAAGCCAGCTGGAATAGATATTGATTTAGGCAGGGAAATAGCTTCACGCTTAGGTGTTGAGGCTGAGTTTAAAGAATTTGATTGGCAGGATTTATTTACTTTAATTGAAAATAAGGAAGTTGATTTAGTTATGTCAGCCTTGACTATTACCGAAGAGCGATCAAAAAAAGCTTTATTTAGTTCGCCTTATTTTAATGGAGGTCAGGTTATTGTGACCCGAACCGATAATAAAGATATTAATATTCCGGATGATTTAAAAAATAGAAAAATTGGCACTCAGATAGATACTACTAGCCAATATGCTGCTCAAAAATTATCATCAGACAATCTGATCACTCTTTATGATTCTTGGGAGAGTTCTGAAGAAAAGGGTGAGATAGTTTATGATTTAAAAGCAGGGAAATTTGATGCTGTTATTGTTGATTATATCCAAGCGCTAGAATCAATTAAAAAAGATTCCGAAATTAAGATAATTGGAGAACCATTTACTCAGGAGTATTATGGCATTGCTACTAATTTAAATAATAATGCTTTAATGCAAGCGGTTGATGCCGCCTTAAGGGATATAAAAAGAGAGGGTATTTTAAAAAATATTGAAGACAAGTGGACTAAATCATAATTAATATGGATAAAACATTTATTAATATTCATCGAAAGTTGTCGTTTAAGATAATTGGTATTATTATCTTATTTTCCTTGTCTCTGTTTGTCTTTTTAGCCGTTGATGATATTTATAGTCGAAAAAAGGATATTATGCCTCTTTTTGTGGAAAGAGCTAAGGCGACAGCTTATTCTATTGAGGCTAGTATTAGGAATGAGCAAGAATTAAAAGATAAGGAGAGATTATTGTCTTTGATTCAAAAGAATATGTGGCTAGATTCAGATATTATTGATATTAATATCAATATCAAGCAAGGAGAAAGTTTGCTGACATATATTTCTAATAACCCAGAAAAGATTAATCAGAACTCTGATGAGGATAATTTGAATTCGTTTAATAATGATCTTTTTATTAATAAAAATTTTCAGAATAAAACAGGTGAAAGCATGAAGGTGGTGGCCCCTATTCATCTTTCTGGAAAATTAGTTGGAACAGTCCAGATTGATTTTGACTTGAGTGATATTAACAATACTATTAACCAGACACTTATAGGAGAAATATTGGGCTACTCCGTCATCTTTTTTCTTTTTATCCTAGTTATGTTTTTCGTTTTTAGAGTGATAGTTATTAGACCGATTTCTGATATTGTTAGTGGTGTTAACGCTATTAAGGGCCTTAACTTTGATTATAAGATTAAGACTAAATCAAGGGATGAAATAGGTAATTTAGCCGAGGCTTTCAATGTTATGGCGGCTGATTTAAAAAAGTCCAGGTCAGAGTTAGAAAATTATAATATAAAATTAAAACAACAAGTAGAGGATCAGACCAAGGATTTAGAGGCAGCGAAAAATAAATTGGAAACAATTAATTTAGATTTAGAGCAGAAGGTTAAAAACAGAACCGTTGAATTGGAAACTCTTAGAAATAATCAGGAGGAATTAATTAAACAGAGAACCCTAGAGTTGAACCAGAAGGTTGATGAATTAGAGAAATTAAATAAATTCATGATCAATCGGGAAAATAAAATGATTGAATTGAAGAAAGAAATTGAAGAATTGAAAAAGGGCCAATAAGGCCTAAATTAGCCATATAAATACTGGTTCTGGTTTTATTTGACTCATTTATCTTTATATGCTATACTATTTTTAGCAAGTTACTATGAAAAGAAAAGTAGTCGATTTTCAAAAAAATATAGAATTGCAACTTTATTAATTAGCTTCAAACTCATGAAAGGTGTTATCAAAAAGCTGACTGACAAAGGTTTTGGTTTTATCGCTCCAGAAGGCGAAGAAAAGGATTTATTCTTCCACAGCAATGCTTTGGTTGACGTCCAATTCAACGAATTACGTGAAGGCGATACCGTTACTTTTGAATCAGAAAGATCTCCAAAAGGCATGAATGCAGTAAACGTAAGACGCGTTTAATAGCATTGTATCCACAAAAAACCGCTTAGATTTATCTAAGCGGTTTTTTGTTATATAGAACCCGATTAATATTGACTTTTTCGGGTTTTTTTTGTATTATTTTATTCTATAAAACAGTTCTTTATTAAAAACCAAAAATAAGAAAGAGAGGAAAAAAATGATCAACTATAAAACACTAGTGATCAAAGACAAAAAAATACCTGTCCCGATTATCCAGGGGGGAATGGGTGTTGGGGTTTCCAGGTGGCTTTTGGCTGGAGCAACTGCTTTAGCTGGCGGCATTGGAATTATTTCCACTGCTGGCCTCGATCGCTTAGTTTCACAAGAACTTGGAAGAAAAGTTGATACTTATGAAGCCGTCTTTTTAGAAGTGGTCAGAGCCAAGAAATTCAGTAACAATGGATTAATTGGTGTCAACATCATGGTCTTTTTGCAAAAAGATCGAGATGCAGCTGCTCGAGGGGCAATTGCCGCTAAAGCTGATTTTATTATCTCCGGAGCTGGGATTCCATTCGAATTAGCATTAATCAAAGACCTAGGATCCACTGCGCGTATTCCCATTGTTTCGTCGGTTCGAGTTCTGAATATTATTCAAAGTAAATGGGAAAAGTCTGGATGTCGTCCAGATGCCATTGTCTTAGAAGGGCCTTTAGCTGGTGGCCATTTAGGTTTCAAATTTGATGATGTCTTAAAATCTGAAAACAAATTAGAAAACCTATTGCCATTGGTAAAAGACTTTGCTATGAAAAATGGAGACTATCCAGTTATTGTGGCTGGAGGAATTTATGATAGCAGTGATATTCAGAGATTTATGGCTTTAGGGGCTGATGGGGTTCAAATGGGTACCAGATTTCTGGCGACAGAAGAGTCTGGAGCCTCAGAGAGATATAAACAAGCTGTAGTAGATTCAAAGGAAGACACTATTGTTGTTGTTAAAAATTCTCCTTGTGGCTTTCCGTTTAGAACTTTGGTTGATTCTCCAATGTATCAACAATTACTCAGCGACAGACGAAAAAACGTTTGTGATAAAGGTTATTTATTGCAAAAAGACAAAGAGGGAAATAATACTTTTTGTCCAGCCAAGGATAACTCTAAAGATTATTTTTGTATCTGTAATGGTCTTTTAAGTTCGGCTGGTTATTCTGATGGGGTTGATCTTTATACGGTCGGATCTAGTGCCCACCGAATTAAAGAAGTTGTTTCAGTTAAGAAGTTGATGGACGAATTAAGGGGAATTTAGTTAGGGCAAAAGGGTTTATTTAAATAGACCCTTTTTTATTGGCCAAAATAAATGCATCATTTTTACCTCTTGACGTCAAGGGTAGAATTGGCTAAAGTGGTATCACACAAAAACATTCAGTTCTATGAAAACAGCAGCAAGGACTATTATGCAGTACATCCTGTTTTGGATAATGTTCTTTTTGGGGTCTTACATTTTTAAGATTAGAAACCGGATTAAAGTTACGGGTAAGGAAAACTTGCCTCGTAAAGGCCGAGTTTTATTTCTTTCTAATCATCAGACTCTCATTGACTCACTTCTCATCGGCATTAACGTGGTTAGTAAAAAAGACTTATTATTCTGTCAGAAAAAAATTCCATGGAATGCACCCGACAGAAAAAATTTCTTTAGCCACAAGTTTGCTAAATTCTTCTTTGGATTACTAAAGAATATTCCAACAGACAGAGACAAGAGATCTCTGACAGATATTGAAAACCAGATTCATAGTTATTGCCACGTCTTAAAAAAGAATAATTTATTACTCTTTTTTACGGGGACAAGAACTCGAGATGGATCAATCGGAAAGTGCAAGAAGGGCGTAGCCATGACTATTTTAGAGGCTAAACCAGATTACATTATTCCTATTACCTTAATCGGTATTAGCGATATCATGCCAGTCAGTGTCGGCTTTAACTATCGCAAGATTAGCTCTGGTCATCGTGGTCAAATGATTATTGGTGAACCTTTAGATTTTTCTGGGATATTATCATCTAATTTATTTTCAGAAAGGACTAAAATCTCGCTCATCTGTGAATTGGTGGAAAAGTCAGTCCAAAAAAATTACAGTTAACAAAAGGGGGACAAAAGTCCTCCTTTTTTATTGGACAAAAACCTAAAAAAATAGTATAATCAAGTCATATGAAAATTAGTGAATTTCTAATTAAACACCCTAAGCTTTCAACCCTTTTAACCATAATGGTTTCAACTCTTTTTTTAATGTGGTTGCTTGTTTCACTTTCTCTAACTAAAATAGATAAAATGCAGATAGCTGAGGCTAATGATTTGGCGGGAGTGATCACCACTAGTTTCAATGGAATAAAAGATGAGGTGGTTTTAGAAATAAAAGAAATTAAAAGGGAAAAAGTTAAAGAAAAAGAAATTCACGGAATTTATCTGACTGCCTATTCTGCTGGTAGTCCGACTAAAGTGGATAAGATTATTGCCAGTATCAAGGGAACTGCTATTAATGCGGTAATAATAGATATCAAAGATTATTCTGGTTACTTAAGTTATGATAGTAATATCCCAATGGTTAGTGAATTGAAATTAGAGCAGGTCAAGATTAAGAATATCAAAGGGGTTGTTGAAAAACTTCATCAGAATAATATTTATACCATCGCTCGAATTGCGGTTTTTCAAGATCCAGCCTTATCTTCCAAAAAAAAGGATTGGGCTGTTATGAATAAAAATACTAATCAAATTTGGAAAGACAATAAAGGTTTGAGTTGGTTAGATCCCGCTAATCCAGCTGTTTGGAAATATCACACTGAAATCGCCAAAGAAGCTATTGATCTGGGTTTTGATGAAATCAATTTAGACTATGTTCGTTTTCCATCTGATGGACCTATTTCGGCCATGGTTTTTCCAAAGTGGAAAGGCGAGGGGACTAAGGCGGATGTCATTAAAAGATTTTTTACCTTTTTTGCTAAAGAGCTAATGACTGAACCGGCTTATACTTCAGTTGATTTATTCGGATTAGTGACGACCATTAAGAATGATATGAATATCGGTCAGCTTCTAGAGAATGCTACGCCATACTTCGATTATGTTTGTCCAATGGTTTATCCTTCCCATTATCCCAATGGTTATATGGGTTTTAATAATCCAGCTAATTATCCTTATGAGATCATTTATAAGGCTACCAAGACAGCTAATGAGCGGATAGCCTCTAGTACGCCCAGTAGAGCCAAAATTAGGCCATGGATTCAAGATTTCGACCTAGGAGCCACTTATACCTCTAGTATGGTTAAAAAGGAAATTAAGGCCATTAAAGACTCAGGTGGTTTTGGTTATCTGGTTTGGGATCCAAAAAATATTTATACCTGGGAAGCCTTTAAATAAATTTGTCTGATTTTAAAATTTATATTATAATATAAGTAATTAAAAATAATCATAATTTTATGAAAAAAATCGTTTTAGCTTTAGCTCTTTTTTCACTCTTGTTTAGCGTTCAGGTATTAGCTGCCACCTATACCAAAGGAACTGAATCAACTAATAAGTTTGTTATTGATAGAAAGGCCTCAGCTAAGTGTGTTGTTAGCGTTTTAGATGAGAGAGATCGAACAATTATTGATGCTTTTTACAAAAAAAATGAAATTATTATAGCTGCCTTGAAACAGCGTCATGAAGCAATGTTAAAAGCTTACACCCTTGGAACTAATGCTGAAATCAATAAAGCAATTATTAATGCTCAAACAAATTTTAAAAATACTCGCAGCAAAGCTAACTTGGAGTATCAGAAGACCGCTAAAAATATTTGGTTGAAATTTAATACTAGTCGTAAGAAGTGTGGAAATTTATTACCACAAGAGCCAACTGTTAATGGACAGAATTTAGACTTCGCTTTGTAATCTATATATATCAAAAAAGACTCTTTCAAAGAGTCTTTTTTGTTGCTGTTATTGACTGACTTTGGTTTTTATGATATTATTAAAAAACGTTCTTTAACCCCAAAAAAATAATAAAACATGAAAAGCGATATTAATATTGTTAATTCCAAGACATTGAAAATAATAGCTTCTATTATTGATAAAAAATTAATAGAAATAAAGCCAG
Organism: Candidatus Falkowiibacteriota bacterium; assembly: GCA_037138515.1. Lineage (GTDB taxonomy): Bacteria > Patescibacteriota > Patescibacteriia > Patescibacteriales > UBA12465 > CG1-02-41-21. The sequence goes on from JBAXIF010000036.1 coordinate 8,415, forward strand.
AATCAAAATTGGCCACCGACTTAGATTTGGAGGATTATCATTATGTTGATATTCTGGTATCACTTGAAGATGAATTCAACATGCCTTTCAAGTTGAGGGAAATTATTAATATGGAAACAGTTGAAGAATTGTTAGACCATGTTGTCCAAAAGACAAGTTAAAAGTATCCAACCGGGTACTTTTTTTATTTGTAAGAAACGGGGAAGTTTGGTAATATGTAGAAATAAAATAATAACAGTAAACTAAAGTATATGAATTTTATCCATGCCATCATTATCGGAATCGTTGAAGGTTTAACTGAATTTTTACCAGTTTCTTCCACGGCCCACATGATCATTGCTTCTAAATTGATGGGTCTCAAGTCTGATGACTTTGCCAAGACTTTTGAAATTGTTATCCAGCTCGGAGCTATCTTGGCTGTGGCCATATTGTATATCAAGCAATTGTGGAATTGGCAGAATATCAAGAAATTAGTGGTTGCCTTTATCCCGACTGCTATTATCGGATTCACTTTGTATAAGTTAGTTAAGTCCTATTTAATGGAAAACCTGACAGTGATTGTTTGGGCACTGATTGTCGGTGGTTTGATTTAGATAGTTTTTGAAAAATTACATAAGAAAGAAGCCCTGTTGAATGAATATTCTCTGAAGGCCGACCGTATCCATACTGTGCAGCAATTGCTGAAAGCCTATACTTTATTTGATAAAGACGTGGAATATGTGGTGATGGATGAGGCGGTAAAGATCGTGGATGAACAAACCGGT
>JBAXIF010000037.1:0-9020 GCA_037138515.1 Candidatus Falkowiibacteriota bacterium
TTAGCAATCTTTTCTTTACAAGACTTGATCAGCAAGTCGTTCTCCTGCCCCATAGCATGAATCGAAGAAGCATTACCATAATGGTTCAGGTAATACGGCTTCATCTTAGCAAAAACTCGAGGATCAATCTTGGTGGTAGCAGCATTATCCAAATAGACCTTCATATTATTTAAGTTCAATGCTCTTGATAATTACATCTTTAGTTGGATGATCATTTTCATTAGTGGAAACTTTTTCAATCTTGTCTACCACCTTCATGCCAGAAATGACTCGGCCAAAATTAGTGTGACGACCATCAAGCCATGGAGTGGATTCTTTGGTGACGATAAAGAATTGAGAACCGTTAGTGTCCGGACCGGAGTTAGCCATAGCTAAACTACCACGAACTAATTTATGGCTATTGAATTCATCTTTAAAAGCATAGCCTGGTCCGCCAGTACCATGAGTCGCCCAATTACTATCCTTACTGTTAGGATCACCACCTTGGATCATGAAGTCTTCCATAACTCTATGAAATTTAGTCTGGTTATAAAATCCTTTAGACGCTAGGTTCATGAAATTATTAACAGTGATGGGAGAATCTTCACCATAGAACTCTACAGTGATATCACCATAGTTAGTCTTGATAGTCGCTTCCTTATACTTCTGATATAGGTCCTGTTGTCCTGGCAATGCCTTGTCAGAGCTAGTAGCCGACAAATCACCTTCCGCATTCAAGCGGGATGAGGTTGCTCTTTCAGAAGTATTTGTCTCTTGATTATTGTCCATATTATTGACTGCTGGCGCTTCTTGACGGCCGCAGCCGGAGAACGCTAAGCTTAAAAATAAAATTGCGAAAATAAATGATGTTTTTTTCATATATTTGTCATTAATAATTATTATATTGGTGCTTAAATTATAATACTTTTACGACAAATCATCAAGCTAGACACTCACAACTAAATACCATTGACATAGCCACAAAAGTATGGCATAAAGGAAGAGATCAAAAAACAAGTAGCAACCAAAAAAACATTAAAAATGGGAAATTTAAGATCATTAAAAACAATTATCGAAAAAGACGTAAAAAACGATCTAAGACTAAGAAAACGAATAGCCTTTCTACCTTATCTGATTGCAACCATAATGCTTATGGCAATAGCCACTTCAAAAAATGATTTAGTGGTCATCCCAATAAGCGTTTACATTGCCATCATAATTCTCTCCCCTGTTCTAATATTCTTGTTGTCGCTTTTCCAAAAATATCTAAAAAAAGAAATATTGGCAAAAGCCAACCTGTTAACAGTTGGGGTAATCAGAATAGAGATAATTGAATTGCTAAAAAACTATTTTGGCGAAGACCGAATAGGAGAACAAGAAAAAATAATCAAAAATATTTTTTCTGAAATCACTGACATGCCACTCTGTCAAATATCTGATGATCAGGTGAAAACTCCATCCGTGATCGAGTTCAAACCGTTGCATCATATTTTTAGACAGAATGGCAAAGCGACAATCCTAATTAGTTTTGAACTTAATGAAGATGGGGGCATTAAAATGAATTACACCAAGAATGAAGAACCGGGTGATTTCAAACAACGCCAATTTCCTCACTCCGTTATGCACTAAACCACAAAGAACAAAAACAAAAAAGGCTGAACACAATAGTTCAGCCTTTTATTTTTTTTCTAACCCATGTGTTCCAATTTAACCTGAGCTTTCTTTTTTCCTAAAACTACTATTCCTAGATTATAATATTTAACATTAACGTTGTCGGTATCATGCCAGCGCTGTAATAATTCTTTATGACTCAAGTAAGTGCGATTAGCAGAAGCTGGATCTTCAAAATAAAACTTCTTTTCGTCGTAACCGACAACCACCACATAATGCCCACTAGACCAAGTCTTGATATAATCTTTAACTTTCCTAGACCAAGCTTGAAGAGCAATAATCACCGGCCTTCCCTTGTCTAAAAATCCTTTCAACTCGTCCAAGCTCATCGGAGCAATAGACTGAGCTTCTAATCCCAACCTCTTCGCTGCCCGCAGAATATTATCCGGCGTAGTCCCATCCTTCTTCGTGGTCTTAGCTAACTTCATCACCTGGCTTTCACGGATATCAAAACCGTAATAAACTAAGACTGACTGCAAGGCATTAGCGCCACAATCATATTCATAAGCTTGTCGTAGCTCCGGAAAATCTTTAATAATAGCCATATATTAGATCTTAAAATCACGTTTCATTTCTCTATCTTCCTCTTGGCGTTTCTCTTCAATCACCTCTTTAGCTTTGGCTCTCAATTCCTCTAAGTTCAATTTATCCAATTCAATGCTACGCTTAGACAAATGCTCTACAGTATTCAATTCTGGGTCTTCCAAAACTTCTGACAAAAGCACTTCCAAGATAGCTCCAATTTTTGGACTAGGTTCGGTTTTGAGAATAGTCATCAAATCAGTGCCATTCACTTTTAACATCTTCACCGACAGCGGATCATTCTGGACCTTCTCCATCATATACTGCAAATGGCGGAGCTTGTAGGGCATCTCGTTTTTCAAACCAGAACCAAGTCGGTCAGCAATACGTAAATCAATCAGATCGCTCAAGTTTTCTTTGCCGGTCTTGACTATCAAGCGACGGACTGAAGTAGCGGAGACTTCCCCCACGTTGTAATAAAACATGTGATTGCGTACTAAGTTGACCACTCGGACAGAATCTTCATTAGAAAATTTCAAACGCTTCATAATTCTCTCGGTCATCTTAGCTCCGATATATTCATGATTATAAAAAGCGACATGACCATCGACTGTACTGGCTGATTTTGGTTTACCAACATCATGAAGCAGGGCCGCTAAGCGAACCTGCCAAGCCTTATTTGGACAATGCTTGAGTGACAAAATATTATGATTAAAGACAGTATAGATATGATGGTAATGCTGTTTAACATTTACTCCAGTCTCTAATTCCGGCAAAATATATTGTAGTAACTTGTTGTCATGCAAACGCATAATGCCAGCCGACGGCATACCGGAAGACAAGATCTTAACTAACTCATCCCTAATTCTTTCCCCCGAAACAAATTTGATACTGCCAGCTAATTTCGCTATAGCTCTTTCGGTTTTCGGTTCGATTTCAAAACCTAACTGACAAGAGAAACGGATAGCTCGAAGCATACGCAAAGCATCCTCCTTGAATCTTTCTGATGGCTCGCCCACTGCTCTGATAATCTTTTTCTTTAAGTCATCTTCTCCGCCAAACAAATCAACCACTTCATATTCTTCTTTTCCGATCTTAATCGGAATAATATATTTACTATCAATCCCTTCCGATTGACCAGCTCTAGTTAAAGCCATGGCATTCACAGTGAAATCACGGCGCTCTAAATCTTTATCCAGCTTATCCTCAAACATAATCTGATCTGGATGACGTGTGTCAGAGTATCCCTGCTCAGAACGATAGGTAGTTACCTCTACCACATCATTAGCTTCATTTCTGATCGGCACCAAGACTGTTCCAAAAATATTTTCATACTTAGAACCAGGCAAAAGCTCCAACATTTCCTCAGGTAAGGCGTCAGTAGTAATATCCCAATCCTTGGGTTCCTTATCCATTAGCAAATCACGGACGGAACCGCCTACCAAATAGGCACTTTTCCCTCCGTCCTGCAGTTTTTTGATGATTTCTAAGACAAATTCAGGTATTTTCATGTAATCTTCGGTTTATATTCTATTTATATTTTCTTTATTTTTTAACTAATTTTAGTATAGTATAAAAAATCCCCCCAGGCAAATCAAAAAATTGACAACAACCAATAAATATCCTAATATCAGAGCATATTAATCGTTCTTAATATTAACTTAAACAACAGGAGGAAAACAATGAATTTCAAAGACCGAGCCGAAAGAAATTTCTTAACTTTGGCAATCAATCGATATCCTGGACGAGGATTAGTTCTCGGCATGGATGAAACCGGAAAATACCTAATCCAAGCTTATTGGATAATGGGACGGAGCGAAAACAGTCGTAACCGCATCTTTGTCTGCGAAGATGGCAGAGAGCTAAAAACTAAGGCTGCTGATCCCGACAAAGTAGAGGATCCTAGCTTGATTATCTACACTGCCATGAATGACGATTCGTGCAATTTTGTGGTCAGCAATGGGCACCAAACAAATCCGGTGCTAAGTTATTGCGACAGTTTCTTTGGTGTCGGAAGCTTAATTGAGGATAATGATTGGGAATATAAATATGAACCGGACGCACCCAATTATACTCCAAGAATAACCGGCGCAATCACTATCGACGCAGAAAAACCATTCGCTGAAATTCTAATATTAAAAAAATCACCATTCAGCATGGCTTGTGAAAAACAGCTGTTCCGTTATAATGATTTTCATCCTGGAATAGGCCACTGTGTTACTACTTATGCTGGTGATGGCGATCCACTACCCTCTTTTGAAGGTGAACCCTACTTATTGCCATTAAACGGTAGCATTACCAATATCGCTAAAGAACTTTGGGCAACTCTTGATGAAGAAAACAAAGTTTCTCTAGCGGTAAAATTTATTAACATTGAAAACGGAGAAACTTCCGTAGAAATTATTAATAAATATGAAGCCGTAGGCTAAAAAACCAAAACCCCGCCAGATCAAAGCATCTCGCGGGGTTTTATATTTGTAGATTTTTATCTTATTATTTTAAATTAATCCTTAACACAACGAATAGACATTCCGTGGGCGCAATCATTGCCACCCATAGATAATACTGCAAGCTGATAAAGCAGGGCTTCGTTATAGCAAGTACCGTAAGCATACTGCCAAGTTGTCCAGAATCTGGCCTGTTCATTGGTATAATAAAAAGTGTTAGCCCCAGAATAATAACCATATCTCCAACCTGAAGCTAGCGCTGTAAATCCGGAAGAATTATCACCTCCAGTGTTAGGAGTAGACCAATGAGTTGTACCTGCTTCCTTTAATTTACCACCAGCTACAGTATCTCCCCCTAAATAAGTTGATAATGATTGCCACTCATTATAATTAGGAATATGCCAGCCATCAGGACAAATACCTTGGTGAATGTTTTCGGCTGTATACGTGGTAGCTGTACCGCAATTACTAGTATAAACACCACCTCCTTGGCTAGTCCAACCAGCTACATTACATTCCTTAGGAAAACTCATGGCTTCCGCCCATTCATATAATCCGCCGTAGGTAGCACAACTTGATTCACTATTAGCAGAACAAAATTTTTGAACACCATCAGCCCCTTGGCAAGTCATAGCATTTACAATCCTAACACAATCCGGATCATTTGCCGGTACTGGCTCAGCATATTTATAAGTACCATAATTAAGATTCTGTTTCATCCAACATTGATCTCCAATTTGAACGGTTCCATATGATTGATTATCCCGACAATCAACCAAAGGATAACCACATCCGCTTTGACAATTTACATCCAAAATTCCACTTGGAGTCAAACATTTTGGTCCCGGGGTTAAAGTTCCGGTAGTATTACCTAAACAGAAAGAGATATTATAAGAAGTCCCACCACAACCCAAAGAATAACTAATGGAATTTTGACCATCAGTACAGTTTCCATCAGCAGGAGTTGGAGCTGTTGGAATAAATTGCATATAAGTAGAGGTGCCAGCGGTAGTAGTAGAAAATATCTGACCAGTAGCCCATTCTTGTTCCGTTGGATACCGGTTCTTGTCATTAAAAAACAACTCCAGCGCTGTCTGAATTTGTTTCATATCCCCCGCTCTTTTAGCATCACGGGACTTAGCTCTGGCATTAGTCAAAGCTAAAACTGAAATAGTGGCCAAGATACCAATAATGGCAATCACCACGAGGAGTTCGATAAGAGTAAAAGCTCTTGATTTTAATTTCATATTAATCCTCCATCATTATGCATCTTTCGGCCTTAATATCTGAAATGGCATTTAATTTAGCAGTTAACTCTTCCAATATTTCTTTAGTGGAGTCAACTGTTAAAGTAATTAATCCTGGACAAGATTCAGTACATTGACGATTTACATTAACCCCTAAACGAGCCATGATGTGGTGGCCATAATCAGTCAAGATCTGATTCATCGCCGCCGAACTGCTTTGGCGATTACTGGTCAAAATACTAATCGTTCCCAAAACTCTTTTTCCCATATAATTATTTTAAATTATTAAATTCTCTTTAACCATCTTAAGATTACAAAAGCGATAATACTACCAACTAAAGCGGAAAATAACTGAGTCCAACCAAACATCTCTCCCAAAACAATAACTGCCTTCGGATTAGAAACGAAGAATGCCAAGAATTGAGCACTCAAGAACAAAAAAACGAACTTAGCGAAGGACCCAAAGAATGAAGCCTCCCAATAAGCGTCTTTCTTGTTGGAATTATAATACTGGAAATAAATAATTGAAACGAAAGTAATATTAGAAGCGATAATAAACGGAACTGAGGGCGACAAAAACAAAGGTAAAAGTCCTCCAGCTAAAGCCATTAGACTTGGAATAGCTGAAACAACGATAGCGAGGCGTAGTCCGCCTAAAAATAAAACGATGATCAAAATAGCATTAACTATTGGACCAACTAGCCATTGAATATGAATAAAGAAAGGTAGAAATGAAGCCAGTCCGCCCAAAGCAACAATTATTGCCAGCCATTTAGCATCAACCCTCTCAAAAACCATTTCCTTCAAATAACTCATATAATTATTTAATAATTAATCGTGTCTAACCTTATTATTGTTTACTATTCCCACCGCCATAGACAAGTGGCGATATTGAGCTTGCAACTCTAAATATTTATCCTGAGAAATATTTGTTTCTTTTTCTAAAGTATTTAATTTAGCCACAATCGGAGAAAGGTCTTTCTTGGCTGGTTCCCTAACCGGATGATTAGGTGCTTCATCAGCTGTCAGATCAATAATGGCGTACAAAGCCTCAACTGAATGTTTTGTTTCAAAGTCTGCAAAAAGATTTTGCAGTTCAACAATTTCCAACTGGCAATCACGCTTTTCTTTTTCTAAAGTATTTTCTCCCTCGATTAAAGACAGATAATAATCGGCCATCTCCCGCTCTTCCGGAGACAGACCATCGTCATCTTTGCTCTCAGGCGCGCTATATTGTTCCATGCTCATATTTTTCCTGATTATTTTACTCTGGTTCTTTTTTGATATTTAGTGTGAAGAACTTGATGATCAATTTTTTTACTCTTCAGCCAATCTAAAACTTCTAATACTTCTTTATTCTCATGAGCTTTTCTGATTTCCTTAAACTTATCAATTTTATATAATCCAGCCACTCTCTCCTTTCTGATCTGATTATTGGTTGGAATAGGTTGTCCGCCACCGCCAATGCAGCCACCAGGACAAGCCATAACCTCAATATAATCATAATCTTTCAAGTGAGATAATACTTGATCAATTGAACCAATACCGTTAACCACGGCAACGCGTAATTTAGTGCCGGCGATATCAATTGTCGCCTCTTTGACTTGTTCCATTCCTCGAACCTCTTTGAAATCGATGCGAGAACTACAGAACTTAGCTGAACTGTTATTGCAAACTATGGAATAAGCAGTACGGAGAGCAGACTCCATCACACCGCCAGAAGATCCATAAATAACGGCAGCACCGCTACCCTCATTAAAGATCTTGTCGCTATCACTCGGCTTTAATTTTTTGAAATCAATATTGTTTTTCTTCAACATGAAGCCAAACTCTCTAGTAGTCAAAACATGATCAACTGGATAAAGTCCCTTAACCTTCATTTCTTCCCGGCTAGCTTCAAACTTTTTAGCAGTACAAGGCATGATGGAGACCACCACGATCTTTTTAGGGTCAACCTTCAGCTTATCCGCCCAATAGGTCTTGATGATTCCGCCTAAATGGATCTGGGGAGAACGAGAAGTGGTCAGATTAGGGATCAATTCTGGGTGATAGAATTCTACATACTTAACCCAAGCCGGACAGCAAGAAGTAATCATCGGCATCTTAGCCTTCTTATCAGCCAAGCGTTCCAATAATTCACCAGCCTCTACCATAGTAGTGACATCAGCACTAAAATTAACATCAAAGACATGCTTGAATCCTAAGCTCTTCAGAGCGGTAACAGTCTTTCCAGTGGTCTCTTCGCCGTAGGGCAAACCAAACTCTTCACCGATAGTTACCCGGACCGAAGGAGCAAACTGAGCCACTACAATTTTATTCTTGTCGGCTAATAATTTTTCTACTTTTTTCCAATCATCCTGCTCTTGAGCCGCCGCCACCGGACAATGCAAAGTACATTGACCACAATAAATGCAATCAATTTTTTTATCATCAGTCGGTACAATCTCTTGCTTGATTCCCTTACCTTTCAATTCTAAGTAATCAATTTTCTGGATACTGGAACAAGCATCGATACAATTGCGGCAATCAATACATTGCGAGCCATCAATCTCAACGGCGTTAGCAAATTTACAAGTTTTTCTTTTTCCCTTTCTGTCAGCAAAACTGGTAATCTTGATCTGGTATCTTCGAGCTAAATCCAAAAGAGTGCAATTATATCGCATGGTGCAATTAGCGCATTTTTCAATATGAGAAGCAAATAATAATTCGATATTCAAATTACGAGATTTTTGGACTCGAGCTGAGTTGGTCAATATTTCCATGCCATCCTTAACCAGAGTAGAACAAGCTGTTGCCAAATGAGACAAGCCTTTTACTTCTACCACGCAGACCCGGCAATTAGCTTTCACAAAAAGGTCCGGATGCTCGCATAGAGATGGCAAAAAGATGCCATTTTCTTTAGCCACATGCAAAATACTCTGACCGCTCAAAGTTGAAATAACTCGGCCGTCTATCTTTATTTTTATCTCGTTTTTAGACATAGTAAATTATTCTTATTAACCTTTAATATGACGTAAATCTTTATACATCAAATAAGTGAAGACCATGAAGATTGGGGTAATAACTGCCCAAGCGATATTCTGCAATAAGCTGTAAATATTAAATAAGATACTTCCTTCTGATAAGAAAACGAAAGGAATACTCAAAACAAAAG
>JBAXIF010000038.1:0-8984 GCA_037138515.1 Candidatus Falkowiibacteriota bacterium
AGATTGTACGATTTTATAAGGCATGGTGGACACATCCCGAGTGACCTCGGCATCACTGAACTTACGTCCAATCAAACGCTTAACGGCGTAAACAGTATTTTCTGGATTAATAACAGCTTGGCGCTTAGCAGTTGCACCCACTAAACGTTCACCGCTTTTAGAAACAGCCACGATAGACGGAGTAGTGCGATTACCTTCGATGTTTTCAATAATTTTTGGAGCTCCACCTTCCATGATAGCCATGGCACAATTGGTAGTACCCAAATCAATTCCTAAAATTTTTCCCATATTTTTTATTTCCTTATTTGGTAAAAACAAAGATCTCTACCAAAATATAAATTAATTATTTTATCTTTATTATTTATTTTTCGTTTAAAGCCTCTTGGATAATTTGATTATATTTATCCGTAGATGTCTCCACTTGTTGTAAATCAACTTTAACCCCCTCTTTTATCTCTTGACCTTTTTTAATCTGATCAAGGGTTCCACCTTTCACTATCATGATAACTAAGATGATAACGGCTGACAGGAGTAAGATTAATAACAGCGGGCTAGCGGCCTTCAATTTATTTTTAATCATAAAATATTATTTTTTCTTAGTTTGAATCTTGATAGTCCTAGGTTTTGCTAAAGCGGCTTTCGGAACAGAAATTTTCAATACTCCGTCAGCAGCCATGGCCGAAGCCTTGTCTCCTACAACGTGGGTCGGTAGTGGAATAGAACGAAAGAAAGAACCACGACGAATTTCTTTGCGATAATAGTTCTTATCCTCTACCTCACTCTTCTTCTCACCTTCTCCCTTGATAGTCAAAACGTCATTTTCAATAGAAATATCGACTTTATCCGGATCAATACCAGCTAATTGAGTCTCAATAATAACATTATTCTTGTCCTCATAAATATCAACGGCCGGAGAAAATCCCATCTGGTTAGCTGTTTCTGGTGATAAATCATGCATCATCTTATCCATTTCCTCAAATGGATTACTAGCTAAAAACGGGGTCCATTTAATTAGTGACATATTTTTAATCAAGCTTTTTTATAAAACATATCAAAATGATAGGTAGATATAAAAAATCTTTATTATTATTTTTTTACGATTACTTTAGCTGGAGAAATAACCTTACCATTCAATTTATAGCCAGCCTTTACTTCCTTTTCCACCAACTCTCCTTCACCTTCCAGGGCTTCCATAGTTTCATGATTGAAAGTTTCTCCGACAGTCTTAATCTCTTCCACTCCACGAGCCTCTAGAATATCTTTGAATTGCTTCAAGACATATTTCACTCCTTCCACCCAAGGACTCTTAGTTTCTTCTTCAGTTAAAGTAGCGACTGATGTCTTTAAATTATCATAAACCGGTAAAATATCTTGTAGAAAATCAGCTAAGGCGTAACGGAAAAACTCTTCCTTTTCTTTCTGTCCTTGGCGAGCTAAATTCTGATAATCAGCTAAAGCTCTCAAGTATTGCTCCTTATAATCTTCATTAATAATATTAACAGTTTCAGCTTTGGTTTCACTGACAACTTCTTCTGCGGATTGATCTAAGTCTTTTTCTTCACTCATAAATATTTTCTTATATTTTATTTAAATTAGCTTCCAGATATTCCACTAGAGCTAGGTTCTTTTCATAATCCATACGCATCGGACCCAAGATGCCGAACACTCCGGTCTGATTATCCTTTTTGTATTTCAGAAGCACTGTACTCAAGAAATTACCGAAAGGATTATTAGGACCAATTAATACCTGGTGGCCAGAATCAAGGGAATCAAAGACATCTTCAATTATTTCTTCTAAACGATCAATAATACCGGAAACGTCACAAACCAAATTAAATTGACGGAACTCTGTTTGAGAAAAAAGATTCGAAATTCCGGTATAATACAAGTCGTTCTTATGGAAAGCCCAGAATACTGCTCCGCCAGACATTTCCGCAATCATTTTAGCCACTTGGCGCAGTGAGGCTTCATCGTTCTTAAAAACCTCATTCAAAGAATTCTGTTCTTTGTCACTCAACTTCCTTTTCTTGTCGCCCATCATTTCTTGGACACAAAGATTATAAGCCAAGGCGGTCGGCACTCGACCAGCTGAAGTATGGGGTTGAAAAATGTAGCCAGATTCCTCTAATTCCATCATTTCGTTCCGAACTGTGGCCGGAGAAATGTTTAGCTTATATTTATCCACTAAACCGCCAGAAGACACCGGCTGAGCCGTTTTAGTGTATTCTTTAATGATGGTTTTGAGGATTAATTGTTTGCGTTCAGAAATACTCATATTTTTTTATTTCAATCTTATTATAGCAAAATTAGCACTCCTGTCAAGGGAGTGCTAATTGATAATCGAATAATATTTATTTTACTAAAAATTACTTTAGCAATTTCTTACTATTTCTGGAGGCTAAAAAATTATCCCCAGAAACAACTTTTTTACCAGTTAATTTCTCTAAATCTTTTCGAGCTCGCCCAGCCACTCCACCACCCTTTTTGGCAACTACAGCATTATTATTAAAGCCAAGTGCCAGTTCTTTTTCCGCAATTTGTCGAGTGGACAATTCGGCTAATGAGGAGAACAATAATTCAGCCTCGGTCATATGATCTCTTAGATTGTGGCCCTTTAAATCTTTCAGTCTTTTATGTTCTAATATAGCAATTCCGCTCCACTCCCTATGAATAATATTTGTTAGGGCAGCAAATTCTTCAGCTCTAGATATTTTATGATCAGCCCAATAATCAGTTAATTTATTTCTGATTTCTTGACCACGCATTCTCTGTTCTACCCATTTTTTAGAATAACCCAAAGACAACCAATTATTTCGGGCACGATTAACAGCAATTTCTGGATCAACCGTTTCTTTTAATCTTTCATAGCCAATCTTAGCCAACCACAATTTAAATGGTTCGGCTTTTGGGGATGGGATTGATTGAATTAAACGTAATATTATTTCAACATCAGCCACGTCTGTATCATAAAATTTGCCATCTTTTGACAACATTTTCAGTTGTCCGATTTTTGCGGACAACTGACTGCCCTCTTGATTAAGTTTTCTTTTCAAATCATCCCAATATTTACGAGGACGGAGGGAGCCGGTCAAAACTCTAACCACATCAATCACGCTAAAAAACCATTTTTCCTCTTTTTCTAACCAAACCCGACGAACCGGTTCATTTTCAAATATAACAATGGTTTTATTTTTATTAATCATAATATTTCTATTTAATAATCATATTATAGCAAATTAGAGATAAAATTTCCATAAAATTAAAAATAAAAAGAAGCCAATAAAAAAGGATAAAACAAGCCTATGGCAATATTTTATCCTTACAAAAAGAATACTACTCCTAATTAATATTCAAACTGTGGTAATAATCCAGAATAATAAAATTCATGGGATAGTGAACCGAAGGTATAATCAACTCCAGAGATAGAGATAATAGAACCGCCAACTTGAGGATTCTCTTTTGGTTTGGACTTAGTAAAACCAATATTGAAAAGGGTGGAAATTAATTCTGGACGACGGGAAATATTGTAACCGGACTTTTCCCATTGAGTGGTTAACTCCTTAACTAACAAACCACCATAAAGATAGGAGTAATAATGATCCTTGCTATTAGTTAAGCGATCGTATCGTTCTCGGCCAACATTATTAGTACTGAAATCTAAAGTATGTTCATATTTTTCTCCCAGATAAAAAGCAGAGTTCTGATTTTTAAGATTACTTTCAATATCTAGCGCCGTGATTTCTTTAATAGCCATAACACCCCAAGCCATCTTGTTAGCATTAGCTAAAATAGAAAGCGGTTTGAAAAATTTCTCAAAATATTCTCTTTGAGTGTTATATAATCTAAGTTGTTCTACAATTAAAATAGAAACAATGGTGCGAGAATCAACATTCAATTCATTCGCCACCCTCTTAATGACAGCCTCATCTTTTAACACTGCTCTTTCCACCACTGACCATGATTCGGTATTGGACCAGGGAAAAATATTCTTGCCTTCGACTGTTTCATATTGTTTGATAATTTCAGACTCTGATAAAGAAATAGTGGAGGCCGTTTCGCAGTCATGTAGGCGGCTCTGCCAATCAGCATTATTTTCCAATCTCAAAGAAACCGCCAAAACCATCTGGTTAAATAACCACTGAGAGGCATTCTTCTTATAAACATCTAGGATATTCTTAGCATTAACTGGGGCCACCTCACCGATTACCGAGATCTGGCATAAATCCCTTAATTTTCTTAACTTCAAATCACTTAACTCTTGCGAGGTGTTATTAAGTTCGGCAATCTGCCGTTCTAGATCATCAATTGCTAAAATTGAACTGCTAGCTTTAGTACTAGTAGCTAATTGACTATACTCATCGGATTCAGAAAACTTAGTTGAAGCTTCTTGATACTTATCATTATTAACATCAACCATAGCTACGGTAGTGGTTAGGTTGAATTTCACCGCAAAAAAACCAGCAGTAAGGATGAATCCTACTACGGCAAAACCGTAAACGAATATTTTAAATATAATTTTCAGAACCTTCATAAATTTTAGTTAGTCTTTTTACTATCTACAAAATAATATTGTAAAATTTCTTTAGCTATCGGCACAGCGACACTACTACCCTCACCACCCTCTTCTACTAAAACAGTAATAGCTAGTTCGGGATTATCATAAGGAGCAAAACCGATAAACCAAGCTTGAGGGGCCTTAGTGCTAGACCATTGAGCCGTACCGGTTTTTCCAGCAATAGCTACCGGTAAAGAATTTAAGTTACGACCGCTACCATCAGTGATTGTCTGGCGCATACCCTCTTGAACAATCTTAATGTTTTTAGGATCAATGAAATTGGAACGAATAACTTTTGGTTTTATCTCTTCAATTAAATTATTATCATGGTCTAAGATCTTTTTAACAACATGCGGTTCATACAAAGTTCCGCCGTTAGCAATCGCGGCAGCAAAGTTAGCGACTTGAAGTGGGGTGGCGGTAATATCACCTTGTCCAATAGCGGCGTGGTAAGTATCTCCAATATACCATACTTCATCTTTGGTGTCTTCCTTCCACTGAGCTGATGGTAAAAAACCACTAGCCTCATTAGGCAAATCAATGCCAGTGACTTTATCTAATCCGAATAAAGCGGCATACTCCACTATCTTATCAATTCCCAGCCCCTTAAAATCACCATAACCACCACCAATATAATAGAAGAAGGTATTAACCGATTCTGCTAAAGCTTTCTTAACATTAGTTAAACCATGACCTCCAGCTTTCCAGTCTGGAAAAGACCACTGGCCGACACGCAAACCACCAGTACTCATAAAACTGGTACTTTCGGTAATAATCTTTTCTTGCAGTGCGGCAGCAGCCATGACCGGCTTAAAAGTTGAGCCGGCTGGAAACTCACCCGAAATAGCCCGACTAAAGAGTGGGCGACTTGGGTTGGTCAAAAAACTGCTATACTCCCCGGCCTTAACCCCGCGAGCAAAAACGTTATTATCATAAGCTGGCCAGCTGACCAAAGACAATATTTGTCCATTACGTGGATCCATAATAACTACCGAAGCCTTCTTTAGTCCTAATTTTCCTAAACTATCCTTCAAGACGTCTTCCACTTTTTTTTGTAAATCATAATCAATTCCTAAAACTAAATTATAACCATCCTCCGGTGCAGTCTGACTGACAATCTTTTTTTCCTTACCCAAAGCATCAACTTCAATATTTTTATTTCCCTTCTTACCTTTAAGCTGACTTTCATAACTATATTCAATTCCGGTCTTACCCAAATAATCAATCAATGAATATTCACTCCCCCATTTAGCTTTTTCCTTTTCATTGATTTTTCCAGTATATCCTAAAATATGAGCCAAGCTACTTTCTCCTAATGGCAACATGTTAGTAGTTGAAGTGGCAGCACTAACATAATTACGTCTAATCTTATTAGAAATAAAAACACCAGGAATTCTTTCAGCTTCTAAATAGAGTTCGATGGCAGTCTGATACTCCAAATTATCAACGATAAAGAGCGGCTGGTAAGCATCAAGCGAATTAATCTTAATTTTTTCTACTTTAGTTTTTAAATCATAAAAGGATGAGCTATCAGAAATCAACTCTATCTTTCCCACTTGAGTATTACCTCCAGCCACTCCTTTGTCTAGAATATTACTAATCCGACGCAAAGCATTATCACGTTCCAATTCATTATGAGGCAGGTCATTCGGAACTAAATACAAGATGAAGTTAGCTTCGTTGGTCACTAGCGGCCTTTCTTTACTATCAAAAATAATACCACGCTTCGGCTCAACGCTAACCACCTTCAAGCGATTGCCCTCAGCCATAGAATAATAATATTCTCCTTTAACTACCTGCAACCAAAAAACTCGGAATAACAAAATTAATAAAGCCAATAATAATAAACCGGTTATATATCTTAATTTGGACAAATCAAAAGTCCGACGCATCATTTCCTTATCGTTATTGCCAGATAAAAAAGACTCTTCCGCCCAATCTAAGTGGTAGAAAGAATCCTCCAAGGAAGCCTGCTTAAACTTACCCTCTCGAATAACAAAAGGATTTTGGCCCCGCTTTCTTTTGGTTAAGATGTGGTCCTGCTGATTCATATTGATAATACTTTAGAATAAAAGGGGGCAAAAATCAAATCCCCTGCAAAAGTCCCAATAAAACTAAATAAAACCCTCCAGCTTTTATTTAAATTTAGTTTAAGGTGGCTTTAACTGCAACCAACTATAATTAAAGGCATAAAACAAAAAGATAAAATCATGAAAAGCTATTGTCCTTACCACCCCTGCTTAAAAACAGCCATAGAAGGATTGTGTCCGGAACAAATCTTTCTAGGCCAAATTGGGACTCAAAAATTATGTTCCAAAAACAGGGCTGATTGTCCTTTTTATCACCCCCTAGCCTTCGGCTGCTTCGAACCTGAAGACCGAATCCTACTAAACTGGGAAAAACCAGTTTTAATTTCTAACCGGGAATAAAACCCGGTTAACTTAAAAATAATCAAAACAATATATGAACACTTATGAAGCTTTAGACACTATTTTTTCTTTTATCCCTATCAACATTTTGAACTCTTTTAAAAAGCGCGGACTATACGATCCAATCTTGTCTGGCAAAGTTAATTCTAGCGCTGATATCTACCCCCACCTAACCAGTGCTCAAGCTGTTTGGCAAAACACCGAATACAATTACCTCAGCCAAGCATTAACTAATCACTTACAACCGGGATCAATCTTAGAAATAGCTTGTGGCAATGGGAACTTAATAGAAAATTTAGCTAAAGCTAGATTCAAACCAATTTATGGTTTGGACCATAGCCGAGCCATGATCAGTTTGGCTAAAAAAAGATTAAAGGATTATGAACAAGTTTATTTAATATTAGAAAAAGTAGAAGATTATAATTTTAAAAAATTAGCCGGTATAGATAATGTTATTATTAATAATTTTTGGGGACTATTAAACAAAAGAGTTTCAATCAGAATACTATTAGATATAAAATTACACCTTAAAGGCAAACTAATTATCGGTCCGTTTTATGAAGAGACCCCGGAAAAAATAAAACTAGCCGCTGACCACCTAGAAAAGAGCCTTCACTTTAATTACAGCTATCCCCTGTTTACTAACTTCAAGCAATTAGGTTACAAAGAAAAGGAGGTTACTATTAATGGAGCTAAATATTACATTTTATCTTCAAATGTTTAAAAAAATATATTATAATAGAAGAGCTTTATCAAAGTCGACTCTTCTATTAATTAATGTTTAACAAAATAACAATTAATTTTATGAGTCACTTGATCGAATCCATTTTAAAAAACACTTCTTTTCGCTCCACGGAAGATCTCGAAATAATTCTGCCATATATTGGTATCCCCTGGCGCTAAATAAAACATGAAAAACCACAGACCAAGACGCGAATTAATTCTTCGAAAACTAAACCAAGGATCAATTGTTTTAAGCGCAATAGCTGGTTTAATTTTATTAACTGACCAAGTTACCCAACAAAATACTAGTCATGGTCTACCCCTACCAATAATTGGGTGCCTACTTTTAATTTTCAGTCTTGTTGCTTTTCTCAACCGTCGTCACCACTCTCGCTCAGCTGGAATAATTTTTTTGATAACTTATTTTTTTATCAACACTTGCTTTCTGTTGCACTGGGGCATAAACATGCCAATCGGAATTGTTTTTTATGCCTTAATCATTCTGATGACTGGGGTTATCTTTGGAAATAAATGGGGCTTGGCAGCAGCTATTTCCAGTGGGATAACTATTATCGCTATTGCCACCTTGGAATATAATAATGTACTCCACCCTCAGACAACTTGGCAAGCAGAAAAAGTGGGGCCCCTAGACAAGGTTCCAGAAATTATCATTTTAGGAATAATGATGACAGTTAGTTATTTATATAACCAGGAGGTTAATAAATCGCTAAAAAAATCCAAAGAGCTGGAATTAGAATTAAAAAAGGAAAGGGATTATTTAGAGTTGAAGGTGGAAGAAAGAACTAAGGAATTAAAAGAAATCCAATTAGAAAAAATGTCGGATCTGTACCGCTTCGCCGAATTTGGCCGTCTATCATCAGGCATCTTCCATGACTTGATGAATCCTTTAAGCGCTTTAACGCTAAATCTTGGACAAGTAAATAAAGATCATAAAGAAAAATCAAATTATTTAGAAGGAGCTATTAGGGCTAGCCGTAAAATGGAGGATTTTATTTGTGCCCTGAGAAACCAAATTAAACGCCAAAGCAATAAACGTTATTTTTCGTTGAACGAAGAAATTAACCAAATCATCAAAATCCTCAATCATAAAATTATTAAAAATAATTTAAACCTTAAATTTTCTGCCGAAGCCGAAATTAAAAGTTATGGCGATCCAATCAAATTCAGCCAAATAGCTATTAATCTGATAAGCAACGCCATTGATGCTTATGCCGACAATAAATATCAAAAACGCCCAATTAACATCTCATTATACC
>JBAXIF010000039.1:0-8937 GCA_037138515.1 Candidatus Falkowiibacteriota bacterium
CCAGAGCAATTCTTAAAAAAGATTAAAGCGGTCAGTGCTGCTGATATCCACCGTGTAGCTAAAAAGATTTTTATAAGTTCCAATTTAAATCTAGCTGCTATTGGAGCTAAAGCTGATGAAAAGAAATTAAAATCAATTCTTAAATTTTAATAGTTTATGCAATCAGAATTATTAGACAATCTTAATCCTTCTCAACTTCAAGCTGTAACTCATGATTCCGGTCCGCTTTTGATTGTGGCTGGCGCTGGAACTGGAAAAACTACGGTACTGATTAATCGCTTGGCTTATTTGATCTTGGAAAAAAAGATTAATCCGGATGATATTTTGCTTTTAACTTTTACAGAAAAAGCGACTTCGGAAATGGAAGAGCGGGCTGACAAGGTTTTGCCTTATGGTTATTTTGATTTATGGATTAATACCTTCCATGGTTTTAGTGAAAGATTATTACGTCAGCATGGACTTGATATTGGATTGAATCCTGATTTTAAATTGTTGAACACCACTGAGCAATGGGTGCTTATCAAACGCCATTTAGATGAATTGGAATTGGATTATTATCGACCACTCGGCAATCCTAATAAATTCATTCATGAAATCATCAAGCATTTTTCTCGTCTTAAGGATGAAAATATTTCTCCTCAAGAATATTTAGATTATGCTAATAGTCTGGAAGGAAAAGGCGCTATTATACCAAAAAAAGCCAAGAAAACAGCTAAATCCGAGGATGATGACGGCGAAATGGAAGCCTCTAGAATTAAAGAATTGGCTCGAGCCTATGAAACTTATAATCATTTATTGTTAGATAATAATTATTTGGATTTCGGTGATCTGATTTTTTATACTTTGAAACTTTTTAAAGAGCGTCCTAATATTTTGAAAATATATTCTGAAAAATTCAAGTATATCATGGTAGATGAGTTTCAGGATACTAATATGGCGCAGTATGAACTTTTGAAATTGTTAGCGGGAGAAAAGTTAAATTTAACAGTTGTGGGAGATGACGACCAGTGTTTGCCGGGTGATAGCTTGATTACAGTTAGGGATGGATTTAAAAGAATTGATAAGGTAAAAGTTGGTGATGAAGTGGCAACAGCCGTTGGTCGCGGTTATTTGAGTTATAGTCGAGTTAGTTTTGTTAACAAGACTAATAAGAATAGTCGACTTGTCACCCTGATTACGGCTGGTGGACATCAAATTAAAGCGACTAGTAACCATAAGATGTTTTCTCATTTGCCAAATAAATCTGATAAAAAATTCTATTACGTTTATCTGATGAATAAACAAGAGATTGGTTGGCGGATTGGAATTACTAATGATATTGCGACGAGGTTGAGACTGGAAAGATCGGCCGACAGGATTTTAGCTGTCAGGTCTTTTGCTACTGAGGCTGAGGCTCGTTATCATGAAGCCCTTTGGTCTTTGAAATACAGCATCCCAACGGTCTGCTTCTGTGAGCGCGACGGTATTTTAGATAAAAGAGAGTGGAGTGAAAAACTATATCAAGAACTGGATGTGGCTAGTGGAGTTGTTAGAATGGCCAAAGATTTTGACCTTGATTTAGACAGGCACCAATTCGCTTTAGGGGCGGTTAATCGCGGAAGTAAAGTAAGAATTAAGATTAACCTTGAAATGTGCCAGCGGAATTATCGTTCTAAGGATGCTTCTAAATTATTTTTGCAAAACCCATCAGTTCTTCATTTATTGTCGATAGAAACATCTCATCAGGCAACGATTAATAAATTAAAAAAGATGGGCTTTGAAATGACTAAAGCTAAGGCTGGGTTCAGATTAAGACTATCCAGTGCTGATTTGGTTTATTTAGGAAAAGTAGCTAAAAATATCCAAGCGGAAATCGGTGGAATTATCGATACTCAGATCAAGGTGGGCAAGACTAACAAAACCCATAAGAAAGCTTTAGTGATTCCGGCTAAAAATATTTTACCGGGAATGTTCTTGCCGGTTGTGGTCCGAAATCAGATTATTTATGAGCAGGTTGTGAGCCGAATTGATGAAGAAAAAAATATTATAGTGTATGATTTAGAGGTGGAAAAAACTCATAATTTTGTCGCTAATAATGTTGTGGTACATAACTCTGTGTATAAGTTCCGTGGAGCTTCTATCTCTAACATTCTTCAATTCAAAGACGACTACCCTAAGGCTAAGGAAATTATTTTGACTGAGAATTATCGCTCTAATCAAGAGATATTAGATAAGGCTTATCATTTTATTCAGCACAATAATCCCAATCGCTTGGAGGATAAGTTAAAGATCGATAAAAGATTGGTGGCTAAAAGAACTCCGGAAGCTAGTCTGTCTCCTCGGGTTAAGTTTGTAAATTTTAATAATGATCATGAGTCAGCGGCTTTTGTGGTGGAGAAGATAAAAGCAGAATATCAATCCAAAGAAGATGTTTCTTGGATGGATTTTGCTATCTTGGTTCGAGCTAATGATACAGCTGATAAATATATTAAAGAATTAAAACGCCAAGGATTGCCTTATCAATTTGTTTCTTTAAAGGGATTGTACTTCAAGCCGGTAATTTTGGATATTATTTCCTATTTTAAATTACTTGATAATTATCATGAGTCTGCTGCTTTGTTCAGAGTTCTTAATATGGATGTCTTCAAGGTGGCTTATGAAGATTTAGTTAATATTAATAAGACAGCTCGGACTAAGGTCTGGTCGCTCTACGAGGCTTTGAAAAATATTTCGGCTATTCCTAATGTCTCTTCGGAATCAGTTAATAATATTAATAGTCTTTTAAGTTTTGTAGAAACTCATTCAGAGTTAGCTAAGACTACTAAGCCGAGCAGATTATTTGTCAGATTCGTTTATGATGTTGGTCTGTTTAAATCTTTGGATCACGATGAGGACCGGGAAATATTTTCCTACCTTAATCAGCTCTATCAAAAGATTAAAGAGTTTGAGACTGCTGATCCAGACTTACGCTTGAAAGACTTCATCGAGATGATGAGCCTGGAAATGGAAGCAGGGGAGACAGGTTCTTTACGACTAGATTATGATGATGCTGATGTGGTTAAGGTGATGACTATCCATGCCGCTAAAGGCTTGGAATTCAAATATGTTTTTGTGGTGGATATGGTTGATAAACGCTTCCCGACAATTAATCGAGGCGAAAGAATTTCTATTCCTGAGCCATTGGTTAAAGAAAAATTGGGAGAAGGTTCTGATTTTCATTTAGAAGAAGAACGTCGTTTATTTTATGTCGCTATGACTCGGGCTAAAGATGAGCTTTATTTGACTGCCGCTAAAGATTACGGCGGAGCTAAGCCGAAGAAGCCTTCTCGTTTTATCGAAGAGGCTGGCATTGATCCAGAATTCAATAATGTAGAATCAGCAGTAGAGAGTGATTTATGGCGAGATGTTAATCGCTTGAATGATAATTTGAGCGAAGAGGATAAAAAAGTTTTAACAGTCCAATTGCCGGAGAAATTTTCTTTCTCTCAATTAGCGGCTTATTCTTCTTGTCCTTTGCAATATAAGTTAGCTTTTATCTTACGTATTCCAGCCCCGACCGACAAGCCAAGTTTGGTCTTCGGTCATTTGATGCATGAGGTTCTTTGTGAATTCATGCTGCCTCTTCTGGTTGAAGAAGAAAAGAAGATGATTACAGTGAAAAATAATCTTTCTGAGGAAAGAATTATGGAGCTGTATGCTAAGCACTGGACTGGTGATGGTTATGAAAACAAGGAACGTCGGGAAGAATATTATCAGAAGGGAAAGGTGATTCTAGCAAGATTCGTGCAGAATTTAGATGCTAGTAATTTGCCTCAAGTTTCATTCTTGGAGAAAGCTTTTGTTTTCAAGATTGGTGGTGAATCAATCAAGGGTACGATTGATCGGGTTGATAAATTACCAGATGGCACCTTAGAGATTTTAGATTATAAGACTGGCAACCCTAAAGATAAATTGGAATGGAAAGATAAGCGTCAGTTGATTTTATATCAATTATTTTTGGAAGATTATTTGAAGATAAAAGTCAGCGCTTTGAGTTATTATTATCTGGAAAATGGTGAGAAGATTTCTTTTGTGCCGAAACCTAAAGATATTGAAAAGTTGCAATTAGAGATTATTGATGAAATCAAGGCTATCAAAAGTTTGGACTTTACTCCCGATCCAGATAGCATCAAATGCCAATTCTGTGATTTTAGGGGGATTTGCGAGTTTAAAAAATAGGGTTATATCATGTTAATATTAATTTTGTTTATCTATGTTTAGCTTTAAGTTTAGAAAAACAGCTTTTACTCTCATTGAACTCCTGGTTGTGATTGCTATTATTGGCATTCTAGCGACCATTTCCGTTTTAGCATTATCTAATGCCAGAGCTAAATCCCGTGATGCTAAGCGTGTTGGTGATATTAAACAAGTGTCTACCGCTCTAGAGTTATTCTTTAATGATAATAACAGATACCCCACTTTAGATGAGTGGAGCACCGGACAAATATATTCGACTTCTTCAGCTGGCACCTCTACTTACATGCAGATTATTCCTTCTGCCCCCACGCCTAGTGATGGAGCTTGTAATGATAATCAAAACCTAGTTAATTATACTCCGGCTGTCGATGGGTCGTCTTATTCTATCTCTTTCTGCTTGGGTAACACTACCGGAACATTAACCCCTGGGCCTAAATGTCTGACTCCGGGAGGAATTATGGAAGCAGATTGTTCCTCGTCGGTCTGTGGTTATACTCTGATAGACTCTCGTGATGGCCAATTATATCCGACGGTTCAAATCGGAACTCAGTGTTGGACGGCAAAAAATATGAATATCGGGTCTAGGGTTGGTGTTTGCTCTTCGGGAGACTGTTCCAATGACTGCGCCTCTACCTGTACCGTCCGCGGAACTACTTTTAGAAATCAAGATAATAATAACATCATCGAAAAATATTGTTACAATGATAATGAAAATAATTGTAATATTTATGGTGGACTCTATCAATGGGCTGAAACTTTGCAATTGCCAGGTTCTTGCTCTACTGTCACTATTGATTGCACCACCATGCCTACTGATCCATGTTGTGGTTTTGCCACCCCCATACAAGGCATCTGTCCTGATGGTTGGCACGTCCCAAGCGATACTGAGCAAAATGCTCTAGATCAGTATTTAACAGATTCCCCTACTTGTAATGCTAGTCGAATTAACCCCTATGAATGTAATAATGCTGGAAAAAAATTAAAGGAGACTGGTACTTCTCATTGGACTTTAGCCACCTCCACTAACGCTTTCGGATTTACTGCTCTGGGCGCCGGGCAAACACTTCCTGCTGGAGCTTATGGGAACCAAGGTATCTATACTTATTTTTGGTCATCATCAGCTTCTATTACAAACTCTTTTAATCGAGGGCTGTCTAATAGTAGCGCTGGAGTTGGTCGTTTTAGAAATTCTCGGTATTCTGCACGCTCAGTTCGGTGTTTGAAGAATTAATTTTTGATACCCGCGTGCTTTATAAAAGTAGAGTTGAAATAATCACTGAACGTGCTAATCTAATGATATATGGATAATCAAGAAGAACGCTTAATCAGCCCTGAAGAAAAGAAAGAGGAGGCTACTTTCGATTTTAGCTTGCGCCCGAAGACTTTGAAAGAATATGTGGGCCAGGAAAAAATTAAGCAAAATCTACAAATCACTATTTCGGCTACTAAGAAAAGAGGAGAGACATTAGAGCATGTCTTGCTTTATGGTGCTCCAGGGTTAGGTAAGACCACCTTAGCTCACGTTATTGCTAATGAGTTGGGAGCTAATATCCGAGTTACTTCTGGCCCAGCGATTGAAAAAGCGGGTGATTTAGCCGCTATCCTAACCAATTTGAATGAAGGGGATGTGTTATTTATTGATGAGATTCATCGTTTGAATAAGAATATTGAAGAAATTTTATACCCAGCCATGGAAGATTATGCTCTAGATATTATTATGGGCAAGGGTCCGACGGCTCGAACTCTACGTTTAGACTTGCCTAAGTTTACCATTATTGGCGCTACTACTCAGGCCAGTACTTTGTCCGCCCCGTTGCGGGATCGTTTTGGCATGACCCATCATCTTAATTTTTATGAAACAGAAGATATTCAAAAGATTGTTAATCGCAGTGCTAATCTTTTAGGGGTGCAAATTGATGAGGCTGCTAGTCAAGCAATTTCAGAACGTTCTCGGCGTACTCCTCGAATCGCTAATCGTTTGTTAAAGAGGGTTCGCGATTATTGCGAAGTCAAAAGTGATGGACAGATTAGTGAGGGCTCTTGCTTTGATTCTTTCTTAATGTTGGAAGTTGATGAATTAGGACTTGATTGGGTTGATAGAAAAATATTGGAAACCATCATCCATAAGTTTAAGGGTGGTCCAGTTGGCCTTAACACCTTGTCAGCCGCAACGGGAGAAGAGATGGATACTATTGAAAATATGTATGAACCTTACCTGATGCAATTAGGCTTTTTAGATCGGACTTCTCGTGGCCGGGTAGCCACTGATTTGGCTTATGGCCATTTGAAGTTAAATCAAAAACCGAATCTTTAATTTAAAAACAATGATCAAGCTTTCTGATTATAATTATAATCTGCCAGAAAATTTAATCGCTCAAAAGCCGACTGAGCCGCGAGACCACTCGCGTCTTTTAGTTTTATCTAAGGATAGTGGGGAAATAGAGCATAAGCATTTTTATGATATCGTGGAATATTTGCATCCCGGTGATGTTTTAGTGCTTAACAACTCCAAGGTTTTTCCAGCTCGTTTAATGGGAAAAAAGGCTAATAGTGGCGGAAAAGTGGAGGTTTTCTTGCTAAAAAATATTTCTGGTAAAATGTGGGAATGTCTTTTAGGTGGTCGTGTTCATGAAGGATTGGAAATAGAATTTGCCGAAAGATTGAAAGCTCAAGCTATCAAGAATAATCAAGATGGCACTTGGGAGGTAGAATTCAATCACGAACCGAAAGAACTTTTAGCTATAGCGGAAAATATTGGGTCAGTACCACTTCCGCCGTATATCAAAAGGGATGAGGAAGAAAAAGATGACAAGGCTAGATACCAGACAGTTTATGCTGACAAAGATAAAGTTGGTTCAGTAGCTGCTCCGACCGCCGGTTTGCATTTCACTGATGAGTTGATTGAAAAGATTAAAAAAATGGGAGTAGAAATTTTAGAGGTAACTTTGCATGTCGGAATGGGAACTTTTGCTCCCGTGAAGACTGAAAATGTTTTGGAGCATAAGATGCATGCTGAATGGTTAGAAATAGATTCAGAGACAATTAAGAAGATTGTTGAAGCCAAGAAAGATAAAAAAAGAATAATCGCTGTCGGTACTACTTCTTGTCGAAGCTTGGAAACCTTAGGAAAATATTTAACGGAAGATTTTGATACTAATAAAGATTTTAAATGTTGGACAGATATTTTTATCTATCCGCCGTATCAGTTTAAGATTGTGGATGCACTGATTACTAATTTCCATTTACCCCAATCGACTTTATTAATGTTGATTTCCGCGCTCGCTGGTAAGGAAAATGTTGACAAAGCTTATGAAATAGCCATAAAACAAGGATATGGCTTCTTTAGTTATGGTGATGCGATGTTTATTGTTTAATATTAGCCCTTTGATTCTGTTGCTCTTTCATTATAATTATGTTAAATTAAGTATATAAATAATTATATTAACGCTTTAAAACGGAAGATAAACCCTGTTTTATCGCATTTTTTTATGTTAAGAAAGATTTTAGAATTCTTTAAGATTGTGATTATTTCTTTAGTTATTATTTTGCCAATTAGATATTTTATCATCCAACCTTTTTATGTGAAGGGCGCTTCCATGGAGCCGACTTTTCATGATCATCAATATTTGATTATTGATGAAATTAGTTATCGTTTCAACGATCCACAAAGAGGTGATATTGTCGTTTTCCGTTACCCTCAAAATCCACAAGAATATTTTATTAAACGTATTATCGGTTTGCCAGGCGAAAGAGTTGAGGTTAGGGATGGCAGTGTTTATATTTACAATGATAAATATCCCGAAGGTTTTGTGTTAGATGAAAGTGTTTATCTAGCTGACAATATCAAGACCTATGATTTAAGTGAGGAGATAGTCACTCTTCGTGGCGGTGAATATTTTGTGTTAGGTGATAATCGCAATGCTTCCAAAGATTCACGTAGCTTTGGTGCTGTTAATAAAAGTTTTTTAACTGGACGAGTTATGTTCCGTGGTTGGCCGTTTAATCAAATTACGGTTTTTCATACTCCGGAATATAAATATTAATCTATAAATTTTATGTCACGACCTAAAAAATTTGTTAAAAGACCAGCTTTAGCTAAGACCGTAGAAACTAGGAGTCGTAAGGATGCCGTGTCCCGTATTTTGGGAGCTAAGGATATTAATTTTTCCGATTATAAATATTGGAATTCAGTCATGAATAAAGTGAGCGAAACAGCTAATTTATATGGCTTTAATCGAGCTGAAACTCCAATCGTTGAAAACCTAAGTTTATTTAAGAAATCACCTCGCTTGAAAGACACTTATTATTATCAGGTTGGTAAAACTGATAAGGTTGCTCTTCGTCCTGACTTAACTCATGGTTTGACTCGCTATTACTTAGAGCAAGATTTAGGTGTTATTCCTCAGCCAATAAAGATCTTTGCTATTGGTCCAGTCTTTCGTCATGAGGCTCGAGTCCAGACTGGTTGCTACCGTCAATTCAATCAATTTGTTTTGGAATTATTCGGTGAGTCTAAGCCGGTAGGAGAAGCTTTATTGATTGACATTATCTATAGCATTTTTAAAGAGCTTCAGATCAATGTTCAGGTTCAGATTAATAGTGTTGGTTCTTTCGAATGTCAAAAAGAATTCTTGAATAAGTTTGTTAAATTCTATAAGGATCGTTCTAAGAAGATTAAGCTTTGTCCGGAATGTAAAAAGAATTTATTAAAGAATCCGATTG
>JBAXIF010000040.1:0-8871 GCA_037138515.1 Candidatus Falkowiibacteriota bacterium
GTTTTGCAAAACGCCGTCCGGCAATTCGTTCAAATCTCTATACGATGCATTTTTGTCTTCGGCTATATCCGAGAAAAAACTAAAAATCTGCCTTACTTTCTGCTTACGGATATAATTCAAACAATAATTTTTAGTAATTCGATATAGCCACGCTTTCATCGAGCTGTCTCCACGAAAAGTTCTAAGCGAATCTATAGCTTTGATAAACACTCCCTGCGACACATCTTCTGCGTCTTCGGCTGCTTTCAAATAGCGAGATGCTACATTCAATACGAAATTCTGATATTCACGAACGAATGCCGTTACAGCTTCGTCGTAGTTACCTATTTTCAAGGCATATAGAATCTCTTCATCTTTCCGCATTGCCATTGCATAACCCACTTTATGTCCTCTTTTGAATTGTTTACCAGTTTCACATTCAAAAGGTTAGACATCATTGTACTAAAAAGGTTTAACTACTTCTACGAAATTTAATCCACGCCCTCAACACAATAATTCCCGCTAGTAAATATTTGCGTATTATTTCATATTTTCACATTATCAATAAATTTCGGAATTATAAACGAATACTTCCTAAATTGATTGGAAATGGATATATCAAATAGAACTTAGTCGAACTTTTACTAAACTCAATCGCCGGCGAAGGCAACTTAACAAGATTCAATGATTGACGCAACCAATTCCAGAAGCTACCGCCATCGGGCAAAATTTTCGTCAAGTCATAATCTAAAGCTAAAATGTATTTTGGATCGCCATATACATTTGGACGCATTTCATCGTAGTGTCTGCCTTCGGTGCCGGGGTAACCCGGTACTGCTAAATTTCGAGCTGTATAACCGAAGCTCAATTGAAGCCAAGACGGCCAATAGTCTTTTAATTTATCTGGCAACATATTATGAATATTTGCCGACATCCAAAATACTTGCGACGAATAATCATCAATAAATATTTCCGACGGAATTCGTTTGCGTTCTCCGAACCAAGGCGACGGGAAATACTGGAATTTCGGAGAAAAGTTTTGCAAATATGGCACATAATACTGAGCTACCGAGAATGCAGTTCCGGCTACATCGCAATAAAAATCTGTTGGGCTAAATCCCCAGTTCGCTCCGTAGCCATCTAATATTTCTACATAGGTAGAATAACTTAGCCCTAATAAAGAACCAAACCAGACAGAACTTTCGTGGCTAAATCCAGCAGCCATAAAGGACTCGCGAGAAATATAACTAGTAGTATAGCATCCGTAAAAATGCCCCAATTTATCTACATATAGTCCATAATCTCCGTCTTCAATAATGCGAAAAGTCGTTCTGTCCTTCCAAATTGTATTCATCTGACCGATATGTTGCAAAATAAATACTCCGGTATAAAGTCCGCCGAGAATAATTGCAGGAATTGGCTTGATTTTTGTTACTTTATTAGGCAATTCTCCGGTGATAGTATTTAATGGATTATCAGCGTAGTAGAAGTCTTTTTGCAAGATATGCAAACTATCCAAATCAGCTGATTGCTCTTTCTGGGTAGTGGAATCATTAATATTCTTGGTGATTTGCATAGAAGCATAGTGAATGAAGCTCTCATTGTTTAATTCAGTTGCGAAAATCGAATTTGAATTGAACAGATTTAGAATAATTATTGCAAACAATACTCTTATCATAGATTTTTTACTTTAATGTGAAAATATAAAAAGAACGTAAATTAAAGATTTTTTTTTAAATAGTATAATACTAAATTTAGAATTATTAAAACATATATAATACAATGGAAAATGCAGGAAAAATATTTAGAATCGAACGCGAAAAATTGCGATTAAGCGTCGAAGATGTAAGCAAAGATATTAAGATTAGGCCTCATATCATTTCAGATATTGAAGCCGGCGAATTCGATAAGTTGCCTGGAGTATATATGAAAGCATTCGTCCGAGATTATGCTAAGTTTTTAAAATTGAATATCGACGTGGACGAATTAATTAATTCTATCGCTCCGAAAGATAATTTGCAAATATTAGCTGAGGAGTCCGGGAAGAAAACAGACGAAAAACAATCCCAACCGAAAAGATACGAGGACATTTTCTCGGAAAAGAAAATCAAAAAAAACTTTTTCAACAGAACAACGATAGCCACGTATTTAATCTACTCAGCTTTAGTTCTAATTTTGATTTCAATACTATACTTTGCATTTTTCAATACTAATTCAAAAACTGATGCTACAAATCATTCAGCAGATTCATCGTTACCATCGACCGAAGTATTAGCCGACGAATCTTTAGCCAATACACAATCCGGATTAGTTGCAGACAGTATGAGATTAACAATTATGGCTAAAGACACTGTATGGCTAAGACTGGCAAATGATGGAATCAGTAGCAAGCAAATAGTACTATATCCAGGTAATGATTTAGAGATGAGAGCTTGGGAATATTTCACTTTAACTTGCGACAAAGCCTCTGCAATTGAAGTACGACGAGATGGGGAGCTTTTGCCTCTACTAAGCAATCGAGGCAGTATAATTAGGAATGTGAAAATTACCAGAAATGATATTATTAATCCAACCTCTGTATTTTCTGATTCAACCGCCAAACGCAGACAAGCTATTAAAAATGCACAAGAAGAGAAACCAAAACAAACACCTTACAAATTACAACCTGCACGCACCAACTTCAAAAAGCAGCCAACTAATAATTAATTGATTATAAAGGACTCCAAATGCCGGATTATTCGAATTTGAACGTTATCAGAATTGACCATATTACAGTAGCTGATTTATTAGAATCGCCTATTAAAATGGAAATATTAAATAATGAAATCGGAATTAAAAATAAAATCATTAACAAATATTTACACAGACCTCAATTAGTATTAGCTGGCTATATGGGGTTGTTTAATTACAAATCGATACAAATGATAGGCAATACGGAAGTATTCTTTATGAATAGTTTGTCGGACGAACGTCGAAGCGAAATTTACAGAAATTTAGTCAGCTTCGATATTCCTTGCTTTTTGTTTTCTAGTGGGCTTTTGCCTGATGCAGAATTCTCTGAGTTAGCCGCCGAACATGGAATAGCTCTATTAATCACTGAGTACGACACGGCAAAACTAAATTTAATCCTTTCTGAATATTTAGATGATCAATTCGCTGGTCAGGTGGTTCTGCACGGTTCATTCGTCGATGTATTCGGATATAAAGATTAATTATAATTATTTTTTCACGCCACCGACCTCTTGGTCTAGACTTTCTTCGAATTGTTTTTTAGCTTCTTCAATCTCCAATAATTGTCTAGGGTCAGAAGTAATCAATTGGTCTTCAGTATAAGAAGCCACAATCTTAATGGCTACGTGCTTATTGCCAGCAAAGAAAATACCTTCACCTAAGCCGCACTCTAACAGCAGGTATTTCTCACCTTCAGTCAACATAAATGTCTTCTGAACCAAATCAATCGCTGCCGGAGCTTGTTTTAACAGAATCTGAACAGAAGAGTTATTCACAATAGCTTGGCCATAAGGCGAGGTTAAGAAGTCATTAACATCCTGGGTAATGGTAGTAACACCTAAATAATATTTACGGCAACGTTTAACTAGCGCAAAAATAAATTTAGCACTGTCCGCATTCTGCATCATCCACCAAGCCTCATCAATTACTAAAACCCGTTTCTTGGTTTCACTTCTAACCACATTCCAAATATAGTTAACGATAGTATAAATGGCAATTGGTCTTAACTCATCCTCCAAATCACGAACCGAGAAACAAATTAATTGATTACTCATCTCAACGTTAGTTGGATTATTAAGCAAACCGGCAAAAGTACCTTCAGTATATTTTTTCAAACGTTCAGCTAATTCTCCAGCACCCTCCATACCATCAAGTACTTGGTAAAAATCGGTCATAGTTGGCGGTTCGATCTGGCTCAAATCAGAATCAGGGGTAATATCCTTCTTGGCATAAGTTTCCAGTAAGGCTCTATCCACCAATGAGTCTTCTTCATTAGTCATCGCGCCAATCATCAAACGAACTAAACCTTTCAAGGTAATAACAGCACTTCTGATAATATCTTTTGGCTTAGCCTCACCACCAATAGCTCGAGGCAAATCAAAAGGATTAATCTTGTTTTCACTTGATAAAGAAATATTAATATAAGTTCCACCGACAGCATCGGACAAATGTTTATATTCGTATTCCGGATCGATAATAATAACATCAGTTCCGAGCATCAACGATCTCAAAACCTCCAATTTAATCGCATAACTTTTACCAGCACCAGAAGTAGCAAACACAACCGAATTAGCGTTCTGCATGCTAAAGCGATCAAATAATATCAAACTATTATTATGACGATTAATGCCATATAAAATACCTTTGTCACTGGTCAGCTCAGATGAAATAAATGGGAAAGAGGAAGCAACCGGCGAAGAGTTCATGTTGAAGGTGATAAACAATTCATCATTACAAAGAGGCAAAGTAGAATTAAAACCTTGTTCAGCCTGATAAAAAGCCCGCTTAGAATAAACTAAACGAGAACCAAAAATATCCTCAATCTGATCACTTAAACGATCGAGTTCTTCCATGGTGTCCGAATAAATAGTGACATACAGAGCGAACTGGAAAAACTTTTCTGTTCCCTGGGTCAGCGCATCACGCAAATATTCAATATCGCGCAAAGCTGTTTCTCTAAGTGGATCACGAGGAGCTCCTTTATCGGAATCGGAAATAATTTGAGCTTCTAAGTTACCAACACGATTTTTAAGTTGCTTTAAAATTAAAGATGATTTAACTGGATAGAAAAACATCGAAACATCAAAGGTATAATTCAAATTAATAATTGGGGCAAACCAGCCGACACCAATATAACGAGGATAGCTAACCACAAACATGGTCCGTAAGAACTTTTTACCTAATTGTAAAAATGTTGGATTAACTTTCAAAGAAGCAGGAGCAATCAAATCACGGACCGACAAAATACCGCGACGATAAGCAATTTCCTCTTCAATAATCTCCTTGGTTAAATCAACATTTTCTTCAATTTGAGAGGCGACCTGGATCTTGTTATCAACTATAAAAACACCGCCTTTAGCTCCAGCTTTCTTCTGATCTGATTCTTGATCGGCTTGTTTAAAATTTATCATAAAAAATAATAATTAAAATGATTAAACCTCAACTCTGATCTTATTAATATCGACTAATGGCTGATTTTTGGAAGTTTCAGGGTTATAAGTCTTGTAATAAAGCTCAATTAATTCCTGGGTATCAAGCTGATGAACATCAACTCCCAAAGATGAAAGTGATGAGCTAATACTATCAACTCGACGGTATAAAGATTCTTTGTATTTCAAAAATTTAGACTCCTTCAATTTCAAGGAAGTCGCTGGTCTAAAAGCCTCACTCAATGAAGAAAAGAAGCCTTTACGTTGATCACTAATTGGGCTATAAGGAATAACAACGTAGAAACGCTTATTCATAATCTTACCAATAGAAATCAGCTCTTTAATATATTCAATATATTCAGTAGTTTGGATTTTAAGTAGTTTGTTGGTCTGCTCCTTTTCTCTCTGATGTAAATATTCTAAGTAATTAGCGATATTTAATTCTCGAGATTGAATAACTATCTGGATCATGGAGTTAATGTTATTCAAAAAACCGACATAAGAAGAAATAACGGCATTCTGCTCATCTTCGCTCTTCAGAGCAAAGTTAATACTGGAAACAGCCAGAACTGCCCGCAAAGTTCCATCACGCATAATAACCGTATTATCCTTAATCTCCGCAATATCTAAATACTGCTGAGTGGATACGGCTACCTTGTTTCGCACCATTTTATTTTTCTCCGGCATGGTATTAAAAAATTATCATTTATAAATTAAAGATTCTTAATATCTTGGTTACCCTCATCTCCTTGGTACTTACCCTTAGTATCGATTATCAAAGATAACTCAGCTAACTGCGCTTCATTTAATTTCTTATTAACTATTACTTCTTCAAACTTAAACTCTTTATTTTCCTTTTCTTCAAAACTAGGCTGTTGATGATTCCAAACTCTAGTAGATGGCTTCTTCAAGGTCTGAACCAAATTCAAGACAAAATAATGAAAGGGGCGACCATTAACTTTCAAAAAAGCAAAAGTTCCAGCTACCAAGAAAACAACAATGGCCACTGTCAGGAAAAGACCAAAATCAAAAACCTTAAAAGAAATAAAAATAATCAAAGCCGCTGCCAAAAAAATTAAAAATTGGCGAGTGGTTATCGGACCAATAATCTTAGCCTCAACATCAATAAATTGCGGTACGGTATATTGCTGCATAATCTTAAAACTTTAACTCACTGTTTAAGGAAATAATAGCCTCCACTTCAGCTAATGATAAATAATCTTGTTTTTTAGCTTTCAAGCCTTCAATAATCTGAGGGATAGTCTGGTCTTCACTCATACTAGAATTAATAATCTTCAAATATAATTTATTTACCGGACTTTGACGCCAAGCAGTAACACCAGCCAAACCTTTTTCATAGTCCTCCCCTTCTAATAATTTAATACGACTCTTAATCTTTTTAGTAATATCATTAACATCTTTAGAAATCCTTCTGAAATTAATCAAATCCATATAACGCAATTCATCAATCGGGTTCATGATTCTAATTGGCTTAATATCTTCCACTCGAGGCTTAACCTTGTTTTCCACTGGGCGAACAGGAGCTGCCGCTGGAGCAACAACTGGCTGAACTGGAACAACTGGAACAACAGGAATAACAGGCATTACCACCGGAGTTGGAATGACTGGAGCTACTACTGGTTTAGGGATTTCTTTAACCTCCTCCATCACTGATGAGATATCAGGCTTTTTTTCAATTTTAGGCAAAGCGGGAACGACTGGAACTGGAGCTATCTCATGAGACAGGTCAATTCCACTATTTAATTCATGCTTGGTATCCAAAAGTGAAGCTAAATTATAATCAGACTCATAGCGAGCTGAATTTTTAGCCAACTGCCCGATTTTTTCTAAAATACCAGAACTTGGTTTTTTAATAGCAGCTTGCTTCTTGTCAGAGATAGTGTTTTTCTTTTTATCTAAAGCGTTAAGCAAGGCATCGATCACTGGATCGCCCAAAGAAAAACCTCCATCTTTCACTGGCTTGATTAATAAAGCTCTGGTATCAATCTTATTCCGAACGCCACGCCAATATAATTTCAAAGCGCTATTTAATTTTTCTGCTAAGTCTAAAGATAAGTCTAAATTCATTTCTATAATTGTAGCTCTGATAGCGTTATCTATTTCCTGACTGTATTCATCTACTACTGGAGCTGAAACTGGAACTGGAGTTGGAGCTGGAACCTCATCTTTAGTAACTTCCTTTTTTGATTCTTCTATTTTAGTAACAAAAAGCTGACTCAAATCCATTCCAAGATAATCAGCCACACCTAAGAAAACTTTTTCTTTTAAATCAGTCGCCAAACTTTTAGCCACTTCTTCGCTTAAAGAAAATTGATCAGATAAATGGATAGCTAAATCATTAATTAAAATACCCTTAACCATAACCAACATCACCACTGAAGCTAAATCAATACCGTATTTTTTTTCTAATGACTCAATAGTTCCAACCACAAAAGGATTAGAGACTTTCTCTTTTATTTTTGGATCGAGATTATTAAACTGCTCGAAATAATCAAACATAATTGTATAATATTAAAAGAAACGATAAATAATTAATTATTATTTTTTTCGTCTTTTGATTTCTTCTTTAACCACCTTAGCTTCCAATGAATCAGGGTGATATTTAGTCAGTAATGATGCTAATTTAGAATCTTCTAAATCAGCTTCGATCTTAGGAATAGCAACATCCTCAATAATTGGAGTATTAAATACTGGTAAAGAAATTGGTGTTTCAACTATCTTTTTAGGTTCTTCCGCTACTTTAGGAACAACCACCACGGCTGGCACTTCTTCACTAACTTTAGTCTTGGAGGTAACAATTGGTCTTTCAACACTAACCTTCTCAACTGGAATTATCTCCCATTCTTCCACTGAAACATCATTCATAGAATCAGGGAAGAAAATTAAATTACGATATAGTTTTAATAAGCGACGAACTATTTTTCTCTCTCCCTCACTTAACAATTGAGGGTTAACTGAGGTCGCTAAATAGCGGGACAAGACGACTGAATTATAAATATCACTACCGTTTTCTCTAATAAAATCCTTCAACCAATTAGCCACTGTACCGCGCTGCACACCCTCAGTCCAAGATAGGTTCTGAGTAGTGATTTCTTCTTGGTTATCCAACAAAATCTTGCTGATCTTGTTATGAAAATCTGGCTTATTAATCAATAAATAAACTAAAGCGCTATTCAAATTATTAACAGCAGTGGTGTCAGTATCATTTAAAAGGTCATTCAACCCCTTGGAGAACATGTCTATGGCGGTATTTTCCTCCTCCAATGGATTAAAAGTACTTTCGTGTAATTTAACTACCTCTTCTAAACTTTCAAAATTCTTATCCTCAATCAATCCAGTCAAAGCTTCAGTATATTTTTCATAAATCTCTGGACGATGACCGCGTTTAATAATTTCCGCTTTAATATCCAATTTCAAGAAAGGAGCAATCGGTAAAAATAATTTACCCAAAATATCGGCAGCCAATTTTGACTGGGAAGGAGCTGGAACCTTAGTCGCCTTCAATCCTTTCTCTAAAACATCAAATTTGAAATCAGCGATAAAAGTATCATAAATCAGATTATCTAAATCATCACTGGATAATTGATAATCTTTTTGAATTTCTTTCAGAACCTCAGCCTCAATCTTAGAGCTAAAATAAAGGCTATCCTCCTGAGAAAGTCCGTCCAGCTTTTCTAGAAATTGTATAGATTTATCTTCCATATTATGTTAG
>JBAXIF010000041.1:0-8300 GCA_037138515.1 Candidatus Falkowiibacteriota bacterium
GTAAATACAAGGGTTATCTTAAATTATTACCAACCATTTTTGGGTATTAAACCATTTTTTAAATAAAAAGGCCTTGAAATGTTTAAAACACTCCAAGGCCAAAGGACCAAATTCAAAGATCAAAAGAACAAAAGAACCAAACCCCAAGATCAACTTGCAACGACAGCAGGGCCAGCAGAGTCAAAATCGAAGTCTAACCAGTGGTAGTACCAACCCCAACTGGAACCATACCAGCGGAGATAACGAACGTAAAGACTGTCATCGGAGTGGTTGTAAATCGTGCCCCAGAAAAAGACATTTTTATTTTTCCATTCTTCCGGAATTAAATCTGGACTGGTCAATAAATAATCTAAAACGTTGGCATTCAAGACTTTCTTACCTTTTAACTCTTTTCTTAACTTATTACCTTCGATAGTTCCTTTTACCTGTTTTTTAGACCAATGAAGTGGAGCAGATAAATCCAATTTCCAATTTCCAGTGCCTTGGTGTTCTTCTACTGACCAACCTTCAGGACAAAAGGGGTTAGCGGCTAAGTCGATGAGGCGTTCTGGGTAGGTTATTGTAGCTCTACCGTTAATAATAGCTTTGACACCTTTTAAATTGTTAAACTGTTTCAATTTAGTGACATCTTCCGCTGAGAAACCAGCTTTTTCGAATGCATCGGCCAATTGATTCATGGCTCCGATGGAAAAAAGTGTTGACATTGTCAATCCTCCATATTTAGCAACTCGTTCTGTTTTTTATTTTTTATCAGAACCCGTTGCAATTTACTGCTCTCAAATCATAGTTGATTTTGCCTCAGTAGAAAAAAGCCGAAGAAGCTGCTTTCTACTGAGGCCAATGGGATTTCAAGGTTCAATTTCATTGGTCTGACCATATCATAATACAAGCATTTGGTCAATAGTTGGAGATAAGATGCTACTTTTTTCCTTGATTTTTTACTCCTTCAATCGCCTTCTTGATTTTTTTATGAGTACTTAAAATTGACTATTGGGCCTTAAAAATGATACCATGTTAATCATATAATACTGTTCATGAGCCAAAAACAACGAGCTAAAACTATATTAATTGAAGTCTTGATTCCGTTACTAAAGTCCCTGATTTTTGTTAAAAAAGCAATCAGTGCTTTTTTTGTTTTTGTTATCATCAAGCCCCTCTCTTTTGTTTCCAGGTCCATTCTATATAAGCCGGTAGTAAGATTATATGGATACTATATTCTATTACTTAAAAAAATCAGAGAAGTTAATTTAAGAGAAAATTCCAAATTCTTCTTAGTTAAAAAGTTTTTGACTCCAGCTATCATCGCTAGTATATCTTTGATAATCATTGGTATTAATTTAACTAATCAACAGAACTTCGGTGATAAGACCGACAAAATGTACAAGGCTATCGCCTCTAACTTAGCCCAAAACGAATTCGATACCGTTGCACCAGAAGAGCTTATTACTGAGGGCGCTGGATCAGAGGCTACTTGTACCACTACTATCGTACAGTATGTTTCTAATGATGCTGTTAAACCGGAAAGAAAGATCACCACCAACACCGTTCCAGTTAATGGCGATCATGTAGCTAGTTGTTTAACTCAAAGCGGTGAAGCTATCATCAAGCCAGGCATCATTCCATCAGAAAATGGTGAAGTAGCCAGCAACTCTACAGAAAGAAACAGCACTGTTGAATATACGGTTAAAGCTGGTGACACCGTTAGTACTATTGCTCGAGAATTTGGTATCAGTGTTAATACCGTTTTGTGGGCCAATGATTTAACCGCCTATAGTTTTATCCGCCAAGGAGATAAGTTAAAGATATTGCCAATCTCCGGTATTATCCATAAAGTGGTTTCCGGTGAATCTATTCAGAAGATTGCTGATAAATATGACGTCTCTAAAGATAAGGTGATTTTGGCTAATGGTTTAGCTAGTGATAGTCGTCTAACTATCGGCCAAATGATTATCATTCCAGATGGTAAGAAGATTGCCAGTGCTACAGTCACTAAACCAAAGAGTACTTCCAGTTATCGTTTACCTTCTATCGTTAAAGACTTAGTTAAACCAAGTGCAGCTAAACCAGCCGGAAACAAAATGCAATGGCCAACAGTTGGTTATCGTATTACTCAATATTATTCTTGGCGCCATACTGGTTTAGATATTGGAAATAAAGTTGGTACTCCGCTTTATGCAGCTGATTCTGGTGTAGTTGAAAAGTCTGGCTGGAACAGTGGTGGTTATGGCTATATGGTCTTAATAAATCATGGCGGCGGAATCAAGACTCGTTATGCTCACGCTTCCAAACTTTATGTTAAGGTGGGTGATCGCGTCAGTAAGGGTGAAGCTGTGGCTGCTATGGGATCAACTGGTCGTTCTACTGGACCACATATCCACTTTGAAGTTATCATTAATGGCAGATTATTGAATCCGCTTAACTATATAAAATAATTAAATAAAAAATATGGGGAATTTTCTTTTTGGTCTAGTCTTGGTTGTTGTCGGAACTTTAATAGTCATGAAAACTGAGTGGTTAATGCAAAACTTCGGCCGAGTCACTTGGTTCGAAAAAAACTTAGGAGCTGAAGGCGGCAGCCGTTTAGGTTATAAGTTAATGGGCATTTTAGCTATTTTTGTTGGTATGTTATTCATCACCGGACTGATCGGGGGCTTCATGAACTGGATGCTTTCACCCCTAACCCGCGTCCGTCAGTAACAGTTATTGACTTTCTTATCGCCGTTAGTTATTATATGGGAAGTGCTATTGGGCCCTTAGCTCAGCTGGCTAGAGCATCTGCTTTGCAAGCAGAGGGTCATCGGTTCGAATCCGATAGGGTCCACAAAAAAAGACGTCTTAATCAGACGTCTTTTTTATTTTGAATTTATTGATTTTTATTATTTTAAAAGATAGAATGATTATATTAATAATTAATTTTTTTATATGAAAAAAGTATTACTGATGATTCTCGATGGCTGGGGAATAGGCCAGAATAATAATTCTAATGCTATCTTTTTATCAAAAACTCCAAATGTTTCCGAGTTATTAAAAAAATATCCTCACTCCCAATTATTGGCTAGCGGAAACGCAGTCGGATTACCAGAGGGAATAATGGGCAATTCTGAAGTCGGCCATCTAAGTATTGGATCCGGTCGAGTGCTCTATCAGGATTTGGTTAAGATCAATCTAGCTTGTAAGGATGATTCCATCTATAAAAATCCAAAGATAGTCGAAGCCTTCAGTTATGCTAAAGAAAACTCTAAGGCAATCCATTTAATCGGACTAGTTTCAGATGGCGGGGTTCATTCTATGGATACCCATATTTACAAGCTCTGTGATGTCGCCAAAGAATATAATATAGAAAATCTTTTTATCCACGCCATTACTGACGGCCGTGACACCGACCCTAAGAGTGGATTAGGATATATCAGCCGATTAACCGAGCATCTAAAAACTTCTAACGGCCAGATAGCCTCTCTTATCGGCCGATACTACGCTATGGACCGGGATAAGAGATGGGAAAGGATCAAGGAAGCTTATGATCTCTACACCGCCGGCACAGGAGAAAAAAGTGAAGATGTCTTGAAATCAATCCAAACTTCTTATGACAATGGGATAACCGATGAGTTCATTAAACCAACCATTATTATTAAAAACGAACAACCGATAGGATTAATCAAAGAGGGTGATGTGGTGATCTGCGTTAACTACAGGACTGATCGCTTAAGAGAACTGACTATTGCACTCACCCAAGAAAGATTTCCAGAATATGATATGACACCAATTCCTTTAAAATACTATACCATGACCAGGTATGATGATTCTTTTAAGGATGTAAACGTTATTTATGACAAAGAGAATCTTATCAACACCTTAGGGGAGGTGGTCTCTAAAAATAACCTGAAACAATTACGTATTGCCGAGACTGAGAAATACGCCCATGTCACCTTTTTCTTTTCTGGTGGCCGAGAGAAAGAATTTGAAGGAGAAAGAAGAGTTCTAATTCCTTCACCAAAAGTAGCCACCTATGACCTACGACCAGAAATGAGTGCCATTGAAGTTAAAGAAGCTGTAATTGCCGAAATCAAAAAACAAGATCTATCTTTTATCTGTATTAACTTTGCCAATGCTGATATGGTTGGACACACTGGAGTTCTGTCGGCAATTGAAAAAGCAGTCGAGACCGTAGATACCTGTGCCGGAGAAGTGATAAAAACCGCAACTGAAAATGGTTTTGATATTTTAATTATCGCTGACCATGGCAATGCTGACTTTGTTATTAATGATGACGGCACACCTAACACTGCTCATACTATTAATCCAGTCCCATGCATACTAGTGTCAAACAATTATCAAGAGATAAAAAACGGAACATTAGCTGACGTCGCCCCTACTATCCTAGATATAATGGGCTTAAATATTCCTCCAGAAATGACCGGAAAATCATTAGTAAAATAAGATTTCTATTTAAAAAGACGTCTAAATTAGACGTCTTTTTTATTGGTTTTAATTGACAAAAACAAAGAATAAACCGATAATATAACCAGTAAAGTTCTTTTTGAATCAAATTTTAAAATTTACAACTATGGGAAATTTTTTAATTATTTCAGGAATCATTTTGGTTTTAATTATTATTGTTCTTAGAGCATCTAGAAACAAAAAAATAATGAACCAAAATATTGAGAGCGCTTTTGAATGCGAATCTCAAAAAAGACAAATTACAGAATTAAATTAACCCCACACCTAAAGACAGAAAGGAAAAATAAAATGCCCGAACCCACCCCAGAAAAAAAATGGAAAGAATTAAAAAGACTTAGAAAAAAACACGCAGATGTTGTTAACAATGAAGAGCTAAACAAGGTTGCTAATTATTACAAGGATTCTATTAATAATGATGGACCCTTAAAAGAAGAACCAATCAGAGAAAGGACTAAAGAAGAAATGACGGCCATCGCTAAAACTCTTTTTAGCAAGCTAGACTAAAGATTAAATAAAAATAAAAACGGATTATTAATAATCCGTTTTTTTATTTGTTCTTTTAAATTTATTTCTTAGCCCAAGACCAAGAAGCTTTCATGTCTTCTTCGGTATAGCCAACACCTTGGCAATACTTTAGACGTTCCATAAAACCGGAGTGCTCTAATTTTTTGATATCACGAACTGTTGTCGGACCGCTTTCCATTTCTGACAAAGTTATAATTTCTCTATCAGTCATAGTTGCTAAGGCCACGGCAGTATCGATACTATTAAAATTAAAGTACTTGCTCACAAAAGAATAAGCGCGACGAATATGTTCCTCGTTCCCAATTCGATCAGGCTCCTGATCTAATTTATGGTAGACATTTTTATACATCCACTGCCGAGCGTCCTCAAAAGCGATAGCTTGCTTAGACGTGCTAAAAGAAACATAACCGCACTCAGCACTTTCTTTAAATAAAGCCAGTAAACAAGAATTGACCTGCTCTCTTTGATTTTTTCCTAAATGCTTGAGTCTGGTAGGAGTTTTTTTCAAATACCCCATACGTAAACAATCATTAACATCAGAAGGGGTGTAACCAATCTTGTCCGCGCACACAACAGCACCATACTCTGAAGGATGATTAATTTCGGTAATCAATTTTCCATCACCCCTAGAGTGTCGAGAATCACCTTCCAAAACTTCAAATGAGGCATTAATACCTTTCCCTTGACGCTCAATTTTTTGCATCAAAAGTGGTCCAAAAAACTCATGCCGAAATTTTATACCAGTGATTTCACTAATAATCCTTTCAAACATATGTCCAAAAGGAGCATGGCCTAAGTCATGAGACAGAGCGATAGCTCTAGTAAGACTGACATTTAAACCTAGAACTTGAGCAATCATTACAGCGATAGCTTCAACTTCCAAAGTATGAGTTAAGCGATTCCTAACTAAAGGATTGGCAGATAATGGCCAGACCTGAGTCTTACCAGCTAAGGCTCGAAAGCTTTTAGAAGATTTAATCTTCCAAATATCAATTTCAAAAGGATCCAAGAACTGAGCTAAAGCCAGGTCTTCATCCTCTTTACACTGACGGCCCAAGGTATCTTGCGATTGAAAAGCTTTATGAGACAAAGCGCCCATAAAACTTGCGGTCTTTTTTATCATTATACTAGATTTTGGTTTTACGTTGTTAAATAACTGAATTAATATCAAATTAAACTAAAAATGAGTTTTTGTCAACAAAAAAACCGCTATCTTAAAGCGGTCTTTTTTATCTTCAGTCTTATTATTCTAAACAGCAATTAATGGCTTTTTTTACTAGATTGCCGAGCTTGCCCATAAATCCTAATTTTTCCTCATCATGCTTGTTCAAAGCTTCATCATCAATCTTCTTGATATCACCGGTATTGATCAGCTTCATATTCAAGCCCCAGAACAGAGAATAAAGATTATAAGCTTTAGTGAATAATTCATAAGCGTCTTCTTTACGTCCTCTGCCCATTTCCTTAGTACCAACCTCCATTAATCTCATAGAAGCAGCTAATAAATGTTTAGAGATACACCAGACTTCGCCTTCATATTCCTTGATCAGTTTTTGCATCAATTCTTTTCTCATCTCTCTGATATCTTTGATCATGTCATAATAATCATTGTTACCAGTCTTAGCTCCGGAAAAAAAGAAATGCTCTTCAATGCTGATCAGATTCATCACAGCAATACTCAAGTCTTGGTCGGATGATAAATCTAATTTATTATCCTTCTTCAAGTTATCCATCTTATCGATAAACGTCTGTAATTCTTTTTGATTAATATCCATATATATCCAAATTATTATTTAGTAATAAAATAAAAAACAAAACTTAAAATCAACAATGAACCAAGAGGCATCACCACCTTTTGAAAAGGGAAGTAAGCATGATTATTATTTTTCTTTTTAAGATATTGGTACCAAACACCAACGAAATAAAAGACAATACTACCAATGATAATTCCTAATAAAATTTTATCAATATTCCATAAGCGATTAAAAGGATGGCCAATGAATCCGGTGGTATAAAAAGGAATGATAACCATAGCATAATAGGCAAAATAAGTAATAAGACTTAATCCTTTAAAATTAATTTTCTTCTTATTCAGCCACTCAATAGTCCAAGCGGAAACCGCGACCAATAGACCACCAATCCACAAACTAGTGATAGTATCATCAATCCCTAACCAGCGAGAAAAACCTAAGCCCGCTCCAGCAGCCACAACGCAAACCGGACAAAAAGCGGAAGCGGAAAAAACTAATAAAAAATTAGCTAACAACAACCCCGAAAAAATTTTTATCTTATTCATAAAGTATTAAAGTTTAAACTTCGCTTTAAAGAAGGCCGTTGCCTCATCTCCTCCGACATAACATTTATTTTCAGTCCACAAAAAAGGGACGCCAACATTACTCTGTGACAGACCGCAACGAGAAACTGCTTCCATCATTAATTTAGCATTATCGGCATTCTTATAAATTTCCATTTTTTCCATAGTCATCCGATCATTAATCTTATTATCTTCTAAATACTGCTCTAGAATCTTACAATGGGGACAAGTGTCGCCATAAAAGATAATAGTCTTATTATCCAACAAACTAGTCTTAGCTTCTGGTGTAGCAGTCTTAGTGCATCCAGCTAAAAGCAATGGCAAGGCCAAAAGCAACAATAAAAACTTTTTAGTCATATTTTCATTTATTAACTTATTGATTTATTTCTTTTACAGTATATCACATTATTTAAATTTTTCTCAATAAGAACAACTTTGATTATTACTGCAAAAATGATAAACTATAATCATGACAAAAACAAATCAAAAACTCGTAATTATCGATGGAAATGCCATTATCCACCGCAGCTTTCATGCTCTTCCACCGACCATGACCACTAAGTCCGGCCAAGTGGTTAATGCTGTCTATGGCTTTACCACTTTTCTGATAAAAGCTCTATCCGACCTAAAACCAGACTATATTGTGCTAACATTAGACCGAAAAGAAACAACTTTCAGACGTTTAGAATATAAGGAATACAAAGCTCAGCGCGTCAAAGCCCCTGATGAACTCTATGAACAGATCCCGCTCGTTAAAGAAGCGGCTAAAGCTTTTGACATTCCTATCTATGACTTAGCCGGTTATGAAGCTGATGATTTGATCGGAACCATTTCCCATCAAGTCAATTCTGGCA
Source organism: Candidatus Falkowiibacteriota bacterium (assembly GCA_037138515.1). GTDB lineage: Bacteria > Patescibacteriota > Patescibacteriia > Patescibacteriales > UBA12465 > CG1-02-41-21. The sequence continues at coordinate 8,152 of JBAXIF010000041.1, forward strand.
TCAAAAAAATCATCATGACTGGTGATATGGATACTTTACAACTGATAAATGATCACACCCAGGTTTACACTATGAGCCGGGGGATTACTGACAGCGTTTTATATAGCGCTAAAGAAGTAGAAGAGAGATATGGCCTCAAACCAGACCAG
>JBAXIF010000042.1:0-7946 GCA_037138515.1 Candidatus Falkowiibacteriota bacterium
GTTCGTCCAACTATTTAATGACGTCAAATCTGTGTTGACAAACTGGACCACTATACAATTTTTCACTCCTAAGACGTCTGATGATTTGCAAAAAAATGAAAATGATCAAAATGAAAAAGAGGCGGTTAAAAAGCCAAAATTTTTTAGAAACTTAAAAATGGCTGGAATGATTTCGCTGGGAATGTTGGCTTCTTCTGGTGAATCTTTTTCTCAGGAAGGTGATAGTGGCGAAAATAAAGACTTAAAACAGAGCGAGTTTGTTTTGCCAGTCTCTTCTTGGAAATTTATTGAAGGCTATGACTCTGTTTTAGCTGAAAATGACTCTAAGATTTATCCTGGCTTAGTGGAGAATTATATGAAAAATGAAGATGGTAAATATAAGCTTTATCAATATACTGATAGGGATGGAAATATTTTAGAAACTCCAGATTATCTGCAAGAAGCTATCGCTTTAGAGAAACAAAAATTAGCTGAATATGCAAATCCTGAAGAGTGGGCTAAAAATAGGTTTGAATATCAAAAGACTTTAGAATTTAAAACCGCTGCTTTGCAAAATTATGTTATAGATATGGAAAATACAATAAAGGAGTTAAGTGGTCGACTCGAACTATTTACTGATACTTCTACTTACTCACGTGAGAATAGAGAGTTAGATGAAAAAGATATTGATAGATATAAAAAAAGTATAATTTTTTTTCAAGAGCATCCTGAAAAATTAATAGAAGAAAAAAGTATTGAAGAACTTACAAAAGAGGCTACGGGGTATGTTTTTTTAATTAAAAGACAAATTGGAATATATCAGGAAAGTTTAAATTCAGTTCTAGAATATATAGAAAAAAATAAAAAATAAATTAAAAATAAAAAGCTTGGTTAATTTATGTGATATTCTGCTTAAGATTTTTATAATACTAATAATTTTATTTTTCTTTCTATTTAAAAGCCAAGTACAATACTTGGCTTTTCTGTTTTTTTGCCGATAATTGACAGTTATTAGTTTTATTGACTAAAACCCCACAATGCGTTAATATTGTCATATATTATTAAAGAAATTATATGTTTATCAAGAGAATCGGTATCGATTTAGGGACAACTTATACTCTAGTCTATCTACCTAAAAGAGGTGTTGTTATTAACGAGCCTTCAGTGGTGGCTGTTTCGGTTGACGATCGGAAGATTTTGGCTGTGGGTAATGAAGCGAAAGACATGTTAGGTCGGACTCCAGATACTATTATTGCGCTTCGTCCTTTGAAGGATGGAGTTATTGCTGACTACAAGACAACTGAAGCTATGATCCGTTATTTTATCAACAAGACTTTAGGTGGTATGCGTATTTTCCGTCCGGAAGTTATGGTAGCTGTTCCAGCTGGAATTTCTTCGACTGAGAGAAGAGCGGTTATCGAAGCGACTCTAGCAGCTGGTGCGAAAGCAGCTTACATTATCAAAGAACCGGTAGCAGCAGCGATTGGAGCAGATATTCCAATCAGTTCAGCGGCTGGTCACATGATTGTCGATATCGGCGGTGGTACTGCTGAAATGGCGGTTATTTCTTTGGGTGGTGTGGTTGCTTCCACTTCTGTCCGTGTCGGTGGAAATAAATTCGACATGGCTATTTTGGAATACGTCAAAAAGAAACATAACTTAGTTATCGGCGAAAGAACTGCGGAAGAAATCAAAATCAAAGTTGGTTCAGCCTTGTTCTTGTCTGATGAAGAAAAGTTAAGTATGGAAATTAATGGTCGTGATTCTGTTAATGGTCTGCCTCGAACTATTACTATTACTAGTGATGATGTAACTGAAGCTATCCAGAGCGAGTTAGAAGAAATTTTAAATGCTACAAAAAGAATTTTACAAGAAACTCCACCAGAATTAGTGGCTGATATTATTGATAAGGGAATTGTGATTTCCGGTGGCAGTGCTTTACTTCGTAATATTGATCAATTATTTTCTCGTGCTATTGGTGTCTCAGCTTATATCGCTGATGACCCACTACTTTGTGTAGCTAAAGGAACCGGTATTGCCTTGGATAATTTAGATTCTTACAAGCGCAGTATTTTGGCAGCCAAGTAACCTATGACTATCGGCATTGATGCTTCTAGAGCTAATCGTGCATACAAGACTGGGACCGAATGGTACTCATATTATTTGATTAAGAATTTTGCTGAAATTGATAGCAAAAATAAATATATTCTTTATTCTGATCAGCCTTTTGGTGATGATCTTAAGAAGATTATTGATACTCACCCTAATTTCAAGGGAAAAGTTTTAGGATGGCCTGGGCAATATTTTTGGACATTAGGCCGTCTTAGTTTGGAGATGATTTTTTGCCGTCCGCGAATTTTATTTGTTCCTGCTCACTCCATTCCTCTTTTTCATCCTCGTCGCACTATTACTACTATTCATGACATCGCTTTCAAAAAAGAATGCGCAGTCTATACCGAACAGACAGTTGACCATGGCCGTCATTTTTTGCGTTGCTTCATTGTTTTTATTATCAAGCATGTTTTATTTTTAACAGGGAAGGGATTTAAATATGATGCGACCGCTTATTTAGATTGGTCAACTCGTTATGCGCTGCGTCACGCTAAAAAGATTATTACCGTTTCTCATAATACCAAAAAAGAAATTGAAGAAGTTTACAAGACTGATCCTAAAAAGATAGCGGTTATTCATAATGGTTATGATGATTCTTTTTATAAAAAAATTGAAGACAAAAAAGAAGTCACTCAAGTTTTGGATAGATATGGTTTGAATTTTCCTTATCTTCTTTCAGTGGGTCGTTTAGAAAAGAAGAAGAATATCCCGATGCTGATTGAAGCCTTGGCACTTTTGAAAGAGAATAACCCAGAGATTAAGGCTAAATTAGTTTTAATTGGGCATGCCGGTTTCGGTTACGATGAGATCAAATATATTATTGAAGAATATAATTTAAATTCAGAAATTGTGATGTTGGGTTGGGTAGCTGAAGCTGATCTGCCGGCTATTTATAATGGTGCTGCCGCTTTTGTTTTTCCTTCTCGTCATGAAGGTTTTGGTATTCCAGTTATGCAGGCTTTAGCTTGTGGAGTTCCGACAGTAGTCTCCGATATCCCAGCGCTGCGGGAAGTGGCTGAAGATGCTGCAATTTATTTTAATAAAGATAAGAAGGAGGATATTGCGGAAAAGTTAAGAATTATTTTGACTGATGAAAATCTCCGGGCTAAATTATCTGAAAGTGGTTTAAAGCGGGCTCAACAGTTTAATTGGAGAAAGTGCGCTGAAGAAACTTTACGGGAGATTAAGAGCTTATAAAATTTACTGGATATAAAAATAAATGCCCGTTTTTTGGGCATTTTTTTAATTTGCCTTTAGTTGCTCTGTTATGTTAGAATGGGATTAATATGTTTAAGAAAATTAGCCAAATCTTAATATTTTTACTGTTATTATCTACCCCATTTCAAATGGTAGGGGCTTCTTTTTATCCAAATGATACTTATTATTACAATCAATGGTATTTAGAAAAGATTAGGGCTAACGATGCTTGGGAAAAGATTAATTCTAGTCCTAATATCGTTATCGCCGTGATTGACTCCGGTATTCAGATTAGTCATCCAGATTTGTCTGGTAATATTTTTGTTAATAAGAATGAAATTCCTAATAATGGCATTGATGATGATCATAATGGTTTTATTGATGATGTTAATGGTTGGGATTTTGTGGCCAATATTCCAGATCCATCACCTAAATTTTCTGATGGTTATAATAATTCTGGTGTTTCTCATGGTACTATGGTGGCAGGAATTATTGGTGCTGCTGGTAATAATGGTATGGGAGTCACTGGAGTTACCTGGAAGTCTAAAATCATGGCTCTGAAAGCTTTGGGTGACGATGGTAGCGGCCGAATGGGCGATGTTATCAGAGCAATAGATTATGCTACTAATAATGGAGCTGATATTATAAATTTAAGCTTTACTGGACAAAGTTATAGCACTGGACTTAAAGAAGCTTTAGAGCGCGCTTATCGCGCTGGGGTAATTGTTGTTGCAGCGGCCGGAAACGATCAGAGTGAAAATCATGGTTTGAATATTGACAAGACACCGCTTTATCCAGCTTGTTTCGACGGTGATAATGGTGAAAATTTAGTGATTGGTGTGGCGGCAACCGACACCATGGACCAGAAGGCTATTTTTTCTAGCTATGGTTCAAATTGTATTGATATTTCTGCTCCTGGCGTCAGTTTTTTTAGCACCGCTACTTATAATCCAGCAGCGGGTGAAGAATATAATAAATATTTTGATGGTTTTTGGTCGGGAACTTCTATGGCCACCCCACTCATCACCGGCGCCTTAGCTTTAATAAAAGAAGCCAATCCGAATTTGACTCGGGATGAGATTACCAATATTTTACTTAGAAGTACTGATAATATTAATGATTTTAATCCTGATTATATCGGTAAATTGGGAGTGGGCCGTTTAAATATGTTCGGCGCTGTCAATTGGGCTAAAGAAAGACTGAATGATTATTCTGGTCGAATATTATTTTCTACTTATGCGGCTGATTATTCTTCCAAGTTCAAGAACACAGAAGATCATCAAAATAAGATTCAGATATTATCTCCTCAAGGAAAGCTTTTTAAAGAATTTTTGTCAGATAATAATAAATACAAGGAAGGTCTGAAATTTGCGAGTGGTGATGTTACTGGTGATGGAGTAAGTGATATTGTAGTAGCTAATGGTTTTTCTGGTCAACCGATGGTCCGAGTTTTTGATACTAAAGGGAAGTTAAAGAGTCAATTTTTAGCTTATGACGCTAAATCAAAGTCTGGGGTCAATGTGGCTGTGGGTGATGTTGATGGCGATAAAAAGAATGAAATTATTACATCGTCTGGTTTTGGCTCAGAACCATTGGTGAAGATTTTTGATTACAAGGGAAAATTAAAGAAACAGTTCTTGGCTTACGACAAGAAGTTTAAAGGTGGTGTTAATGTAGCTGTCGGTGATGTTAACGGCGATGGCTCAGCTGATATTGTTACCGCCCCTGGTTTTGGTGGTGGACCCCATGTCCGAATATTTAATGGACAAGGATCTTTGAAGAGTCAGTTTATGGTTTATGATAAGAATTTTAAGGGTGGTGTTAATTTAGCAGTGGCCAATATTAATGGTCGGGTTGATCATAATAAATCTGAAATTATTGTCGCTCCAATGGAAGGTTTTGGTCCGCTAGTGAAGATTTTTGATAATTCTGGCCAGTTGAAGAGTAGTTTTATGGCTTATGATGATAAGTTTAAAAATGGGGTCAGTATTGCTGCTGGCGATGTTAATAATGATGGTTTAGCCGAAGTTATTACTGGTGCCGGTCCGGGTGGGGCTCCTCATGTCCGAGTTTTTTCATCCCAGGGAGAGATTTTAGAGTCATTTTATGCTTATAAAGACACTTTTAATAAAGGTGTTAGTGTGGGCTTTATTTTAATGGATAATTAAGCTATAATTATCATATAATACAATATATATGCCAAAAGTTATATTTGATAAGCGTAACGTGTTAGTAACTGGTGGGGCCGGTTTTATCGGTTCTCATTTGTGTGATGAGTTAGTAAAAGAATGCAAGGTTATCTGTTTGGATAATTTTGTGACTAGTTCAGCTAATAATATCGAGCACTTATTGCCTAATCCCAATTTTGTTTTTATTAATCATGATATTAGTCAGCCTTTAGATTTGGAAACTTTACCAGAGTTAAAAAAGTTTAAGATTCCTTTCCAAGGTATTCAAGAAATTTATCATTTAGCTTGTCCAACTTCACCTCGTCATTTTAAGGAAAATTGTTATGACACTTTGATGGCTAATTCTTTAGGCACTAAGAACGCTTTAGATTTTGCGGTTAAGTATGGGGCTAAGTTTTTGCATTTTTCTTCATCGGTGGTTTATGGTCCGAAAAATTTGAATGATAATATGGATAAGATTAAAGAAGATTTCTTGGGCCGTATTGATCATTTATCCGAGCGCAGTTGTTATGATGAGGGAAAGCGCTTTGCTGAAACCATGGTTAATGATTATCGCCGTCTGTTTAATATTGATACTAAGATTATGCGTATCTTCAGAACCTATGGACCGCGCATGCCTTTGAATGATGACCAGATGATCCCAGATTTTATCGTCAGTGCTTTGACTAACGAAGATTTAGTAGTATTGGGTGATGAAAATTTTGCTTCATCATTTTGTTATGTAACTGATGCTGTCGACGCTGCTTTCAAATTAATTAATTCACCTTTAACTGGTCCTGTTAATATCGGTTCTGAAGAGAATGTGAAAGTGTCAGATGTTTGTCGGATTATCATTGAGGAAACCGGAGCAACTAATTCTAAGGTAGTATTCAAAGAAAGAACTTTGTTTATGAGTGAGTTGCCTTTGCCGGATATTTTCCAAGCCAAGAATGAATTAGGTTGGATGCCGGTTGTGACTCTCAAGAATGGATTGAAGAAAACCATCTTTGATCTTCAGGCCCAGAGACAGTTAAAAGGGTTAGCTTATAACGGACAATAGAGATAATTTGGAAAAATTCCTTTGGTTCGCCCAGAGGTTTTTTCATATAATATTAGAATTTAATAATTTTTAAAATATATAAATCTAACCAGTGGAACTTATGTGTTTCTCATCTTGAGAAAACTTCTGGGAACTACTCAAAAAACAACATCCATGAAACAAGCTTCTCTCCAAAAAAATAAGAAAGGTTTTACCTTGATTGAACTTCTAGTGGTTATCGCCATTATTGGTATCTTGGCAACCATTTCTGTTTTAGCCCTTTCCAATGCTCGGGCTAAATCTCGCGATGCTAAAAGAGCAGGGGATATGAAGCAAGTTCAAACCGCTTTAGAGTTGTTTTTTAATGATAAGAATAGATATCCAACTACCGAAGAATGGAATACTGGTAAGATTTACTCTACTACCACTGATGCCACTTCTACCTATATGCAATTTATTCCCACAGCTCCAACTCCGGCTGATGGAAATTGTACTACTGATAAGAATACTGTCAGTTATACTCCTAGCTCTGACCTTGGATCGTATTCTATCTCTTTCTGTCTAGGTAATACTACTGGAACTTTGACTCCTGGACCTAAGTGCCTAACTCCTGGTGGAATTGTTGATGTGGATTGTTCTGTGGCGCTTGTTGGCGGTGGAACGGCCGCTTGTTCAGCTAGCACTGTTGGTGGTACTACTTGCTCTTATGCTGGTGTTGATTATCCAACCATTACTATTGGCGCTCAAGTTTGGTTTGCGAGTAATTTAAATCTTGGAAATATGATAACAGGAGCAACGTCTCAAACTAACAACAGTGTCTTGGAAAAGTATTGTTATGGTGATAATTCTAGTAATTGTGATATTTATGGTGGCCTATATCAATGGTCTGAGACTATGCAATATTCTACCACTGAAGGTGTGCAAGGTATTTGCCCGACAGGTTGGCACATACCAACTGACGCTCAGCAAAACATTCTTGATCAATATCTAACTGATTCACCTAATACTTGTGATGCTAATCGAAATGGCAATTGGGGCTGTGCTAATGCTGGAGGTAAATTAAAAGAAGTTGGATTTGCTCATTGGAATAGTCCTAATACTGGCGCCACTGATTCCGTTGGCTTTACCGCTCTTCCTGCTGGTAGTCGTAGTGGCGGTGGGTCGTTTAGTAGTAATAGGACGGGTACTGTTTTTTGGTCATCCTCTATTAGCGGGCCCAGTGCTTGGGCTAGACTTTTGGGCACGTCTAATTCTGGCACCGTCCGTTACCTTGACGGTCAGGCTTATGCCTTTTCTGTACGATGTTTAAAAGATTAATTCAATTACTTAGTTTATATAAAAAATACTATCCAATCAGGATAGTATTTTTTTATTTCAGAAATAATTTAAATCATTTGTGGTTTAATACCCAAAAATGGTTGGTAAATTAATCGTTATATTTGAACCAGTTA
>JBAXIF010000043.1:0-7289 GCA_037138515.1 Candidatus Falkowiibacteriota bacterium
AGCTGGAGTTGGAGCATTTGGGATTACTTGCATGTAGGTGGAGGTTACTCCAGTACTGGTGGAATAAAGTTTACCAGAATTCCATTCATCAGCAGTGGGGTATCTATTTTGATCATTGAAGAATAATTCTAAAGCGGTTTGAACCTGCTTCACATCTCCGATTCTTTTGGCGTCCCGAGATTTAGCCCGAGCATTTTGGAAAGCGATAACTGAAACAGTCGCCAAGATGCCGATGATGGCAATGACGACTAGGAGCTCGATGAGGGTGAAGGCTGGTTTAGTTTTATTTATAATCATACAATTACTTTAACCTATTATCTTATCATTATACATCATTAATAAGACAAAGAAAAACACCCTAATAATTTAGGGTGTTTTGAAAAACTATCTATTATTAAAAATAATAACTAATCTTGAAGACAACGCACCGAAAAGCCATAATCCTGACTAAAACTATACCGGCCAACAAGAGGAATATAATAAGAGTTATTTGAAATGTTGGCTGTTAAGGCTCGAGCCCAAGCATTTGTTCCATCAACAGAAGATGATCTAAAATAAGCATTGCTACCTCTATCACTAAAAGTTCCGCCGACATCACGAAGACCTCCTAAAAGAGCCTCGAAACCAGATGATCCATATAACCTCATTTTAGTACCAGCGCCACTACAGCCAAAAGCGACACGATTAGCATCACAAGTAGAACTTTTTAAGAACTGATCAAGAGCGTCTTGTTCAATGTCACTTGGCAGATGCCAACCTTCAGGACAAGCTGTTAAGGCCGCTGGGTGATTATAAAGAACGCCATAAACAGCATAAGAGTTCAGCAATTTAGCTGCAACTACATCCGTACCTTCATAATTATAAACATAATAATAAGGGGTGGTGCTGTCACCCGTAGCGCTTGGGACAACACTTGGAAGGTAAGCTAAGTTTTCTGCAAACCAGCATTGACCATTTAGATCAACGGTTAAATAAGAATTAGAATCGCGAATATCAGCAAACTTTTGACCACAAACAAAGGGGGTAATAGCTCCGCCCGCCCCTTGATCCACAGAACAATCTACATCAATAATACCACTTGGGGTCAGACATTTTGGTCCAGAAGTAAGTGATCCAGTGGTATTTCCCAAACATAAAGAAATAGAATAAGACGACCCATTAATACTGGGAATATAAGTTAGAGCATTTTGGTTATTATCACAACTTCCATCAGCTGGAGTTGGAGCAGCTGGAATAATCTGCATATAGGTAGATGTTCCAGTAGTTGAAGTAGAAAAGATCTTACCAGAATTCCATTCATCAGCAGTGGGGTATCTATTTTGATCATTGAAGAATAATTCTAAAGCGGTTTGAACCTGCTTCACATCTCCGATTCTTTTGGCGTCCCGAGATTTAGCCCGAGCATTTTGGAAAGCGATAACTGAAACAGTCGCCAAGATGCCGATGATGGCAATGACGACTAGGAGCTCGATGAGGGTGAAGGCTGGTTTAGATTTATTCATAATTTAAAAAATTATTTAAAGATGCTATAATACTATTATACAGTAATAAAAAAATAAACAAAAATATGGACATCAAAGACCTCATGAAAAACATCAAAACCATGACCAGCGACGAGATTGAAAATAAGTTAGATCGCATGGTTAGAAATAACTCCCGTTTTTCCAATTTAAACGAGAAGAATAAGGAAATAGTTCTCGACCTGATTGGTGAATACAAACAAGATATCGTTAATGGTATTAAAATCACCTCAGAAAAGATCCAGCATGATACTCATCCGATATACGAAAAACGGTTAAGCCTAGGCCTAACCGAGAGAGATATTGAAGATATTAGAGAAATCTTGAAAGCTTTCAGAGCTTAATCCTTTTCCAAAACTAAATAATAGTTAAATTTATCCTTGATAATCTTAACGATTTTTAAATTAGCTTTCCGGCTAATTTTTTTTAGTTCACAAACGGTAAAAGCATGATAATAACGCAAACTAACCTTAGTTCCCTTAGAGTTCTTCCAAAAAAATAAGATATCACCGAAATCTAACTTATTATTAGAAAATAGGTGCTTAAAATAGCTAGAAATAATTAATTTTAAATACTTAGGCTGAAACCACAAACTCCAAACACTAATAATTATCCGGCCCCGAGGCGCCAACTTGTCAGCCATTTGTTTTAATCCCTCAATCTGTAATTTCTGACCCGGCAAATGATGCAAGACAGCAATACTAAAAATATAATCAAAATTCTTATCAGCAAACTGATTCAAACTCAAAATATCACTAACCAGAAATTTGTAATTAGGATAATTTTCACCAGCCAATTTAATCAACCCACGACTATTATCAACTCCCAAATAATTAATCTGCTTATCTTCCAGAACTTCAATCAAGCGGCCATTACCACAACCAACATCCAAAACCCGAGAACCAGGCTTAATCTCGCGAGAGAAGTCATTAAGGCTAGACCAGATAAATTTTTTTCTAGTGGTATTGAATTCTGTCGCAATATCAGAATAATTTACTTTAACGATATTTAATATTTTATCTTGAGTTTTCTTGTTCATAATATTAATAATCACCTAAATAACTGCGGGACTTAACTGTCGGCCCCTTCTTAAGACAAACATCACATTTGCCGCATTTTTGAGAATGATGATCACCAAAATAATTTAAAATATATTGCTGACGACACATTTCAGAATAGATATAGGACTCCATTTCATCTAATTTTTCATAGGCTCGGCGCTCCTTGGCCTTCAAAGCAGAAAAATCCAAATTCAAATCGGCCGGATGGACCGACTTCAAAACCTTAATCTCTGTTCCTTTAAACGGCGGACGATATTCTAAAAGCCCCTGCTCATCTAACTTCTTGATAGTCCGAAGCAAAGCCTCTCGCTTTATCTTTAAAATAGAAGCAATTTCTTCTAAGCTGATCTCCCAACCCTTTTGCAGTTCAACACTGAAGCTTTCAGTTAATTTAGTAAAAACCTCAATCTGGGTCTTAGCCCTCTTTCCTAACGCTTCCAACATCTTGCCAGAATCAGCCTTGGCCTGTAGAAAGGCATTAGTGGTTTTTTCATTAGGACGAGAAATATAACCTTCGCGCTCTAATATTTTCAAAGAGGTGCCAACAGCCATTTCCGGTACATTTTCTGATAATTTTTGACCTAACTCGGCATAAGTAATCAAAATAGATTCACCCGGTTGGTCATTAGCGCGACGACGCAAAAAATCATAGATTTCTACAATAATATGAGACCCTGGATTATCACCCTTAATAAAAAACTCTCGTAGATATCGATCTCGAGAAGAATACAAAAGTAAACAAAAACTATCCACCCCATCTCTACCAGCCCGGCCAGCCTCTTGGTAATAAGCTTCAATAGTTCCGGGCATGTCATTATGGATAACGAAACGGATATCTTTCTTGTTAATACCCAAACCAAAAGCATTAGTGGCTACCACTACTTGAGCTTCACCTTTCATAAAGCTGTTCTGAACCCAATCCCGGCTCTCCGGATCCATTCCAGCATGATAAGTTACCGCTCGCACGTCATAGCCAGTTAAAATTTCCACCAACTCATCAGCCTTACCTCGAGTGCCAACATAAACAATGCCAGACTGGTCTGGAGCGCTCCTGATAAAATCCACCACAGTATCAATCTTCGCTTTATCATTTAAAGAAGCGACACCAAATTGCAAATTAGGACGAGCAAAGCCGGTCACCACCATAGTTGGAGCTTGAAAGTGAAGTTGTTTCACAATATCATCTCTCACTTCTGGTGTGGCCGTGGCCGTCAAAGCAACTACTGGAGGGTTACCAATTAGATTGATTGTTTGATGCATTCTCAAATAACTCGGACGGAAATCATGTCCCCATTGACTAATACAGTGAGCTTCATCAATAGCAAACAAAGACACCTTCAAGTTCTTTAAGCTATCCATGAAGACTTGATTATAAAAACGTTCTGGCGCGATATAAACTATTTTACATTCACCGGATTTGAGTTGTGCTAATCTTTCATCAACTTCCGCCTGAGAAATAGATGAATTAATAAAAGTAGCTGGAATTCCGACACTAACCAAAGAATCGACCTGATCTTTCATCAAAGAAATCAAGGGCGAAATAACAATAGTAATGCCTTCTAAAACTAAGGCTGGCAACTGAAAAATCAAAGACTTACCGCCGCCGGTCGGCATAACCACTACTGTATTTTTACCAGCTAAAATACTATCAATAGCCTCTTCCTGGCCAGGACGAAAACTATCATAGCCAAAATGAATTTTAAGTAATTGGATTATAGCTTCTTTCTTATCCATATCTTTAAGGGTTTAAATTCTTGACAAACGGAATAAATAAAAGTAATATCTTTCAAATGTCTAACAAAAATTAATATGTTATGTTCATTACAAGTGTTATCAGCGGCCAAAAATTAGGCCAACTGGAAAAATTAATGGAAAAAAATTACGGAAGAAATGGTAATTCATCCATCCCAGCTATCTCCATCAGTTCACTAGAGTATGCCACAACCTACAAAAATGGCAAATTGGGAATTAAAGTATCCGTAAGAATTGATCGCAGCAAGATTAGTCCAGAAGAGTTTGGGGAGGTGCGGCAGATTATTAGTCCCAAAAATAAACCGGATCTAAAATCAACTCAAACACCCCATGAATATAGTGGTAGCGGCTGTTAACAAAATTTAAAAAAGAAAAACAAAACAAGGAAGGAAACCAAATCGGTTTCCTTTTTTTATTTATACTTGAAGTTTTTTTCTTTTAAATATTTCCCAGACATTCTTGAACAACAGAGCAATGGTCATCGGACCAACACCGCCTGGGACTGGAGTGATATAAGAAACTATATCTTTCACATCTTCAAAATCAACATCTCCCAAAACCTTTTCTCCCACCTTAGTAATACCAATATCAATAACAACAACACCTGGTTTTAATAAATCCTTCTTCACAAAATGGGGTAAGCCCAAAGCAGTAATCAATACATCAGCCTCTTGGCTTAAAGATTTAATCTCTTCATATTTCAAATTGCTCTCAGCCTCACTCAGCTTATCAAATTCTCCCACAGAACAGAGACTAATAATAGCGCCTTCCTTCTCTAATATTTTTTTCATTGATTCTCCAAAAATATCTGAATTGAATAAGACGCAAACTTTTTTGCCAGCCAAAGGATACTTAATTTCCTCTAACATCCGCAAAACCGAAGCGAAAACTGGAGAAATAATATAATCAGGATGATTAGGATGAAAGCCATCAACATCTTTTTCCGGATCAATGGCAGCAATCACTTTGTCAGTATTAAAAATATTAGGTAATGGTAATTGAACTAAGATACCATCAATCGTTTCATCTGAATTCAAAAAATCAATCACACCTAAAAGCTCATTCTCAGAAGTGGCGTCTTCCAGACGGTATAAATGAGTATCAATTCCCACCTTAACTGCTTCCCGCTCCTTAAGAGAAACGTAAAGTTTCGAATCTTCACGAGTATTAGCTAAAACAATAGCCAGGTTAGGTCTTGCCCCATTCAATTTATGTATTTCTGCGGCCACCTCATCCTTAACCTTCTCCGCTATTTTTTTACCATTAATTAATTCCATATTATTTAGGGGTTGGAAATTGTAGGCACAAATTACGTACTTCAATCTTCAAATTATTTAAATAATCAGAGTCATCTTTATGAGCCAAAGCTGAATCGATAAAATCAACGATCTGCTTCATTTCATTTTCTCCCATACCTCTAGTAGTAACCGCTGGAGTGCCGATACGAACACCGGATGGATTCATCGGCGGATTAGGATCATTAGGGATAGTTGAACGAGAAACGGAAATACCGACAGACTCTAAAGCTTTTTCTGCCTCTTTACCACTAAGCCCCTTATTACTCAAATCCAAAACCATCAAATGATTATCAGTACCGCCAGAAACAATTTTGTAATCTAAAGCCAAAAAATTATTAGCCATTGCCTGAGCGTTCAAAATTACTTTCTTGGAATATTCTTTAAACTCCGGACGCAAAGCTTCACCGAAGGCAACCGCTTTAGCGGCAGTGATATGATCATGCGGTCCACCCTGCATACCAGGAAAAACAGCTCTATCAACTTGTTTAGCAAATTGCTCTTGGCACATGATAATAGCGCCTCTTGGGCCACGCAAAGTCTTATGAGTAGTAGTAGAAACAACATCAAAGAAAGGAACTGGATTAGCTAATTCTCCCGCCGCGATCAAACCAGCGATATGGGCAATATCAGCAAAAGTATAAGCACCAACTTCGTCAGCAATTTCCTTAAAACGCTTCCAATCGATTTCTCGGCTATAAGCACTGAAGCCAGCTACAATCATCTTGGGTTTTTCTTCTTTAGCAATACGGTAAACTTCATCCATATCGATTCGACCAGTAACCGGGTCAACGCCATATTGGATAAAATTATATAAGCGACCAGAAAAATTAACACTATGGCCATGGGACAAATGTCCACCGTGATCTAATCTTAATCCCAACACTTTATCTCCCGGCTCCAAAAAAGCCATGTAGACCGCAGCGTTAGCCGGTGAGCCAGAAAGCGGTTGAACATTGACATGGGGAGCAGAAAATAATTCTTTAGCACGAGCCACAGCCAAATCTTCCATCTTGTCTATAACTTCATTGCCACCATAATAACGCTTGCCACTATAACCCTCGCTATACTTATTGGCTAAAACTGTCGCCATAGCTTCAAGCACTGCTGGAGAAACATAGTTTTCAGATGCGATTAATTCTAATTCTTCATCTTGGCGAAGAGCTTCTTCTTCGATAATCTTCCAAGCTTCAGGGTCTTGGGTTTTTAAAAAATTATATTGAGGCATATCTAAATATGATAAATTGTTTATTAAGAGACCTATATAAGTATAATAGTTTAGTTAGGGGCTTTTGTCAAAAGAGGATAAAAACCACAAAAAAGCCATAAAATATAGATATTTTATCAAAGAGTATTGACAAATATACACAAAAGTGTTATAATTAACCTATAGAAAATCAAGCTCTTTGACAAGACCATGACTAATTTATTTCTCAATTAAGTATCGAAAACTAGATTCGATCTTTAATTGAGAAATAAACTAAAACTAAAAATAAAAACGGAGGAACTAGTCATGAAAAATATCGCAATCATTTTGGTCATTATCGTTATGACCCTTGTTAATAATTCTACATTTGCTCAAGGAGAAGGTGGAACATTTTTCCCAACTACCAGTGTGTATGCTGGAGATTTAACCACTGAGAAGTTTCAGGAAAAAATCA